>CAUTOX010000039.1:0-17419 GCA_963539665.1 uncultured Treponema sp.
GTATTCTTCTTGCTGCACAAAAGATTGACTGGAATCGCCGGTATCTATGGAAGACCCTTGCAGCGTGTTTTGCGTGTGCGCGTCCGCCGTCCCCCCACGGAGTTTACTATATATAGAAGGAATTGCAGCGCCCGCCGCTCCCGCAACGATAACCGCCGCCGCAGTAACAGCAACCATTTGATTTTTTGAATAAAGTTTCATGCGGCGAATTTATCGAAAATAGACGGACTGTACAATAGATAGATTTATGGATGCATTTTAAAATGCCGCGAGCCAATTAAGCGGATATAGAAAATCAAATACTTTCTTCCATATAGTTTGGCTCCGTATAGCGGAAAAAATCTTTAATTGAATATATGCGAAAACTGTTGTATAGTTTTACCGACTAAAAAATGGGTTTTCCCGACAGGAGAATAAAATGACAATCAACGACATTAAACATGCCGGAATCAAGGCATGGGTTGAAGAATGTATTGCGATGTGCGAACCGGATAGCGTTTATGTGTGCGACGGCTCCACTGCCGAATACGACAGATTGATGAAAGAGATGGTGGATGCCGGTCTTGCCACTCCGCTTACCAAAAAGCCCAATAGCTTTTTGTTCCGCTCGCTGCCGTCGGACGTGGCCCGTGTCGAAGGACGCACCTACATTGCGTCAAAAAAGGAAGACGATGCCGGCCCGACAAATCACTGGATTGATCCAAATGAATTGAAAGCGACGATGAAGGGGCTCTACAAGGGCTGTATGCACGGGCGCACGATGTACGTCATCCCGTTCAGCATGGGGCCGGTCGGCTCATCAATCGGCAAAAACGGCATTGAAGTAACCGACTCCGCCTACGTTGTCTGCAATATGGACATTATGACGAGAGTCGGCACGAAAGTTTTGGAAAATCTCGGCACGGACGGAGAGTGGATTCCATGTCTCCATTCCGTCGGAAAACCGCTCAACAACGGTGAAAAAGATAACGGCATTTGGCCGTGCGCCGACATGGAAAATAAATACATCAGCCAGTTTCCGGAAGAGCGGATGATTTGGTCGTATGGTTCAGGCTACGGCGGAAACGCCCTGCTCGGAAAAAAATGCTTTGCGCTCCGCATTGCATCCGTTCTTGCCCGCGATGAAGGCTGGCTTGCCGAACACATGCTCATCCTCAAACTGACAAACCCAGCCGGCGAAGTCAAATATATCACCGGCGCGTTCCCGTCCGCCTGCGGAAAGACGAATCTTGCAATGCTCCGTCCAACGCTCCCTGGCTGGAAAGTTGAGACGGTCGGCGACGATATTGCATGGATGAAATTCGGCGAAGACGGCAGACTGTACGCGATTAACCCTGAAAACGGATTTTTCGGCGTTGCGCCGGGAACCTCCGACGAATCAAACTACAACGCGATGCGCGCCGCGGAAAAGAATACGATTTTTACAAACTGTGTTCTTGATGACGGCGACGTGTGGTGGGAAGGAATCGGATATGCGCCGAAAGGCGAAAAAGTCGTTGACTGGCACGGAGAAGAAAAAGCCGCGCCTGCAAACGATAAGAGTCCGAAAGACAAAACGCAGTGCCTTGCGCACCCGAACGCCCGCTTTACAGCTCCTGCCGCTCAGTGCCCGTGCATTGCGCCGAACTGGGAAGACCCGAAAGGCGTTCCGATCAGCGCGTTCCTCTTTGGCGGCCGCCGTCCGTCAACAGTTCCGCTTGTGCATCAGGCGCGTAACTGGAATCATGGCGTATTCCTCGGATCAATCGTCGGCTCAGAAGTTACGGCTGCCGTTATTTCCGATGAAGTTGGACAAGTCCGCCGCGATCCGTTCGCAATGCTGCCGTTCTGCGGCTACAATATGGGCGACTATTTCCAGCACTGGATCAACATCGGTACAAAATCGACGGACGATAAACTGCCGAAGATTTTTTACGTCAACTGGTTCCGAAAAGACTCCGACGACAACTTTATGTGGCCGGGCTACGGCGAAAACAGCCGCGTTCTTGCGTGGATTTTCGACCGCTGCGATGGAAAAGACAACTTTGTCGATACGCCGATCGGCTATATGCCGAAAGATGGCGCTATCAATACGGACGGCTTAAGCGACAGCTACAAAAAGAATATGGCGGCTCTTACTGCCGTTGACGTTGAAGGCTGGAAAAAAGAAATTGCGGATATCCGCGAAAAGCACTATCCGAAATTCGGCGCTCACTTGCCGAAAGAGCTTACCGCCTGTCTTGATGACCTTGAAGCTCGCTTGAATAAATAAAAGCGTACGCGCTAAAAAAATCCCGCCTGTAATAAGGCGGGATTTTTTTATAAACGGAGGAAAAGCGCACTCGGCTCCATCGAAACAGGCTCCCCCAAACGGCAGCCAGCCTCCCCTCGCCCCACTTTGCGCCTGCCCCCATTCGTTGCGGGAAGTTTTTCCGGCATGATTTTATACAGAAGCGGCGCGGCGATATTGAAATGAAATTAAAAAGAATTGCTATTGCCGCGTTCCGCTCGGCCGACGCTCTCTTCGCATCGCTTTGAGCGGAATACCGAGTTCTTGTAAAACGGATTTGACAGCATATTCAAGTTCCGTCCGCTGCGGGTTCATCGGGAGAACGAAGTTCCGGCACTCTTTCCACGTCCGGCCGTATAGTTCGCGCGGCGGCGTTTTTGATTCAAGCTCCTTCTGCCAGTCCGTGAGCGTTAAAATAAAATCTTTAATAAGAAAGACGAGCTTTTTCCCAAGCCGCGCATCAGGCTCAGAATGCGCAAGCGCATCAAGTTTTTCAATACTCTCCATATAATTGCGCTCGAATTTCTTATCGGCATACATCAAGGCGCTTGCCGCCGGCTGCAGCGACATATACAAATCGGTATTCAACGCTTCTTCGATAATCTTGTATGCGTGCGCGCTGTTTATAATTTTCAGCAGCTCCTCAGTCAGGCGAGACGAGGATATTTCTCCGAGCATACTGGCGCAATGACGGATTTTATGGCGCAGCGCAAACGACATCCGCGCCCCCGTTTTGGCCGAATACTTGACGGCGCGGAGCATACGCACCGGATCCTCTGTAAAAATGCGGTCAAGCGGGATAACCGGACGCAAAATATGCTTTTTTATGTCGCGCATACCGCCAACGTAATCGATAACCTGTTCCTGCATCGGGTCATAGTAAAGGGCGTTGAGCGTAAAATCCCGCCGCATCACATCCTCATCAATTGTTCCAAAATTATTGCCGGTAGAACCTTCGGAATTAGAGCGAAATGTACTTACTTCAAAGATTTTTGGGCCGAAAAAAACATGCACAATCCGGAAACGCTTGCCGATAATGCGGGAATTCTTAAAAAGACGCTTGATGCGAGAAGGGGTTGCATCCGTTACAATGTCAAAATCTTTCGGAACTGCGCCGCCGAGGAGATCGCGCACGGCGCCGCCGACAATATAGGCGGCATTTCCCGCATCACGAAGCCGCGCAATAATGTATTCGGCATCGCTGTCAATCTGCGCGCGGCAAATGCCGTGTTCTTCTTGCGTATATACCACCGCCTTTTTGACCGGACGCCCATTTTTGTCAGTACCATATCGAAATAACACAATGCGCAATCTTATTACAGCGGACGCTTCTAGTCAATTATACCGAAATTGCGCATAGGCGCATCTATTAAAACGGTTCGGATTCTTCCGTGTCTTTTTGAAATGCGCTGTTCTAAATCGTGCCATTTGCGCGATTTAGAACTCGTCAACCTGTTCGGAAACACAGTTATCGAACAGGTCTCATACCAAAAGATAGCATAAGCGGTTGAACCAAGCGGAAAAGTGAAAAACCTGCGGCTTGTTTAGCGTTCGGCAAGCACGGCTTCAAGCCAGCGCCGCATTTCTTCATTCCAATGAAAGGCGCGCATAAATGCGGTGCCGGAAAGCATCCCGAATCCGTGTCCGCCGCGCTCATATAGCTTTAGCTCCACGTTTGCGTTTTTCGCTTTGGCCGCTTCGTAAAGCATTACGCTGTTCCGGTAATCGACAACGCGGTCATCCTTGCACGCAACGATATATGTCGGCGGCATATCAGAAGGAATCTGCGCTTCCATCGAAAACTCAAGCTGCCGTTCCGCAGTCTGCGCTTTGCCGAGCAAACTCTTTTGCGACCAACGATGCGCAAGTTCCCCCCGCATTGTTACGACCGGATAGACGGGAATTACAAAATCAGGACGCAGACTGGCCGAATGCGCAATTCCGAGCGCGGCAAGTTCATCGTGCGATTCATGAAAGGCCGCCGCCATCGTAACCAAATGGCCGCCCGCCGAATATCCAATCAGGCCGATTTTATGTTCATCGATACCGTATGCCTCCGCATTTTCGCGCACCAGCTGAATCGCCCGCTGAACGTCTTGCAGCATGGCAGGCGCATGAAAGCCGCACTGCGCCGTCCGGTAGCGCACGGTAAAGGCCGCAACGCCCTTTTCGGCAAACCACGTTGCCGATGCAAAGCCTTCATTATACAGCCCCAAATGATGGTAGCTCCCGCCGGGGCAAATAATGACAGCGGCATATTTTTCCTCCGGCGCAGAAGGAAGCGGCGGATGATAATACAAAACGGTTTTATATTTTTTCATCTGCGGCACATCCTTCCACAGTAAAATCTTTTCCACCCGGCGGCCGCCTGCAAAAAGCGGCAAAGAAAAAACAGCGCTCAAAAAAATCAACGGCAAAATCCTACGCATGTGCGGGAATCTATTGTATAGAAAGGATTTAATCAATAGACCTTTTCGGAAAACCGCCGCTTCGGAACAGGTTAATATGGCAACGCCTGCTGCAGAAAGCCTGAGCGCGCTCGTTCTGTCGGCATCCATTACGCCGCTCAGCAACGCAAAACGGATGCCTTTTTACCGCGCTTGACGCAAGCAGGGCATTTTGTGATAATACCGAAAATTTATCGCATGAAGGAGTCCTACCGTGCCGTGTGGAAAGAAGAGAAAACGCCAGAAAATGGCGACGCATAAGCGTAAAAAGATGCTTAGAAGGAACAGACATAAGTCAAAGTAGCGTAGGCTGCTTTATGTCGGAGGAGACCGCGATAGTTGATAACTGACGCGGTCTTTTTTCATTTTTGCTTGGAATTTTACCGGAGTTATTACGATTCTTTCCGCCATTCACTCGCCGCATGACGTAAAAAACATTCCTCCCGAAAAGCTGTCTGAACTTGCGGCAGAAATCAGAAACGTCATTATTGAAACGGTCGGCAAAAACGGCGGCCATCTAGCAAGCAATTTAGGCGTTGTGGAGCTGACAATCGCCTTGCACCGCGTTTTTGACAGTCCCCGCGATGCAATCGTGTGGGATGTCAGCCATCAGTGCTACGTTCATAAGCTTTTAACCGGACGGTACGCGCGCTTTTCCTCGCTTAGAAAATTCGGCGGCCTATCCGGTTTTACGAAAAAAGGAGAAAGCGAACATGACTTTTTTGACGCGGGGCACGCATCAACATCAATATCTTCTGCGCTGGGGCTGTTGACCGCATGGGAATTGCGCCAAAAAAACGGCAAAGTCGTTGCCGTCATCGGGGATGGCGCGTTGACCGGAGGGCTTGCCATCGAAGCGCTCTCGAACGCAGGGCAGCTTGCAAAGCGTTTGATTGTCGTTGTAAACGATAACTGTATGTCAATCGGAGCGAACACCGGGGCGCTCTCCAGTTACCTAAGCCGCCTGACCATGACAAGCTCCTATCAATCGATCCGGCGCGCCATCGATTTTATCATCGGGCGTATTCCGGTTTTAAGTCCGCTGCTGACAAAATTCGTGTTCCGCTTCAAGCGCGGCTTAAAGGGCTTGCTCCTGTCGAATAATCTTTTTGTCGATCTGGGATTTGAATACGCCGGGCCGCTCAACGGTCATGATGAGCGCGAGCTTGAAAAAGTTTTCCGCCGCGTCAAAAACATGAATCGCCCCGTCGTCGTACACGTAGTTACGAAAAAAGGGCGGGGCTACAGTCCTGCCGAAGACCACCCCGAACGCTTTCACGGCATTGGGCCGTTTAGCACGAGTAACGGCTCCGTCGAAAAATTCGACAAGCAGAGTTTTACAGAAGCGTTCAGCAATTCCCTGCTGAAAATCGCCGCATCGCGCTCCGACATTGTTTGCATCACCGCTGCGATGGCCAAAGGGACGGGGCTTGACGGTTTTGCCCGCCGCTATCCTGAGCGCTTTTTTGATGTCGGCATTGCAGAAGAACACGCGCTGGTATTTGCCGGAGGTCTTGCAGAAGGCGGGCTGTTGCCGATTGTCTGCATCTATTCGACTTTTATGCAACGAGCCGTCGACCAGATGATTCACGATATTGCGCTGCAAAAAATCCGTGCGGTTTTCATTCTTGACCGCGCAGGAGCTGTGCCGAACGACGGCGAAACGCATCAGGGCATATTCGACATTGCGCTCTTCCGCCCGATTCCGAATGTGCAGATATTAAGTCCGGCATCGGCAGTTGACTTATCGCAGTGCCTTTCGTACGCCTGCTCCTCCAAATGCAAAAATCAGGCCGTCATCATCCGCTACCCCAAAGCCTCTTGTCCAAGCGAGCTTCTTGCATTTTCCGCACCGATAGAAAGCGGCCAGGGGATTTTTATTACAGCAGCCGAGTTTGCGCCGCCGCTTTCCGTCCCATTTGAAGACAACAATGCGCCCATGCGCGTCCTGTTTGCGGCAACCGGCGGAATGTATCCTGAAACGCTCACCGCAGCCCGCGCCCTCTTGCTGCAAGACGTGTACGCAGACATTTACTGCCTGCGCTTCATAAAACCCTTCGACGCCGCGCATTTTATCAGCATCGCCTGCGCGTATGATGCAATCATCATTGTTGAAGACGGCATTTTACCCGGCGGCATCGGAGAGCATCTCGCCCTCCGCTTAGCCGAATCCGGAATCAGCCGTTTTTGCATCAAAGCCTTTCCCGAACAATTTTACCCGCACGGCAGCCGCATAGAGGTTTTAGAGCAAGCAGGCTTAAATGCAGAAGCATTAAAAGCCGCAGCCTTAGCATTGCTATCAAAACGGCATACGGAAAAAAGTACGCGCTAAAATTTTCTCGTCCGCCTGCAACAATATTCTCAATATTAAGGGCATCTCGAAAAACTCGCTTTTTGCGATTTTTTCGAGATTGCTACGAGTTGTAACTCTCTGGATTATCGCGAGTTACAACATCGCATTTTCAAAGTTACCTCTAAAAACTGAAGTTTTTAGAGGTTCCCATAAGGAGGAAATATGGCTCAGCTTCATTTACGCGAAAGAACGCTTGACGCGCCGCTCGGCGTGTTTGTCATGGGCATCATCAATGCGACAAAGGATTCGTTTTGGGAAGAAAGCCGCGGGGGCATTGAGCGCGCACAGCGTCTTATTGCAGAAGGAGCGGATATTCTTGACATCGGCGGGGAATCGAGCCGGCCGGGCAGCGCATACGTAAGCGAGGACGAAGAGACGGCTCGCATCATTCCGCTCATCCAAGCCGTCCGACGCATATCGGACATTCCGATTTCCGTCGATACGCGGAAAGCATCCGTCATGCAGGCTGCGCTGGAAGCGGGAGCTGACATCCTCAACGACATTTCCGCGCTAGAAGATGACGCAGCCCTCCCTGAACTTGCGGCGCAGGCTGAAATTCCGGTTATCCTCATGCACAAGCGGGGAACGCCAAAGACCATGCAGCAAAACACCGCCTATCGCGATGTATTTTCCGAAGTAGACCGCTACCTTACCGCGCGCGCAGCGATTGCCGAACAGCGCGGCATCAAAAAAGAAAAGATTTTTGTCGATCCGGGAATCGGATTCGGGAAAGATACGGCAGGAAACGCAGCCTTGATCCGCCGGTGCGGACAACTGTGCGGCGGAAAATATCCGGTCGTCATGGCGCTTTCAAGAAAAAGTTTTATCGGAGACGTTACCGGCCGCGCAACGCCTGAGCGGCTGGCCGGTACGATTACGGCAAATCTTGTCGCAGTGCAAAACGGCGCAAAAATCATCCGCGCTCACGATGTAAAAGAGGCGGTTGATAGCCTTAAAGTCTTGCGTTATATTTCGTTGCATACATAAAACGCGCCGGAACATTCGGTAACGCGGACGCGCCCGACGCTTCCAGAGGATAAAATTTTGAAGTCTGTTGACAGTCTTATCGCAGCCTACGGCATAGTCAGACCGATTATCGATGTCGGTATTTTGGCCTTTATCTTATACAAAGCGTTTAAAATCATCGTCCAAACAAACGGCATTCAAATCCTCAAAGCTGCAATCATCGTCCTGCTCGCTTATGCCGTCGCAATCGGACTGAATCTGGGTACCCTGCTGTGGCTTTTGAATCTTGCGGCCCCCATTTTGGCCATCGGCTTTGCCATCGTCTTTCAGCCGGAACTCAGGAAAATCTTCCTCCGGCTCGGGCAGAATCAGTGGTTCGCCTTCGGGAAGCGTTCAAAGCATACCTATGTCGATTCGGCGCTCATCGCAGCGGAAATGCTCTCCAAACAAAAGCGCGGGATGCTTGCAGTATTCATTCGGCACACCAAACTCAACGACATTATGCAAACCGGTACGCGATTAAACGCGGACTTGTCTTCAAGCCTCTTGGTAACCATATTCGGGATGGACACGCCGCTTCATGACGGCGCTTGCTTTATTCAAGGCGGAAAGCTCCTTGCCGCAGGCGGCTTCCTTCCGTTGAGCGAACAGTACGACATCAAAAAAACATTCGGAACGCGCCACAGAGCCGCGCTCGGCCTGTCGGAAGTGTCGGATGCGGTCGTGCTCGTCGTTTCAGAAGAATCGGGGGCCATAAGCCTCGCCTACGATTCAAAACTGCATTACAACCTTTCGATTAAAGAAATTACGAAAATTCTTGAAAATCTGCTTGAAATTACGCCTGACGCGCAAAATGTGGAGGATACCATCGATGAGCATAAAAAAGTTGATTGAAAAAGTAAGCGACAACATCCTTGCAAAAGCGCTGTGTATCGTTGCCGCCATGCTCATTTACCTCTTCCACCAAATTACGCTGATTGAAACAAAGACCATTACGGTGCCGCTCGACGTAATTGCCGACGGCATGATGATGCCCGTAAGCGAACTGCCGCCTTTTGTAAAAGTGCAGGTGCGCACAAAACCCGAATATGTTCCGCTGATTGTTCCGGCAAACATCACGGCATCGCTCAACCTCAACTATTATACGGAAGAAGGAACGGTTCAAATTCCCGTCGGCATTACGCTGACGCCCGAACTTTCGCTGCTCGAACCGCTTGAAGTCATCGTAAAGTCCAAAAAGATTCCCGTCTCGCTCGACAAAAAGGAGCTTGCCTACATTCCGATAACCCCTGCGGTGTCGGGAGAGGCGGCGGACGGCTATACCATTCAAAGCGTTACGGTATCCCCATCTTCGGTAAAAGTAATTGGAGCCGCTGCGGTTTTGAAGAACATCACAACCGTCTACACCGAAAAGATAAACGTCAAAGGCGCGGCAACGGATTTTAGCGCGACGGTGAAGCTTGATAACATCGTTTCGACGCTAAAAGTGCAGGCGGAATCGGATTTTAAAGTTTCTATTGATATTGAACCGCTCATGGCCGATAAACAGTTCAGGGACATTGTCCCAAAGGTTACGCATCTTAGCGGCAATTTAGCCGTCAAAGATGCGCCGGCGGCGCTTTCATTTAAAGTAAAGGGGCCGGAAGCGGCGATGGAACATTTTACTGTTACCTCCGATATGGTTTTACTCGATTGCCAAGAAATACAAGAAGCCGGAAAGTACGCGGTTCCGCTCCGCATCGAACTGCCTACCGGCATCCGCATTACGGAAAAACTGCCGGAAACGCTTACTATAGAAGTGATTGACACAACGCCGGAAGAGGCTGCGGAGCCGCAAAACAATACGCCGCCGACCAGTTTACAAGCGGAAGCGGATGCTGCGCCGAAAACGCCTACCGCCCCCGACTCGGAAAAAGCGAAACGGAAGCGGCAGAGAGCGAACAGGGATTAAGGCGATGCCGTTTTCTGCGTGCGGATAGCTACGCAGCGGCCTGACATAAGAGGATGATACCGGTGATTTTTGGAATCGGAACTGATATTGTTGAAGTGCGGCGCTTTGAGAAGTGGCTTAATACCTCCGGAATGCTTGAACGCTTTTTCCATCCCGATGAAATTCCTGAAGGCGGAAGCGCCGCCTCAAAGTGCCAGCATCTTGCCGCGCGCTTTGCGGCAAAAGAAGCGCTCTCTAAAGCAATCGGTACGGGCATAAGCGGATTCGACCTTCGCGATGTCTGCATACGGAACGACCGCAACGGAAAACCGGAGCTGCATCTGTACAAGTCGGCAGCGGCGCTTGCAGAAAAACGATGCGGTCGCTGCAACGTGTATGTTTCGCTGAGCCATGAAAAAGAATATGCGCTCGCATTTGTAATAATTGAAACGCAGCCGGATGATTTTTGCATCAGCAAAGCAAACCGCGATTAAAAGCAACGCCCCCGATGGAGCGCATCGGGGAGCTGCGGTTCATGTTTTACGGTATGTTCTTAAACATAAGGCGGTTAAAGGCAGCTTTAATCCCCTTCGTTACAACGGAGAGAGGTATTAAGCGCTCCTCACCGAATAAAATCATTCGGAACAAATGACTTTAAAGCACGTTATCGAACAGAACGAATAATCAAATGGGGGAATTTATGCAAAGAAGCGTAAAAAAGGAAGCGGATAAAAAGAAGCTTGCCATATCATACTGGTCAAAAGACAAATGCAAATGCCCTGTGTGTAAGCGGGCTTTTGAAAAAGAGGTGATGCTCAGCGGCAATGGGCGCATGATTGCCGGAGAGCTTTCCGATGACTTGCACCGGACCTTTGAGCCGTCGGCGCGATTCGGGCGCATTCATCCGCTCATTTACGAAATCGGCGCCTGCCCAAACTGCTATACCGCTTTTTTATGGAGCGACTTCAAAGACATAAAGAACAAGGATACGGTTGACCGGCTGTACTTCGGGCGGGAAGAACGCAAAAATAAGGTGAATACCGTATTCCCGCACTTCAATCTGAAAAAGGAACGCTCGCTGTATGACGGCGCGGCGATGTATTATCTTGCGCTCCTTTCTTATGGGGAAGCGGATGCGGATATGCTGCCGACAATGAAGTCCGCCTTCTTGTCGCTGCGCCTCGCGTGGCTTTCCCGCGATCTTGACACGTTCGTGCCGGGGCACAATTTTGAATACCTGTCGCAAGTTTTTTACCGGAAAGCGCTCTTTTTCTATCAACAAGCGCTTTATAACGAAACGGCCAGAATCGAAAAAAGTTCGACGCTCAATAACTATGGGCCGGACATGGATAAAAACTACGGCTGGGACGGCGTTATTTACCTCAGCGGTCTGCTCGAATACAAATACGGCCAGCGCGAAGACGCGCAACTGCGCCTAAAAAAATTGAGCGAAGCAAAGACATCCATTGCGCGGCTTTTCGGACTTGGAAAATCATCGAAGGCAAAGCCTGGCCCGCTCCTTGAAAAAGCGCGGAACCTCTACGATATTCTTGCAAAAGAAGTACGAGAAGATGACATTTAGGCGGCCGGCGTGCGCACGATTCTTTTGACGCTTTCCTATGACGGGACAAACTTTTGCGGCTGGCAGCGGCAAAATCATGCGGAAACCGCATCGGCTGTCCGCACGGTGCAAGAAGAAGTCGAATCCGCCTTGTCCCGCTTGCACCGCGAAAAAACTCTGGCGTACGGCTCCGGCAGAACAGACAGCGGCGTTCACGCGCTTGCGCAGGCGGCGCATTTTTTCTCTCCGCTCGATTCAATTCCGGCAAAAAATTATGTGCGCGCGCTCAATGACCTGCTGCCGCCGGATATCCGAGTTACGGATGCCGAAGAAAAAGAGCATGATTTTAGTGCGCGCACAAGCGCAACCAGCAGAATCTACCGGTATTTTATTACGCCGAAAGGCTATGCCGATGCTTTTTCCTCTCGCTTTTCGTGGGAAGTTGCCTACACGCCAAACCTTACGCGGCTCAATGCGCTCTGCCGCTGCCTTAAAGGAGAACTTGACTGCACGTCTTTTTGCGCAAGCGGAGATGAAAGCCTTTCAATGTGCCGTTACATCGAAAACGCCCGCTTTTTTACGAGCGCATCTTTTCCGGGAGGAACCGAACAGATTGTTTTTGAGATTGAAGCGAATGCCTTTTTGTGGAATATGGTGCGGACAATCACCGGAACGCTCATCGGACTTGACCGAAGCGGCGCACCCGAAGATGCGCTTGAAAAAATACTCGCGGCAAAAGACCGCCGAAAAGCCGGAGAAACCGCGCCCGCCAGAGGCTTATTTTTGTACAAGGTGCGCTTTGACGGCATCCGCCGCCACGTATAGCAGAACGCTTACGGCGTAGTGCGCGGCAAACGACCGAGCGCGTAGCAAGCAAGGCGGAATTATATCAAATCGAGTTGGAGTTCTAAGCGGTGAAAAGCATCCTGCTGACAGGTCTTTTCGGCAAAATCTTTACACCAGCGGTAAATGGGGCGCTGCCATTCGGCGGCGTTTTTTGATTCTTCAAGAAAGGAACGGTACAAATTGAGGATAGCGCTTCTGATTTCAAAGATATCGCTGTTTTCAATGCCTGAGTCCGATTCAAAAAGGCTGTTTATAAACGCTTCCGCGTCAAAATCGGTAAAATCCGAGATGCCAGCTGCGCTCAGCAAAAACAACGCCGCCGCAACGCCGTGTATATTTTGCTGCTTTATAAAAAGCGCGCTTTCAACGGCGGCCATCGCCCCGCGATGTATTTCTGAAAGCAACGCGGTTTGTTCCGGTAACGGCAAAAAGTGCAATTCATGCCGCATAAAGACATACAGGGCGGCCGCAATAACCGTATGCAAGCCCGGCATACACAAATAAGACGACGCAACCAGATTCGGGCGAAAGAAGATACGGCGCCCTCGTTCCGGCGGGTAGCGGGTCGAAGACAGGCAGAATTGATACACGGCGGCGGATTTTTTATAGCAGCCGCCTAAAAGGCGCAAAAGACGCGATACGGCAGCTTCGGCCGCTTCTTTTTCCAGCTTTTCAAAGAGGAGCGCGACATTACGCAAAATAAAACGCGCAAAATCGGAGTATGCGCAAAGCTTTTTTCCGTCAAACGGAATGCGATCGTCAAGTTCGTGCGCCGTATTGAGAATCGGGCTCTTCGTAATGCCCCATCGTTGCCGAAACCGAAGCAAAAGATAGTTATCCGCGTAGCTTTTCAGAAAATAGCGAAGCGCCGGCCGTACCGCCTTACAACGAAGCAGCATCCGCAACGCTCGATATGCCGAAAAATCCTTCAGCGGTTTGATGTACCTCTTCCCAGTCAAATCGATTCTTCCTGTTTTAATTTATCGAGCCGCAGCAGCCGCGCCTTGTCCAGCGCAACAGAGAGATTTTTTTCATGCGTCGGCAGCACCGTACCCTTCGGCGCATTCTTTGCCCGCCTCAAATATTTGACCGCAGTATAGTACAAATCCGCTTTCCCCGCATTGCGCGCCTTCGAATAGTAGAGCGCAAGGTTTGCCGCATCAAGCAGAATATCGAGCGGAACGGTTTTCCCCGGCCTGTTTTTGATAAAAACGTACCCGCCGGCAGTATCGCGCACATGGAGCCACAAATCGTTCCCCCGAACATGGCGACGCAAAAGCTCATCGTTCTCTCCGGCATCCCGCCCGACCAAAATATACCAGCCGTCAACGGTATAATCGAGTCCCGGATGCGCCCGTTTTTGCTTTTGCTTCGGCGTTTCGCTCCGGCGTAAAAGCTGTTCGATTTTTAGCGGATTCGGCTCATCGATAATCTTTTGGTAGAGCGCATCGAGTTTTTGCAGCTTTGCGCGGGCAATTTCAATGTCATGGACAATGCTTTCCGCCCCTGATTTTTGTTTTTTGTACTTCCCATAATAAAAAGCGGCGTTTTCCTGCGCGGTTTTGTCAGGGTCAAGCGGAATGAGGATCGTTTTGCCGCTCGTATAGTCGCTGCATTCGACAAAGCGGGCATTTTTACCGATCATGTGCGCATTCGACAAAATCAAATCGCCTTGAATTTTATACTGCTCGGAATGTTCAAAGGCTTCTTGCTTAGCGATAAGGCGTTCAAGCGCACCTTCCATGCGCGTACGTGCGCCGTCGTACCATTTTTGCGCCCGACTGAGCAGGGCATCGCGGGAAAGGGATTGCGCATGCTCGCCGTACCACAAATCGACCTTGCGGTTGAACGAAAGCGGAGGGGAATCAGGATGCTTTTCGGCATATTCGCGTTCAACCGCTTCAAACTGCCGCACTTCCCACACTTTGTCTGAGGCATTTTCCAAAGGCAGCGTAAACAAGCCGCCGGAAACCTCCCCCTTTGCCGGTCGACGGAACATCGCATCGATAATCGTATTGTCTTCAGCGCAGAGCAAGACGTTTGCGGCATTGCTCCAGAGCCGGATATAGAGCGCAAAATGCTTGCCTCCGCGCAAAAGACGGATCTCAACAATACGGTTGAGCGCAATTTGCCGCAAACTTTCAATCCGCGCCCCCTTAATCTGCGAGCGCAAACACTCCATAAAACGCAGCGGCTTATCGTTCCGGCTCATTTTTCGGCGCGTTTCATGAATCCGGCAGGCGTTCGGAGCCGTGCAAATCAGAATCGTCTTCGCCCCGCCCTTCCCGTACGCAAAAAGCGCAAGCGTATCATAGCCCGGCTGCACCGTATCCTGAATAAAGGAGCCTTCAATAGAAAGCTCCTCAATGATTGCATCTATTTCACGACAATTAAGCGACATGAGCCGATTATACACATAGCCGGAACATCTGTCCAAGCCGAAGGCCCGCGGCTCCTTGAGTTTTAGTTTTCCGCCCTCCCCTACTTCTTTGTCCGCGTCAAGCCGCGTTTAAACTGCACAATACGAGCGGAAGCGGTCGTGTCGAGGCCGCTTGCATCTCCGCGTAACAGAAAATGGTAGGCAAGCCCTGCAATCATCGCGCCGTTGTCTCCGCATAACTTCAATGGAGGAAAGATGCAGCAGAGGTCGCTCCGTTCGGCAAGCAGCTGCCGAAGCCGCGAATTTGCCGCAACGCCGCCGCCAGCTACAACGGTCGTAAGACCGGTATCTTCTACTGCGCGGAACAGGCGGCCGGTAAGCGTACGGCAGGCGCTTTCCTGAAAAGCTGCGCACATATTTTCTGTAGAATGCGCAAAGCCTTCATTCCAAAATAAATCGCGCTGGTGAATCGCCGCAGTCTTTAAGCCGGAAAACGAAACGTCATACCGGCGCTCATTTTCGTCAAGTTTCGGAATCGGAAAAGAAGCGGCACGATAATCGCCTTTCTTTGCAAGCGCATCAATCGCAACGCCGCCGGGATAGCCCAAATTGTAAAATTTTGCGACCTTATCGAAGGCTTCCCCCACTGAATCATCAACGGTCGTTCCCAGCACTTCAATATCATCGAAGCTTTTGACCGTGCAGATGATGCTGTGCCCGCCGGAAACAAGCAGCCCCAAATACGGATAGGCGATGTCCTTTGCCAGATGAGCGGCATACAGATGACCGAGCATATGGTTTACCGCGATAAAAGGCTTACCGAGCGACCATGCAAGCGTTTTGCCGAAGGTAAGACCAACGAGCAGCGAGCCCATAAGTCCCGGACGGTTTGTCGCCGCAACCGCATCGATTTCTTCCAGCGTTAAATCCGCTTCCGAAAGCGCCTGCTTTACAACGGGCAAAATCCATTCGATATGCTTCCGGCTTGCAATTTCCGGAACCACGCCCTGATATATTTCATGGAAGGGAATTTGCGTCGCCACAACATTACTCAAAATCCTCCGGCCGTCCTGCACGACCGCGGCGGCGGTTTCATCGCACGAAGATTCAATGCCTAACACAATCATGATGGTTCACCTCTTTTTATCGGGGAATTCGAAACAGTCGAAAAACGGTAGCCAAGTTTTACCAAATGCGGATATAAATCGCACAGCAGCTGCGGTAAAATGCCGACGGATTTATCGATATGCCCAATCAAAATGGCAGAGCCGCTCCAGTTCGCAATATCGATGCCGCGGTAAATCTCGGAAAGCATAGCGCATCGCGTTACAACGTCATCAATGAACACATCCCGCTCATAAATCTCCATTCCCTGCAATGCGGCAGCCTGTCGGCCTTTCGACATACTCGTCGTCTTTGAATCGAGGAAGAAAAGTCCAAGCTCATCGGCAACGGCAAGTATTGTTTTCATCGCAGAAAGATCCTGCGTTATCAGCGAGCCTTCATGGTTGTTCAGCCCCTGAATCGGCGCAATATCCGCCGCATTGTTTTTAAGAACGGAAATAATTTTTTCAGGCGGCATATCAGGCAAAATTGCGCCCGGACCGGGATCGAGCTTCCGGTTGAGCGCCTGCATCGGCTGGTGCAGTATTACTTCATTTCCGGAATTGCGGACGGCGGCAGCGCAGGCTTTTGATTGACGGAGGCGCGGGAGCACTGCAATCGTTACCGGAAACGGCAGCGCCGTATATCGCCGCACATTATCGACGCTCAAACCGGCGTCATCGAAAACAAAAACAAGCGCGGCATTGTTTTGAGCGATCGGAATCGAAAATGAGTCGGCCGGGTGCGCGTTCCGTTCCGTTTTTTCGTCAGCAGATTTACCGGATGCGCTCGCATTATGCGGAGCGAGGAGATGCGGGGCAGCAGCGCAGGGAGGCTTTATGGCAGAAGGCAACGGCTCCGCCGCGCCGCGCGTATTAAAAAAAGGCGAACGAGACGCGGCCGATTCGACTTTTTCGTCCGCATTCTGCAAAGCAGCGTGCATATTCGCAGCATTTTCTTCTATTACAAAAGAATCTTCCGCACTCTCCTTAAAGCCAGCCGTGCCGCCTGCATCTTGAAGATTGATGACAGCGACCGCAGCAATAAGAACTGCGCATAAAATCACAAAAATTATAGCCAGCAAAATAATTTTTCCGAGCGGGCCATCGCTCTGCGCCCGATTTTGTGCGGAAGCAAATTTATTGGAAGGTGATTTATGTGTACGCGCCATTCTAAACAAAAAAGCGGCTGCCAGCGCAACCGCATAAATTGTAATGATAAACAAAACCTCTGTCCATTCTTGACAGAATGGAATAATCGGTCGAGTTTTGAGTTTTTCCCAAACTCTAATTTTCATCCGTTTCCGTACTAATGAAATTGAGTGTCTTGAAATAAACGTCATTGTGCGTAGGCAAAGTTCCGGCAATATGCCGTTTCGAGCGTAAAAGGTCGACTGCGGCATATCGTGCGATTTTGCGTTGCAAACTCGGTAGCAGCGCAGCGAACGAAGTTTTTACCGAAAGCTCAGCTCTATTTTACAGATAATTGCTTTATAAAATATAATAACTATGGCTCTTGACTAGCATCTATAAAATATTTGCTTAATTATTTTGAATAAATCAT
>CAUTOX010000040.1:0-17313 GCA_963539665.1 uncultured Treponema sp.
CAGGGACGGACGGCGCGATGCCTATCTGATCAACGGTAAAATATTTGCCGTAAAAGCGCCTGCACCCCGAAACCTGTTTGCCATCAGGCCAAACAGAGGCGGACGACACGCTGCCTATCCGATTAACGATAAAATATTTGCCGTAAAAGCGCCTAGACCCCACAACCTGTTTGCCATTAGGCCAAACAGGAGCGGACGGCACGATGCCTATCCGATTAACGATAAAATATCTGCCGTAAAACCGCCTACACCCCGCCCCTGTTTGCCATCAGGCCAAACAGGGGCGGACAGCCAGATAGTTATCCGAATTAATGATAAAATATTTGCCGTAAAAACGCCTGCAACCCGCAACCTGTTTGCCATTGGGCAAACAGGAGCCTACGGCGCGATGTTTATCCGATCAACGGTAAAATATTTGCCGTAAAAGCGCCTAAACCCGACAACCTGTTTGCCGGTAGGCAAACAGGGGCGGACGGCACGATAAATATCAACTTAACGGCAAAATATCAGCCGTCCGCCCGTTCCCTTGACCAAATACTTATGCCTGTTTACAATCGCGGCAGGTTGAATTCGGAATATACTATAGTAGTTCCCCATGCGGAAACGCTTTTCTCTGTATGCGGAATGAATGACAGCAATCTAAAACTTATTGAGCGACATCTTGGAACGCCAGTATTTGCGCGGGGCAATGAGCTTTCTATTGACACGGAAGATGCCCGCACACGGCAGGAGTTCCGGTTTATCATTGAGCGGATACTTGATGAAGTCGGCGATGGGGGCATAAATGCTTCCGACATTATTACGAGCGTCTTAAACACGGAAAAACCTGCGGATGCGGAGCATAGCGCAATTTTAGTGCCCGGAGCGGTACGGAAGGTGCATCCGTATTCGCAAAATCAAGTCGAGTATATTCGGCTGATGCGGGAAAACGATATGGTATTTTGCACAGGGGCAGCCGGCAGCGGAAAGACCTTCCTCGCAGTTGCGGAGGCGCTCCGGTTGACGCTTTCGCATTCTCTTTCGCGTCTTGTGCTGTCGCGTCCTGTGGTAGAGGCGGGGGAAAGTTTAGGATTCTTGCCCGGAGCGTTGGAGGACAAAATCAATCCCTATCTCCGGCCGCTCTATGATGCAATCGAGGCGCTCTTGCCTGCCCAAACGGTACGCCGCCTTATCGAATCGGGAATTATCGAGATTGCTCCGCTTGCGTATATGCGCGGGCGGACGCTCAACGACGCAGCGATTATTCTCGATGAAGCGCAGAATACAACTGCCGCTCAAATGAAAATGTTTTTGATGCGCATGGGAAAAAAATCTAAAGTGTTTATTACCGGCGATATTTCTCAAATCGACCTACCCGGAAAAACGGTTTCGGGACTTGCCAACGCGCTTTCCGTGCTCAAAAATATTGAAGGCATCGGAATGATCCGGCTTACGGCGGATGATGTTGTGAGAAATCCGCTGGTAAAAAAAATTATGAAGGCGTATGAAAATGAACAAATCTCCTGTGCAAAATAAATCAAACCGTTCCCTGCCGGGGGCGCTCGCTGCCGCCGCCGCATTTTTGAAGGCGCATTACCCGGTGATGCTGTTAGTCATTTTCGGTTTTTCCGCAGTGTCCGTCATCAATTTTATGAACATGGCGACAAGCCAGACTATCGCCGCCTATAATATAGAAGAGTTTGAAGTCGGACAGATTGCCGACCGCACGATTTTAGCGCCGCGTTCGATTCCAGCTGACGAAATGAATCCGGTCTTCATTGAAGAAGGCGAAAAAATTATAAAAAAGGGTTTTCCCATCACGGAGGAAGCCTACGGCAAGCTCAAAAAGATGGCGATGTCCCCGGTCTATCTGGACTACCGCGCGTTTGCAAACTCAGAATTGTATCTTGCCCTCCTTCTTTCTATGTGGTTTTTGCTTTTTGCAGCAGTTCCTTTCTCTCGAAAACTCCTGATCCGCGAGTTTGTCTTTCAGGCGGCGTGCTTTTTAATAACGTATACGGCGATAGCCTTCGGCGCAAAGAACCAGCTGTTCGCATCCCCGTTTCCTTTAAGCATCATCATTCCCGCATCCCTTTTCGTCCTCATTGAAGCGGTATTATACGGTCAGCTTTCGGCAATCCTCTTTTCATTCGTGCTTTCGTTCGGTGCGTTTACCGCATCGGGGGCGCATCCCGTTCCCTTCATCTTTACGCTGACATCCTGTCTTGCCGCCGCAACCATTGTCCGGAAAGTTGAACGGAGAATCGACATGGTACTCGTCGCGCTCGTCCTTGCCTTTATCGATGCGGTTATGATTGCCATCATTGCGGTGATTTTTAATGAAGATTTTTCAAAAATGCCGCTCATTATCGGCGGCGTTGCGGCGAACGGCTTTTTGTCAGGCATCCTTGCGCTCGGCCTCATTACGCCCATCGAATTCATGCTGAATACCGCATCCGTCTTCCGCCTCATGGATTTGAGCGACCTTAATCACCCGATCATGCGGAAAATGCTCGTAACGGCAAGCGGCACCTACCAGCATTCGCAGATGGTGGCGCAGCTTTCGGAAAACGCTTGCAGGAGCATCGGCGCGAATTTCCTGCTTGCCCGCGTCGGCGCGTACTATCATGACATCGGCAAGATGGATCAAAGCGAATATTTTACGGAAAACCAGTCGAACGGCATCAACAAGCATGATGAAATGAAGCCGAGCCTCAGCGCGTCGGTTATCCGAAGCCACGTAAAAAAGGGAATCGAAAAAGCGCGGCAAATGCACCTGCCGGAACCGGTCATCGACATTATCAACGAACATCATGGCAACGGCCTGATGATGTATTTTTATGAACAGGCGAAAAAGGAAAATCCTGACGTAAACCCCGCCGATTTTTCGTACACGGGAAAACCGCCGTCCATGCGGGAATCGGGCGTCGTTATGCTTGCCGACACGGTGGAGGCCGCCTGCCGCTCGCTCGATAATCCAACGGAGGAGCGGCTTTCCTCCTTCATTCAGAATCTTATTAATGCGAAAATGGAGCAGCGGCAGCTTGATAACTGCGCGCTCACCTTCCGCGACATCACAAAAATCCGCGAAGAGTTCGTAAAAATTCTTGTGGGCTTTTACCATAACCGCATCCGCTATCCGAATCAAAACGAAATGGAAAAAAGCAAACCGGCCGAGTCCGCGCCGACGCTTGCAGCTCCGCCCGCTCAAAAAACGCGCAAATCATCCCGCAAATCGAAGGCCGAAAAGAATGCGGCTCGGGTCATCAATGCGTAACCGGATATACATTTCCGTGGAAGACGGCTTGTCCGAACCTGCGTGGCTTTGCCGCGTCCAACCGTTTCTGCAAAAGATATTGGAGAGGCTCGGCTTTGGCGGCGAAGAGATTTCAATCTTTTTCTGCGGCGACGCGGAAATCCGCAGACTTAATCGCACGTACCGGAACATAGACCGCGCAACCGATGTGCTTTCCTTTGAAGACGGCGGCGAATACTGCGATGAAGAAGGCCTTTGGAAGACTGCGGGCGATATTGCGCTCAGCCTTGACACGCTGCCGGTCAACGCAGAATATTTCGGCATTGATTTGAATACGGAACTCAAGCGCCTATTGATACATGGGCTTTTGCATTTGCACGGCATGGATCACGGCCAAGAGCATCTTGAAGCGGGAATAACGCCTGAGTGCGAAATGCTCCGTCTTCAGGAAAAGCTGCTCGCCGAATGTGACGATATTATAATTAATCCTGTTGAGGAACTTTCGTTTCAAAACAGGTCTATTTGAGTAGGATTTTATGGGGTTTTCTTTGTTTGGAAGCAAAAAGAATGCGGATCGGCACGGTTTTGAAGAACTGTCCCCCGAACAGCAGGAAATAATAAAAGAAGAGCGGCGGAATATGATTCGCGGGGTTGAAGACCTTTCGGAAACTGCCGTAAAAGAAGTAATGGTGCCGCGCATCGACGTTGATTTTATCGCGCTTGATACGCCGATTGATGAGCTGATGGCAAAGATACAAGAAAGCGGGCATTCGCGCTTTCCCGTGTACAGCGAATCGATTGACAATGTTACCGGCGTACTGTACGTCAAAGATCTTATCTATTGGTTTCGGAAAAAAGACGAACCGTTTAACCTTGAGCGCTTAATCCGGAAGGCGTATTTTGTCCCCGAATCAAAGCGCATTGATTCGCTCCTCCGCGAATTTAAACGGCGGCATCTGCACATTGCAATTGCAATCGACGAATACGGCGGCATTGCAGGCATTATTACGATGGAAGATATAATAGAAGAAATTGTCGGCGATATTCAGGATGAATTCGATAACGAGCACGAAGATATTTTATCCATCGGCAGCAATATGTGGCTGTGCGAAGCGCGTATCGATCTCGATAATCTTAATGAGGCGCTGAAAGCCGATTTTCCCGCCTCTGATTTTGATTCTCTCGGAGGTTTTGTGTTTGATTTATTCGGGAGAATCCCCGTTACATTTGAAAAAGTTTCGTGGGGCGGCTATGATTTTGTCGTACAAGACATGGAAGAATACCGCATCAACCGCATTAAAGTGATAAAGCGCACTGAGGAAAAGGAGTCCGGAGATGAAAAAGACGATTAGCGTATGCATCGCCGTATTGATAATCGGTTCTGCTGGGTTATGGGCGGAGCCTGCGCGGCAAGATGCCGCATCGCTGTACGAACAGGGAGTGAGCGAGCAAAACCGCGATAACTGGTACGCCGCATCGCAGCATTTTTTGGAGGCAATCCGGCTTAATCCGGTTTATGCGGACGCGCGCTTTCATCTTGCGCAATGTTCGTTTCAGCTTGGAGAAATAGAACTTGCGCTTTCGCAACTTGATGAGGCCGAAAAATACGAAAGAGGCAGTATCCGCATCCAAAATCTGCGCGGCTCGGCGTTTATTTCGTTAGGCCGCTATGCCGATGCGCGGGCGGTCTTTGAAAACGTACTTCAAATAGCCCCGAACGATGTTGAAGCGCGGTTCGGTCTTGCTGAGCTTGATCTTTTTGACGGACGGGTCAGCGGGGCGGAAAGCCGCTATCTTGACGCCTTAAAACGCCAGAGCGAAAATCGCAAGGCGCTGTTGAGCATCGCGTTTGTTTCTGCGGGGCTTGGGAAAAATGCGGCGGCGCTCAAATACATCCGGCAGGCGCTCCGCTCGTATTCGGGCATTGCCGAAGTGCATTATTTTGCCGCGCTGATTTACACGATGCAGAATACGCTTGCCGAAGCGGAAAAACAGTGCCGCATCGCAGTTGAAATTGACGGGAACTACGATAAAGCGTATGAACTCCTTGCAAAAATTAGATATGCGCAGGGAGAATATGCCGATGTCATTGCCATCTGCGATTTTAGATTGAACCGCAACAAAAAACTTGCCTCCGCGCTGTATTTGAAAGGAGCTGCCGAAATGGCGGGCGGCGATACGCCTTCTGCCATCGAATCGTGGACGGAAGGCTTGCAGCTCGATCCGGAAGATGAAGTGATGCGCGCCGCGCTCGAACTTGCAGTCGGCCGTACCGTCGCTCTTGAAGATGAGCGGAGAAGCGGCTGGGCGCAGTACCATCTGGTTTCGGCAAAAGAATATATGCGCCGCTATGATGGGCAGGGCGCGCTCTACGAATACCAGCGGGCGCTTAAAATTCAGCCGTCGAATAAAGAAGCGCGCTTAGCCTTTGCTAAACGCCTTTCAATGAACGGAATGCATGAGCTTTACCTTGAGCAGCTCCTTTTCCTCAAGGAAAACGATGCTGAACGCAAAACGATGGACGGTGAGAGCGCAAAAAAAACGCGAGCGCAAGTTACGATGGACGATACGATTGAAGCGTACAAGGACTTGCTCAAGGATACGCTGGCAAAAAAATGGAATGTGGAGCCGTTCACCCTCGATAAAACACGTTGGAAACTCGGCATCTGCTACCAGCCGTCGCCGGTCGGTAGGATTCATGCCGAAAGCAATAAAATTGCAGCGGAGTTTGCCGCCGATTTATTTTCGAACATTGCGATTACTTCCGTTCAAACGTATGCGGAACCGGTTTCAGGATTCGGAGAAGCGTACCAAAAGGCGCGGAGCGGCGGCTTGGATTATTTTATTATGATTTCCATCGATGAGGGAGCGCGAGATTTTGTACTTGATTACGCGATGCATTCGGCGCGAACCGGCAATAAAATTGCCGAATCGTCTTTGTACAGCACGGGAAATCGCCGTTACGTCAATGCGTTCCGCCGTTTCCGCGCAGATATTTTGGAAAAACTCCCAATCCGCGCAAAAATTATCGGGCGCGACGGTAAAAATCTGCTCATCGACATTGGAAAATCGGAAAATACCGTGAACGGTTCTGTTTTTGAAATTGTACGGAAAAATGCGGTTCAGACGGCGGGGGACGGCGGCGGCATCACGTACAGAGAAGCCGATGCGCTCGGTACGCTGACGGTAACGGCTGTCGGAGAAGAGATTTCAGAAGGGCGGCTTGAATACAAGGGCTTTTATGACCGGGTAAATCTTGGAGACGAAGTGATTTTGCTTTCCGTTCCGAAGCAGCCGGAAGAATCGGCCAAAGTCAGCGACACGGCTCCGGCTGCCGATGCAGAAGGTAAACCGGTCGAAAACTTAAAACTTGGCTTGACCGCGCAAGAGTTGGGGATAAAACGGCTGCCGTCGTTTATCGACATCATCAGAAGCATTTATTAATTTCGACTCAAGCAGCAGGAAATACGAGAGGCCGGAGGATTTTCGATGCTTTCAAAAAAATACGTGCATTATGGAATGCGGGCTTTTTCTGTTGTAATTGCCGGAGCGATTTTTGCGCTTTCGGCGCAATCAAAACAGCCGATTCCCGAAAATGCCGCTTTTCCCGGGTTGGATAAAATCCTCCATGCAGCGGCATTCGGCGCGTTTGCGCTCGCGTTTTCATTTTGGTTTTCCGACGAAAAGTGGGCGGAAAAGCCGGTAAAATACATCGCGCTCGTCTTTGCAGCGGCGGCATTGTACGGCATCAGCGATGAACTTCATCAATATTTTGTACCGGGGCGCGATATGTCCGTGTACGACTGGTTTGCCGATTGCGCCGGAGCCGCGGCTGCCGCCTTCATCCGTAGCGCAATCGTCCGCCGTGCGCTTCGCGCGTCCGCAAAAAATACCGCTTGAACTCAGGCGGCAAGCGGCCGGTTTGCCATAACGGGTATTCTCCGCTATAGTACCGTCCATGAGCGCAGAACACGATACATCCCCTCTGACAACCAAACGCGATACGGATTTAAAAAAGGCGGAAAAAAACTCCGCTCTAAAGGCTAGAAACGCGGCCTCCCCTACGGAAAAAAATGCTCAGGCGGCGTACAGTACAAAGCCGGCGGAGCCTTCCGCAAAAGCGAGAAGCCATTCTGACACGGAAGATGCGCTCAACCGCATCAAAAACGCGGCAGAGGCAGCATTAAAGAAAACCGCACCCCTTTCCGCCGGAAAAAAAACGGACGCGCCTCTTTCCGCCGCTTCGAAAATACGCACAAAAGCGATGCCTTCGGCTCCGGAGGCCGCACAGAAAGGAACGGCTCCTTCTGCGTCTCTACCCGCTCAACCGACAACGCCAGAGCCGCCTGCATTAAAATCTGTTTCCAAAGGAAAAACAGCGGCGGCAAAAACTCCGCGCGCACCGGTATACGATGAAAAATCAATCTTGCATCTTGAAGGGCTTGAGCACATCCGCCTCCGGCCGGGTATGTACATCGGCTCGCTCGGCGACGGCTCCAACGAAAACGACGGCATTTACATCCTCCTCAAAGAAGGCATCGACAACGCCGTTGATGAGTTTGCGCAGGGCTTTGGTACGCGCATCGACATTGAGATTCAGGATAACCGCGTAAAAATCCGCGATTATGGGCGCGGCATCCCGCTCGGAAAGCTCGATGACTGCGTTTCAAACGTTAACACCGGCGCAAAATACAACAATTCCGTCTTCAAACAGGCAATCGGCATGAATGGGGTCGGCATTAAGGCGACAAATGCCCTGTCGTCATATTTCCGTGCGGCCTCAATCCGAAGCGGCAAGATGGCTTCCATCGAATATGAGCGCGGTAAAAAGACGGGGCAGTCGCTTGGGGCGGCAAAAAAAGGCATTAAGGACGGCACCTATCTTGAGTTTGTGCCTGACGCACAGCTGTTTGGCAACTATCAATTCAACATGGAAATGGTTGAAAAGCGCATCCGGAACTACACCTATTTGAATCCGGGGCTGCTTATTTCCTGTAACGGTAAGGAGTTTTTGAGCCGGAACGGACTTGCAGACCTCCTTGCAGAAGAAATCGGCAAGGGCGGCGCAACGCTGTACGCTTCGTTTTCTTACCGCGGCGCATCGCTCCAATTCGTTTTGACGCATACGGCAAATCTTGAACGCATCGTCTATTCATTCGTCAATGGGCAGAACACGGAGGACGGCGGCACGCACGTCAGCGCCTTTCTTGACGGCTTTACCAAAGGCGTCAACGATTTTTTCAAAAAGAATTACGATCAAAAGGACATTACCGGCGGACTTCTAGTTGCACTCAAAATCGGCATTGACAATCCGATGTTTACCAGCCAGACGAAAAACAAGCTCGGCAATGTGGAAATCCGTATTCCGATTATGAACGAAACGCAGGCAGCCGTTGACGACTGGCTCCGGCGCAATCCCGAAACGGCCGGCATCCTCGAAGATAAAATCATCCGCAACATGAAGGCGCGCGCGGAAATCAATAATGTAACCGAAAAGCAGGTACGCGATGCGGCAAAAACCGTTTCGCTGAAAATTCCGAAGCTCAAAGATTGCCGTTATCACTTGCAGGACGGCGAAAAGGGAGCGGATTCGATGATTTTTATCACGGAAGGAGATTCGGCCACCGGCTCGATGGTCGGCTCCCGCGATGTTGCGACGCAGGCAATCTTTAGCTTGCGCGGAAAGCCTGAAAATATGTTCGGGCGGAAAAAGACTGCGCTCTTTGACAACGAGGAGCTTAAAAACCTCACCTTTGCGCTCGGCGTGCAAAAAGATGTCGAGGGGCTCCGCTACAACAAAATCGTGATTGCGACGGATGCCGACAACGACGGCTTCCACATCCGCAATTTGATTATGACCTATCTGCTTTTGTATTTTGAAGAGCTGGTCATAGGCGGCCATGTGTTCATTCTTGAAACGCCGCTGTTCCGCGTGCGGACAAAAAAAGAGACCGTCTACTGCTATTCGGAAGCGTCGCGCGACCGGGAAGTTGAGCGGCTCGGCGCATCGGCGGAAGTGACGCGTTTTAAGGGTTTGGGAGAAATCAGCCCGTCGGAGTTCGGACGCTTTATTCACGAGCGGAAAAGCGGCGACGGAGAAGATGTCGGCATTCACCTCACGCCGGTTTCTATCGAAAGCCTAAAAAACGTCCCGCAGGTGCTGGAGTTTTACATGGGCAAAAACACCCCCAAACGCCGCGAATTCATCGTGCACCACCTTGCAGAAGAAATTGACGCTTAAACGCCTATTACGCCGCGCTTCGCCTTACGCCTGTTGAAACCTGTTTAAGAAGGTTTAAGGAACTGCAATTCTCAAAAGAATCCAGCGGCGAATGGCATTTTTAGGAATAAAAATCTGTTGTTGTATAACTACTTGCCTTGAAAAATCCTATAATAGCCCTGTTCGATAACTGCGTTGCCGAACAGGTTTTATCATCAAATATGTGAAAGCCCATCCGAATGCCTCCTTAAAAGCAAGCGCAAAAGTCTTCGGTTGTTGTCAGTCTTCGGTACTGAAGCGGCTGCGGAAACTCAGTATCGCACGAAAAAGAAAAGTACGTTTCGCAAGAAAAAATTGTTTGGAAAAGACCTGACATGTATGAAAATTATTCTTGCGGCAAAACACGCAAGCGAGGCAGGCGGCTGCGGTGAAGGCGCTTCCTGCGTTTGGGGTATGGCAGCCTACCTCATGTGTTGCCTTACGGCAAAACGCGCTCGCTTAGTCGTCCGATATGGAAATGCGCAGGAGGGTACTTGCGCACATAAGTTTTTGCATGAGGCTATCGAGGTCGAAATTATCGGGGGCTTTGACGGAAAAGCGGATAACCGTGCGGTTCTTTTCTATATACTTGGTCATGTTGATGTCGCGCTGCACGAGACCTGCGGCTGTAATCTCTTGCTGAATGCGGTTGATGTCGGCATTTATTCCTGAATAGACAAGCGTGAGGTATTTTGTTTTTTCTGCGGGAAAACAAATGTACTCAATTCGTCCGAGCGCAAAGAGCAAGACGACGCTGAGCGCGAGCGTGGTACCCGCAAGGAAAAATTGCGCACACCCGCAGGCAATGCCGAGCGCCGCGGCTGTCCAAATAATCGCTGCCGATGTTAGCCCGCGGATGTTCAATCCCTGCCGTAAAATTGCGCCGCCGCCTAAAAATCCAACGCCGGTTACAATGCCGGACGCAATGCGCGTCGGATCGCCTCCCGCAGGATTCGGCAATCGGGTTATGACAACGGAAATGATGGTCAGCAAGGCGGACGAAACGCTGATGAGCACGAGCGTCCGCATACCGACGGTGTGCTGGCGGAATTTTCGTTCCAGTCCCAAGATGAGGCCGCACAGCATGGCCGAAGCGATACGAACCGTGCAGTCAAGATAAAAATGAGCGAAAATCACGAAGTTCCTCCCGAATGCGCCGGAGACAGGGGGCGCCGGATTTGCGGTATATTAAACCTGTTCAGAAACTTCCGTTTCAGAATAGGTACTATTGGACTGCGGCGTTTAATGGAAAAAGGAAAAACCGCTTCCGGGCATACGCGCGCCGGCTTTTATCCATGTGCAGGCGGTTTTAATATTCGGCTTTATTTTTTGCGCGTCAAGCGCATTTAAATAGCCGGTAAGCCATGTCGCAAACAGGTCATCTTTTCGTATCGTTTCATTCTGGCTGCTGCCGGTTATCAGTAGCGCGGAGGCAGTCGGAACATCTCCTGTGTAAGCCGCAAAATTTTCTGCAAATGCGGTAAAAGCCGCTTCTGCCGCGGCAACCAACGGGCCGGAAGGAGCGGCTGCGTCGGCGGAACGCACGCCGGATGTAAGCGCATCTTTTAGCGACGGATGGGTTTTCAGCACGAAAATAATTCGACCGGCGGCCTTCCGCTGCTTTATCCGGCTCAAAAGTTCCAATGAAAGATACTGGTAGCCCGACACGACTTCCGACAGGACGCGCGGGCAGGAATCGGCATTGAATTCTTTAAACTGCGAGGCATACAGCGGCGTATCAAAATACAAAATCGCCGTATCGATAAAACCGACTGCCATCTCCGCCTGAATGACCAACGAACGAGAAGATATGGCGGAAGACTTATTCCACGTAATATCGGAAAAATTATGCGCCGTGTGAACGCCGCTTTCCATTCCGGATGCTGCAACAACTTTGTAACCGGAAAGCATCATCGCATCCGCCAGTTCTGCGCTGTGCGGCAAATCTTTTCCCGCAATCAACAAATTTTTCTCCATGTTTGCAAGTATATCACAGTCGCTGCGATTGAAAAATATCAAATTAATAAGTACACTCACCGCATGGGAATCATTCAAGCAATTTCAGATTTTCTGGAAACTCTTTTCAACCGGAATTCTCCGGAAGTGCAAAAGCGCATTCAGATGAAGAAACTGGACGTTGAATTGCGTTCTTATCAGCCGTCTATTTACCGCGACGGTTGCCTGCTGCCGGCTTTTGCTGCGGCGATACGCATCCTTTATACCAGCACGAAACCGATTGGAGATTTATTGTCCGCCACGATTGCAGGAAGCGATATTCAAAAAGCGATGCGCTTTGAATCGCAGCTTGTGATGACAGGCTTCTCGATAGAATTTCAAAAAATCGTCGATTCGCTTTCATACGAAGCGCGTAAAAACGAATTGGAAAACACGCATTTGACAATATCGCAGATATTTGACGGCCAACGCCGACGGCTCGACCGGGTGCTCAATGCGGTAAACACAGACCAATTCAAAAAAATAAACGCCAACATCAACACCGTGCGCCATCTTGCCGATTTTTGCAAATTCAGTTTTATAACCCTCCTGCAAGTGTTCGATCCGCATTTTAATTCCGCCGATCCGTCGTATGCGCCGTCTTACCGCATCTTGCCGATAGAAAAGGCGGCAAGCCTTTTGGAAGACTTATATTTTGTCATGAAAGGCATTGTCATCAACACCACTTCGATAAATGCGCTTTCCGCCCTCGCCCAGCTACGCGGTATGGAAACGGCTGAAAAATTCACCGTCAGCGCAATTGAAGACGGATTAAAACGAATTGTATACATATTGAACCACATCATCACAGCGGAACGCCTCAAAATGCTCATCTGCTATGCAAAAAAGGACATCAACTATGTACCGCAAGCAATTGAATACAATAAATCCGCGCTCGAAACTTTTTCGCAGCTCATTCAGGCGCGCTTCCGCTCAGATGAGCAGCGCATCAAGGCGGAGATGAAAGACGAAAAAATCACCAATGAGCTTACCGAATTGTTCGGGGAAACGCCGCTTTTGGAGGTTGCCGGCTACAGCAGCGAACTCAACGAAAAGCTGCTTGCCAATTCCGCCGGCGCATTCATGTGGATTATGCCGATACGCATTCTGAAAACATTTATTGCCGAATATGTAACGGAATCCGTCCGCATACTTCTCAATGACATTGTTATTGAAGGATTTTTCAATAACCCTACCTATAAGTCCGATTTTTCCGCCGATGTTTATGCGATACATGAAACGGCGGAAAGCATACAGGCATTTGAAGAAAATTTTGCGTCAGAAAAGAAATTTTCAACTGCCGTTATCGAAGGCTATTTAAAAGACATTCACAGCGACCCAAGCTTTATGAAAAAACTTGAGGACATGATTAATGAAATCAACCTTGAAGCGAACAAGCTTATCGCACGAGAAGCGAGCAATATTAACCGCGTGTCGAAACACATAAACGATATTTTGCAGGATGCCAAAAAACCGTCCAGCGAAATTATTGCAAACCTCAAAGTTCTGATGCTGTCTTCCCGCAATAAAGAGAATACGGCGCTACTGGAAGAGCAATATCCAAAATGGCAAATTTTCTTTGAAATAATGAAAAATTATGCTATAATCGCTCCATAAATGCGTCAAAAATTCTAGGTTATGGCAAAAATGGGTAGAAAAGAACACGACGAAATCGTCGCTTACGAGAAAATTATATATGATTTAGAGCAGCTTCTAGACATCTCGAAATCGTTTTGCTCAACGCTGGATGCATCCAAGTTACTGGAGTCTATTGTGTTCTCCTGTATGGCGCAGCTTCATGTCATTGACGCAGGTATATTTGTTCTCGATATATTTAATTCCGATTACTTTAATCTTGAAACAAAACAGATTATTCTGAACGCAGATCCGAACGTGAAGTATGAGATTCCATTCTCCGACCCTATTGTTAAGCTGCTCATAGATCACCGCTGCCCGCTCACGATGGCATACATTGAGCAGAAATGCCCAACTTCAACGGATACGATTAATTTGCTGCACAATATGCATGCCTCGCTCGTTGTCCCGCTGATTTTGAAAAACCATATCAATGGGATTCTGTTCCTCGGAGAACGGCTGATTTTTGATGAAGATGCGGAAATTGAATACAGCGATTATGAAAAAGATTTGATTCAGACAATCGGTTCGCTGGCATCTATTGCGATAAACAATACCGTTTTGATTGAACGCTCCTCCACCGACATGATGACGCAGCTCAAACTGAAATACTTTTTCTATAATGTACTTTCCGAAAAACTGGACGCGGCATTTTCCGATAAACAGCCCCTTGCCATTTTGATGATGGATATAGATTTTTTCAAACAGTTTAATGACACCTACGGCCATGAATGCGGCGATTATGTATTGAAGCAGGTGGCGGCGCTCATCAAATCAAGTTTGCGGGAAGATGATTTAGCCAGCAGATACGGCGGCGAGGAATTTACCGTCATGCTCAATGAAACGCAAAAAGAAGATGCTCTGATGATTGCCGAACGGATCCGCGCAAACATTGAAGCCCATGATTTTTTATTTAACGACCAACACATGAAAGTTACGATTTCCTGCGGCGTTTCCGTGTTCGATTACCAGCAAAATCCAATAACGGCGCCAAAGCAGTTAGTCAATCAGGCAGACCAAGGGCTTTATATGTCGAAGCACAACGGCAGAAACCGCGTAACCTATGCGCCGCCATCGCTTGCTACAAACGATGATGAGGTGTAACCCGTCTTATTTTTGGAGCTGATTTGCACAGAGCGGCGCAATTTACTGAGATTCGGTAAATAATTCCTGCAACCGCTCCCTATCTAACGCCCGCCCGATAAAAACGGCTTTCGCTTCCTGCATCGGGCGGCAAGTTTCAATCGTGTAATTTGTATTGACAATATCAAAGCGCGCCCATTGACCGTTTATCGGCAGGTACCCTTTTGCCCGATATATTGCCCCAAACTGCTTGTGCAAAACGGCAACCAGCATTCCCATCAATTCCTCAACTGAATCGACATGAATCCCCGTGAGCGCGACCGTTTCTAAGTCCGGCGGTTCAATATTTTCCACTGCCGCGCCGGATTGCGCCTGCATATAAAACCTCTTCAACAGCGCATTCCACCAGTCTTCAGGAAGTTTTGCATAGGGCGTTGAAATAATTTCTGCAACCGGATTAATGCGGCCTAAGGCGAGGCGGAGCCGTGCGCATTCCTCCGGAGTTTTATCTTCAGTTTTTGACAAAATAATCCGTTGAGCGGCCGTAATTTGATCTGAATAAATTTCCGGAAATATTTTCAGATATTCTTCGACGCAGTTTGCATCGGCAATGACAACCGGCTCAAGCAATCTGATTCTGTCGTATTCAATTTTCGAAATATTCCTAAGCACCGCGCTAAGCAGTCCGACACCCGTTGGCTCCACAACCAAATACTCAGGATTTACGGTATTTGCGATAGTCAAAATGGATGACGCAAAATCCGATTTGAGCGAGCAGCAAATGCAGCCTTCCGTCATTTCCCAAACTTTCAGCCGGTCTTGCGTAAGGATATTTCCGTCAATTCCTGCGCCGTACTCATTTTCCATGACCGCAAAATCAATTCCGGCCTTTTTTGAAAGCGTCTGAATAAATGTGGTCTTTCCGGCTCCCAAAAAACCGGACACGATAAGAATTTTCATCTGCTGCACCTTTTTGTCGAAAAACGTCGCATCATCCGTATCGGAAATTGCCGCCGGCTTTCGTACTGCCTTCCTTTTGCCGAACAACCAGCATCGAAAAATAAAACCGGAGCGCCGACGCGCAAAGGCGACCGACGCTCCGGTTACCGGTATTGCAACTTAAATGATAACAACCGGTTTAATCAAATCCGCCGGTTTATCCTTCATCAAATACAGGGCTTTTTCGACATTTTCAAAGCCTTCAAACTTGTGCGTAATCAATTTGGACAGGTCGAGCTTACCGACGGAAACCAAGCTGCTCAGCTTTTCCATGCGGAGCCGTCCGCCCGGCATCAGGCCGCCGTTAATCTGCTTGTGTCCCATCCCAACGCCCCATTCTACGCGCGGCAGCTTCACAGAAACGCCGGAGCCAAGATAATTGACATTGCCGATTTTTCCGCCGGCCTTCAGCGCTTTCACCGCTTCCTCGAACGTATCAACGGTGCCGCCGGCAATGATAACCTTATCGACCCCTTTGCCATGCGTCAAATCCAATACCTGCTTGTCGATCGGGCCGTCCTTGTAGCTGATAATGTCAGTCGCTCCGTAGAACTTCGCAGCTTCAACGCACTTCGGCCGCGTCCCGACCGCATAGATTTTCGACGCGCCGCGCAGGTTCGCACCCGCAACCGACATCAAGCCGACCGGCCCAATGCCGATAACCAAAACTGTATCGCCGTACTGCACATCGGCCAGTTCTGCGCCGTGGAAGCCTGTCGGAACCATATCGGAAAGCATCGGGGCTTCTTCCACTTTCACGCCATCCGGAATGAGCGCCAAGTTGCCGTCGGCATCATTTACATGGAAAAACTCGCCGAATACGCCGTCCTTAAAGTTCGAAAACTTCCAGCCGGCAAGCATTCCGCCCGAATGCATCGAATAACCGTTCTGCGCCTCAAGCGAATTCCAATCCGGCGTAATGGCAGGCACTAAAACCTTGTCGCCGACCTTGAAATCCTTCACCATCGAACCGACTTCAACAATCTCTCCGCAGCCTTCATGTCCCAAAATCATATTATGGCGGTCGCCGATTGCCCCTTCCCACACCGTGTGAATATCCGATGTACACGGCGCCAGCGCAAGCGGCTTACAAATGGCGTCCATCGGGCCGCATTCCGGCGTCGGCTTTTCAATCCAGCCCGTCTCCCCAAGTTTAATCATGGCAAAGCCTTTCATCCAATCCTCCTGATAATTCAGTGATTCTATGCAGATATGTATATATTTGCGTGTGTTAAGCCTATAGCAAGTAAAGTGATTTAGCAAGAAAAAGAATTTCCGGCGAATGGCAAAAGGATGGACGCGCTTTCTGCAAATCCTCAATACAAAGAATGAGTGCAGCTTCCATAAAATGTTCCTTCTCTTGGGGACACGCCGCCTTACGCTCCGAATGCACAAGATGCAAAATACCGCGCATCTCCGTTGAAACTACAGCCGGAGATTTTCAAATCTGCGGTGGATTTCTTCTGCAATAGCAGCCGTTAAGTCATTTTCGAGCAAGCGCAGGGCGTATGAAATATCTTTGTTTTCTATAGTATCAGACTTAAAAAGACGTTCATACGAAACGCCGAACGCTTTTGCAATGGATTCAATGACATCGAGGGACGCCTTTTTCCGCGCAAGCTCTATCTGCGTCATAAAAGGAACTGAAATTCCCGCTTTTTCCGCCAGCTTTTCTTGTGTCCATCCCGATTGTTTTCGCAGCTGCCGTATATTTTGCCCTACTATTTTCGCTATTTCGCTCATATTTTATGATATTGCTGAAAATATATTTTGACTCGCTTTTTCTAAAACGATGACAAAATAAATATTGCTAGGAGAACAGTATGGGATTTTTTGACACAGTGGGAGAACTTGCAGGAAACGCTGCAAACACGGCTCGCGAAACGAAGGCTGCAATCGGGGAAGAAAAAGAGCGCCTTCAATATAAGAGCGATGAAGAATTAAAACAGCTTCTACGAAGCAGTAACTTTAAGAGAAAAAAGGCTGCCGGACTTTTATTAAAAGAAAGAGGATACGGCAGCAACTAGATAATTTTGAGAGTTTATCAGTTACTTCCCGATGCATTGAAAACAAACGAAAAGGAGAACTCGATATGCCAAAACAGAAA
>CAUTOX010000041.1:0-17072 GCA_963539665.1 uncultured Treponema sp.
TTTTTTATGAAACGCCGCGTTGTCCATGATGATGACGTGCCCTTTCGGTAAACAGCTCAGGAGTTTGTTTTCAAACCAGTCTTCGAACACAGACGCTTTCATCGTTCCGCTGTAGGTGCGCGGAGCAAGCAACGTGCTCTCACGTTGTGCCGCAACAAGCCCAATTCGAGCATAACGCTTGCCGCTAATGCGGATGTTGACGCGCTTTCCGCGTTTGCTGTGCGCATATTGGCGATACATTTGCGTCTGGAGACCGGTTTCATCGATATATACGAGCTTTTCTTTTGGAATGTCTTTGATTTTTTCTAAATATGCCTCTACCTATCTGGGGTCTTGTTCTTTGTAAATCGTATTCTTTTTTCGCGTGATACCGAGCATTCGCAACCGCTTCAACACTGAAGATGGATGACAGCCGAAGACTTCTGCGATTTCTTTTAAGTAGTATCGGGGTGCTCTTCTACATATTTGATGAGTTTTTCGGGAATAATTTTCTTGTTAACAGGACGGCGGACTTCTATTTTTACGTCGCCGGTTGCCCTGTAGCGTTTTCTCCAGCCAATGAGTGATATTTACTTTGAATAATACCGTCGCAGCCTGTACTAACGTGTGGCCTTCTTCTGTATATTTGATTGCTCGTAATCTTAAATCTCTGTCATACGCCATGTTGAAGATAGTATAGGATTTTTAGTTGCATTTAAAGGCAAATAGCTATACATAAGATTCTTTCACAATATCCTGAAAACGAAACTTGAGGGATAGAGAGAATACGATTTGCGCTTGAGCAACGAGACATAAAAGTTTCTCGCTCGACAGCAATCAGAGCAATGCGGAAGGGGGGGAGCCTATTGGGAACCTCTAAAAACTGAAGTTTTTAGAGATGACCGCCTGCATAAGAGCCCTGATGGGCTTACCAAAGCCGACAAAAAGGCTCAAAGACCTGAAAATCATTTGAAAGGGGATTTTAGCGCAGATTCACCGAACAAAAAATGGCTGACCGACATAACACAGGTTTCGTGTAAAGACGGCAAACTGTAAATTGCGCCGATGATGAACTGCTTTGCAGGAGATATAATTACAGTTGCCATGGGCGGCAACATGAAAAAAGAGCGTTGCATACGAGCTCTCAAGGAGGCATATGAATTAAGAAAACCGGATAATGACTTATACATCACAGTGATGCTGGCTCTCAATACGCCAGTGGAGCCAAAAGGTTTAACTGAGCTCGCCATCATGCAATTCAAAGCATGGCGGTGTGGGAAATGTTATGATAATGCGAGAATTGAAAGTTTATTTTAAGCGATACAAATAGTACCGCTTAAAAACACGGCGAGATTGCCTTTCGGCAAACGTCGCTTATTATAAACATTTTTTCACTATCGTTGCGAAAGTGAGAAATCAACAATCTTCAAAATTTGATAATTTTTCAGATTGTTGATTTTTAAGGAATCCTTTTTTTGCAACGCTCAAGAAGGAGAAGCTATACCGCATAGATACAACAAGATTGAAAAGGGAGGAAGTAAAGAAAATTGACTGGAGGTTTATTGTGTGCTACAACCGGCGAAGGATCACCACAATGAATCCGCAAGGTTATCCTCCTGCGATTTATCGGGAACTGTTTGAAACCGGCTTATTAAAACCGGCAGCTTAAACTACCTTTTAGGGAATTTAGGGGCTGCACTATTTTGACTTTTCCACTCGACATGGACGGTCCGGCATTCTATCGCTTTAACGATACCATTCCTTCAGTCCCGCCCGCCCCGTTACGGCTACCCAACCAGTTTGCCTAACGGCAAACTGGTCGCGGACGGACGATAAAGCTCCATCCGGTGGACAAAGTTCTTCCGTCCGCCCCGCCCCTGTCCTTTGGAAACCCAAAACTTATTTTCTTCATGCCTACGGTTATGCCGGAAACGCAAAAAGGTAGACAGCCAGAAAACAGAAAAAGGCTCGGAGACGGAATACATCCGTTTTTGAGCCTTTAAGCACAAGAAAAAATCTATGTTTTGTTTTGGAATGAAATGTTTTGAGCACGGAGTGCGCCTACCGCTGTTCGCTGTTCGCTGTTCGAAAATATTGTGGAAAGCGAAGTTTCTGTGTGTCAAGCGGTTTTGTGTGTTTTTTGTAGATTTAGCGCTGCGAATGCTGTCGGCGGCAACCTTTTTCATAGGGGGGAGCACGTTTGGGGAAAGGACGCAAGTTTCGCTCGCAAAAACCTCGCCCTGCGGACGGAATAATTTTATCTGCCAGATGGAATTCTACCGCTCGCCCGCCCCAAAACTGCACACGGACGGACGACAAAGTTTTATCTCCACGATAAAGTTCTTCCGCCCTGCCCTGTTACGGCTACCCAACCAGTTTGCCTAACGGCAAACTGAACGCGGACGGACGACAAAGTTTTATCCTCACGAAAAAGCTTCTTCGTCCGCCCCACCCCGTTACGGCTACCTAACCAGTTTGCCTAACGGCAAACTGGTCGCGGACGGTCGATAAAGTTTTATCTCCACGAACAAGTTTTCCCGTCCGCCCCGCCCTGCCCTTATCTAAAGTCCTTAGATCGAGGCATCTAAGCCCCTTAGATAAGGCGCTCTAAACACCTTAGATCGCCTTATCTATACCGTTTAGAGCGGGCGAATCGGCCGCCTCGATTGCCGGCTATTTTTTGCCGTGCAGGGGTAGCCGTATACGATTTTGCGTATTTCTTTGAGCGGCTTCCCGCTATCGGACGTGCGGACGGAGATATTTTATCTTCCAGATGAAACATAGACGTCCGCGGCAGGCAGTAAAAACTGGTCTTACAACTTTTATTTGGTATTCTGCCCGCTACAAGTTTGCCTTCTGCAAACTTGCGGGGAAATGTCCGTTCCTTCATATGCGTCTACCCAACCAGTTTGCCTAACGGCAAACTGCACGCGGACGGCCGATAAAGTTTTATCTCCACGATAAAGTTCTTCCGCCCGCTCCGCCCGTGTAGGAGCCAACCAGCGACCTTCTACGCACGTTTTCCCACAAGGGAAAACGTGTTAGGGCGGTAGAGCCATTACGTCATTCACGCGCCCATTTTTACCGCCCGACGCAAACTGGCCGCGGACAGCCGAGCCCTTCCATCATTCACGTGGCCACTATTCTGTCCGCCCCGCCCCATTACTTTTTCAACGCATCGGCAGTTTTTAGGAATTTTTCTGCGGCGGATTTGGTGAGCGTGAATTTATGCGGCGTTTTGTTGCTCGTGCAGTAGAAGGAATCATCGCCGCCCCCTTCAACGCGGTAGAGGCTGACGGTCGCTTTGTCTGCGGCAGTTGTAATTTCCGCCTCCGCCGCTTTTTCGGCCGGAAGTTCCGCGCTGTTTTCAAGCCACGCTGAAACCGACAGGGACGCAAGCTGCTGTACCCACGAATCGGTTTTGTCTTTGTCGAGTTCCGTGCCCGCCGCGCTGCCGGTTGCGCTCCACTCAGCGGCTCCGCCATCGCCCTCATGCCGCTCCGCGCCCCATGCGCTTCCGTTTTGCGTTACGGACACCGCCGTAATATCGTTTTTGGCAAACGAATACACATTTTTGCTCCGTAAGTCGTCGGCCGACTTATCGAATGCCGAACGCAAATTGGTTGCAGCCAGCAAAATGTCCTTTTTGCCATCCAGCGCAATATACGTCTGCGAACCTGTCGATGACGTTTTCCCCACCGTAATGGTGCGGAGCGTTTTGTCCGCCTTAAAAGCAGTTACCGTAATGGCTTTGGCCGCATCCAATTCATAGCGTTCCTCCATCGCCTCGTTTCCCGTTTTTCCAATTACGTCCAAAACCTTAATCTCTTTCACCGCATTGAGAATCCGGCCGGAATCCCCCGCGCTGACAGAAAAATTATCGCTTCCGACATACCATGTATTACCTTCAAGCGTCAAAAGCACGTCAAGCCCCGCGCCTGTAATCGTAATTTTATCCGGCGACTCGCTCAACGTAAGCTCCTCTACCGGCGGCTTGAGCGACATGATTGCCTGCACGATACACACAGCTAAAAGCGCCGCGCACGCAGCAAGAAGTATTGTTTTCCGCATTTTCATTCCGCATTCCTCCTACTTTCTCGATTTTGAAATATCGCGGGCATCATTCGGATTGTACGTTTCCTTAATACTGCGGCGGCGCATCGTGCGAAGGCGCCAGACAATAAGACCGGCGAGCGCAACCAGCGCGGCAATTCCGAATTGATTAAAGTATTTGACGGCGAGCGCAAACGGCGTTCCGGTATTGGACAACGTGTTGAGCGACAGCCCCTTCGTCCGCATCGGACACAATTCCGCGTTGCCGTTCATGTAATCAACCGCATTCCGCACAAACAGCGCAATCGGTTCGCCGCCCGCTTCGTCAATCAGCTGGTCAGTCGTGATGTGCGCAGTGGACGCAAAGAAAATGCGCCCAGCCTGCGTACTTTCCGCAATGTGCTCCAGCGCAGTAAGCTCGCCATTGTTTTCGGACGCGGCAGGATTTGCATCAAACGCGCTTTTAAATCGGCCTTCAAGCAGGACGACCATATTTTCCGCTTTTTCCGTAGACTTATCGTACGGCGGCTGCATCATCGGACTTAATTCGATGGAGCGGCTTTCGACCCACGATTGCGGCGACGACTTTGCAAGAACTGTCGCCTTGACGTTTTTATCCCCTTCCGCGCCCGAAATATCGATTGATCCCGCCTGCCGGAATATGACGTAGCCGAGGTTCTTGCTGACCGGATGATTTGCAAGCTGCTTCTTTTGCAGCAACGGCGCCCAATACAATTTGATGTTGCCGAAACCTTCGCGGAACGTAGTATAGCAATTTTCATCCAATACATAATCGGTTCCCGGCTTAATGCCGTACTTTTCAAGGATTTTGTTGAGGCCGGTATCCAGCGGAACATAATTTGTCGACTGATAATAATTTTGCGCTGCAAACGGATCGGCAAAAACCATCAAGTTTCCGCCGCGCATCACAAACTGATCGAGTTTATACAGCTCCTCATCGGTGAATGCAGTCTGCGGCCCATTAATCATAATCGAATTCATATTGGCCGGAATGTTGTCTTCCGCAAGTTTGAGCGGCTTGAACTCGTACATATCGGAGACAAGCGATACCAGATGCGGCATTCGGCCGCTTTCGCCGGTCAATTCCGCTTCTCCGTGTCCCGTAACGTAGCCTATCTCCGTCGATTTTGACAAAAGCCCCTGCAAGCTGTCGTTTAAGCTTGACTCCAGTTCATCCGCGCCGGCAACAATATAGCCGAAAATCGAAGACTGAATCGAAAGCGGAATCGTCCGGAACGCATCGCCGTATTCAAGCGTCAGTCCGAACGTCCCAATCCCCTGAGAGCCGTCCTTATTCTGCCAGTTGAACACTTGCAGACCGTACTTTTTGCCGAGCGCTTCCGCCTCCGTGCCCGCCGGGGCCGCTTTCAGGTACGCCATGCGGTTCCGGTTCTTCTTATTCACGCTGTTGAATGCCGCCTGCACCACGCCGTCAATTTGGGAAAATCCGTTAATTCCGAAATTCTTTAATTCATCCGTTGCGTAGAGCGTCGCCGTAATCGCCGACGAATCCGGCAAACCGGCAAGCATATCGGTTGTCGTAATCATCTTCGAGATTTTCAACGTCAGCTTGTACTCAAAGCCCTCCGCCGACGTAATGGTGTCCATTACCTCAAGCGCATCCCCGTAAGAGACCGCAAGTCCCATATACGCCTGCTTAAAGCCAACCTCATTGTTTTTGACCTGCTGAATCTGCGCCTGCTGCAAGCCGTAGTCGCTGGCAATCCGCTGGTTTTCCGGCTTGCTCATGTCAAAAAACTTGTAGGAAAACTGCTTGTTCGCCGCGCCCTTGTATTCAACCAAAATGTCTTTTACATACTGAGCAACTCCATTGTACGGAGCCGGAAGATTATCCGAAAAGAAAACGTGTACGCTCAACGGTTCAACAAGGTTTCCAACAACATCTTTACTCGCCTTTGAAAGCGAATATGATTTCTGCGCCGTCATGTCGAAGCGGACAAATGCGTTCTGTCCCGCAATATTTGCAAGAATCAGCAACACGATAAACAGCGCAAAATCGCTGGCCGGACTTTTTATCCATTTTATAAAGTTTTTCATCTTTACTCCCCAATTACCTGCGCTCTTCCTGCCGACCGATTATCGTAATGCAGAAAAACACCGCAGTAATCGAAATAAAATAAAGCAAATCCCGCGTATCGATAATTCCGCGCGAAATTGAATTGAAATGTTCGTTTGCGGAAAGAAATTGCAGGAATCCGACAATCGGCGCCGGTAAAAAGACAAGGAACGCGCTCAGCAGCGTCAGTGAGATGCAAATGATGAGCGCGGTAAAAAACGCGATGATTTGGTTTTTGGTTACCGAGGAGGCGAACACGCCGATTGAACAAAATGCCGCGCACAAAAACACCGTACCGATGTAGCCGCCGGCAATCGGCCCCATATCAGGCGAACCAAACGGCAGTATGCCAAGCAGGTACAAGAGCGTCGGCGCAATCATCACAAGCGAGCTGACAAAAGCCGCAAGAAATTTACCGGCCGCAACATCGGCTTCCGTTACCGGCAGCGTCAAAAGCGTTTCGATTGAGCCGCTTTTCGTTTCTTCCGCATACAGCCGCATCGTCAACGCCGGAATAAACAGCGACAGGATAATCGGCATCAGCGCGAACATATTACGCATCTCCGCGCGGTTTTGCAGATAGAACGCCGTAAAAAACAGTATGCCGGTTATGACTAAAAACAAACCCGTTACAATGTATGCAATCGGACTAGTAAAATACACGCCGAGTTCCCGCTTCATGATCGTCAGTGCGGGCGACTTCCGGCGAATCGCTTTTCCGCTCATTGTGCGCCTCCTTCTTCCTCATTTGATTTCTCCGCTGTATCCGTTGTAAGCAGGTGGAACACGTCTTCAAGACTGTTGCGCTGCACGGCAAGTTCATACAGCTCAAGTCCGTGCGCAATAACTGCCCGCGCCGCAGCCGGCCGCAGCTCCGCGCCGTTTTTGACCGCAAGGTATGCCGTTGCCAGCCGTTCATCCGCTTCTTTTGCAAACGAAATGCTTTCAACGCCGGAAAGCCCATGCAAGGCCGCAGAAAGAGACGCTTCATCCGCCGCCGCAGTAATTTTGACGGACGCCGAATGCCCGTACCGTTCGCGCAGCTGCCCTGTCGGACTGTCGGCCACGAGCTTTCCGCCGGAAATAATAATGACGCGGCTGCACAGCATTTCAACTTCGCCCAAAATGTGCGTGGAAATAATAACCGTCCGCGTCTTCCCAATCTCCTTAATGAGAGAGCGCACCTCTCCGATTTGGTTCGGGTCAAGACCGCTTGTCGGCTCGTCTAAAATGAGGATTTCAGGATCGTTCATGAGCGCATGCGCAAGCCCGACGCGCTGGCGGTATCCGCGCGAAAGATCGGCAATGTTTTTGTGCATCACCTCTTCCAAACCGCATTCGCGGCACAGCTCCGGAATCTTTTCAGCCGCATTCTGCCCCTGCATATCAGCAATGTAGCGCAGGTAATCATCGACAATCATCTCGCCGTAGAGCGGAGCGGATTCGGGCATATAACCAATCTTGTGCTTTGACGCAACCGGATTATCGGAAATGTCCTCCCCGTCGATTTTTACCGTTCCTTCCGTCGGCTTTAGAAAACCCGTGATAATACGCATCGTCGTTGTCTTTCCTGCTCCGTTTGGACCAAGCAGACCGACAATCTCGCCGGTAGGAATGGAAAAACTAACATCGTTTACCGCACGGAACGTCCCGAACTGGCGGGAAACGTGGGAAACTTCAATCATTTTTATATCCTCCTGTAGAAACCGACAAAAACGTCAGCTTCCGAAAAGTATATATCGCACGCAGCAGCTCCGCTTTGTACACAGCGCGCCGCGCAACTTTCAGATAAAGAAAACGGCCGCATTTTGAGTTTACACGGCCGCTATAAAATACGCTTACGATAATAGGCCTGCTCCGAAGCGGATGTTTCAGCTCAGGTTTCATCAACATCCCGACGCAAGAGCATCGGAGTATACGGCGGTTGTAGACAGCTTTAATCCCCTGCGCGACAACGCGGCATGAGAGCAGTAACAGTCCGCACAAATAAATTGTAATCTAAAAACGGCGGATGCCGCCTCAAGTTACGGCAGGATGCGTTTTATGCCGCCTTTTTGAGAGGCAGGAAGGCCGCGCGGCTGCTTTTTCACAATTGGATGTTTCGTTTTTCCGGCTCCGGATTCGGCTTGTAGAGAATGGCAACATTCCCAATGACGCGCACACATACCGCATCGGTCGCCTTGCACAGCGAATCGGTAAGTTCCCGTTTTTCTTCTTTAAAAGCGTTGAATTTTACTTTGATGAGTTCATGCGCATCGAGTTCCGCCGCCGCTTTGCTTTCAATCGCCGCAGTCAGTCCGTTCTGCCCGATGATAACCGTTACCTGCACGGCGTTGGCGTATTTTTCAAGCGTCTTGCGCTGCCGACTATTCAGTTCAATCATTCTTACGATACTAGCAATATTCAGCCCTTTTTGCAATTCTGACGCTTCACTCGCAAGTAAATCGGCGGGGCCTACTGCCGACCGCTTCATCGCACGTGGCCGCCGTAAGATTCACGCGCAGATAAAAAACGCATACGGCCGAAAACCGTATGCGCTAAACCAACAAACATCTAAACTATATAGGAAAAAAACTACTCCGCATCCGGATCAAATCCTTCCGGATATTCAACATTCGTATAGACATTCTGAACATCGTCGTTGTCTTCGAGGCGGTTGATAAGTTTCGCAACTTTTGCAGCCGTATCCGCATCAACCGGAGAATAGGTATCAGGGACCATTCCAACTTCTCCCGAAAGCGATTCAAAGCCTTTGGCTGCAAGCGCATCCGCCACTGCTGCAAACGTATCCGCTCCGGTCGTAACCGTTATGACGCCGCCATCGTTCACAATGTCATCCGCGCCCGCTTCAAGCGCTGCTTCCATAACCTCGTCTTCCGAAACCTTTTCCGCATCGTATTCAATGGTACCTTTGCGCTGAAACATCCGAGAAACAGATCCGGTTACTCCAAGATTGCCGCCGTTCTTATTGAAAATATTGCGTACATCGGCTGCCGCGCGGTTCTTATTATCCGTCAGCACTTCAACCATGACCGCAACGCCCCCAGCCGCGAACCCTTCGTATACCAATTCTTCAAAAACGGCTGCGCCAAGCTCGCCGGTACCCTTTTTAATAGCCCGATCAATATTATCTTTCGGCATATTGGATGCCCGAGCTTTTATTATCGCCGTCCTCAGACGCGGATTCGAGTTCGGGTCGCCGCCGCCCATACGCGCTGCAATAGAAATTTCTTTAATGAATTTAGTGAAAAGCTTACCGCGTTTTGCGTCCGCCAACCCTTTTGCATGCTTAATTGTCGCCCATTTGCTATGTCCAGACATTGAAAAAGCTCCTTTTTATAATTCTATCAGAATAGCTGGGGCAAACTCTACAAAAAATCATTGATATGGTCAATATATCGAAAATCCCGCAGCTGCCCCTACACCCTTCGCGTCGCGAACATCTTGCCCCATGACGCAGCCCCGCTCCGGAGCGTTTCGGATGCGCCTTTACCGCAGCGTAGTTTTTTCTATATACTCCGCGTCATGGAATTTGTCGAAGAGCCGCTGCCTGCGCAGGGAGCGGCTGTTGCGGTGGGGATGTCGGGCGGAATTGATTCTACGCTGACCGCTTTGCTGATGCAGCGGCGCGGATGCCGCGTCATCGGCGTTACAATGTCGGTGTGGGATGGGCGTATGCCGGAATTACAGGCAGGGCAGACGCTGCGCGCATCGTGTTATGGTCCGGCGGAGCGGCAGAATATCGAAGAGTGCCGCATTTTTTGCAAGGAGCACGGCATTGAATATCACGTTATTGATGTAAGCGCGGATTTCCGCCGGAAGGTGCTCGCGTATTTCCGGAATGAATACCGTGCCGGCAGAACGCCGAATCCGTGCGTCCAATGCAATCGGCTGGTAAAATTCGGCGCGCTTTTGGACGGACTGGATGCCTTGAACGTGCAGTACGACTTTTTCTGCACCGGTCATTATGCGCGGATTGTGCGGCCGACGACAGCGTTGGACAAAACCGGCGCACATCCTTGCATGATTGCGGGGGCGGCCGATGCAACCAAAGATCAAACGTACTTTTTGTATCGAATTCCGAGCGCGACGCTTGAAAAAATCCGCTTCCCGCTTGCCGCTTCGCAAAAAAATGAAGTCTTCCGCATCGCCGAATCGCTCAACCTGTATGCGGCAACCAGAAAGGAAAGTCAGGATTTTTTGACGGAAGAATATATTGACCTGCTTTTTTCCGATAAACCGGCAGCAATTGGCGACATCATCGACCTTGACGGAAATATTTTAGGCAAACATCGGGGAATTGAGCATTATACCATCGGCCAGCGGCGAGGATTAGGGGTGAGCGCCGCCCGTCCGCTCTATGTGCATTCAATCGATGCGAAGCGCAACCTCATCGTGCTTGCGGGCAATGACGAACTGAATGCGTCCGCGTGTATTGCCGACGATTTTGTGTGGCCGATGGATGTTGAACCGGCCGAACCATTTCGTGCGCTCGTAAAAATCCGTCTCGCTTCAAAGCCGGTTTCGTGCAGGGTTGAACGGCATGTTCCTTCCGTCGGCGAATCTTTTACGGGCAATGCGTTTGCCGTCATTTTTGATACGCCGCAGCGGGCTGTTGCGCCGGGGCAGTCGGCCGTACTCTACCGCGACAATGTTATCATCGGCGGAGGTATTATAAGGAAGACAATTATGTAATAGCCGTATTTGCAGCAGCCGCATTCGAGCAGTGCGTTTTTCCCAGTTGGCCGCATGCGCCGTTAATTTTCCTTCCGCGCCGGGCACGAAGCGTTACATTTAGCCCCGCCCCCGTAAGCATCCGCATGAATTGTTTGGCTTCTTCGGCGGATGGCTCCTTAAACGGCAAGTCCGCAACAGGATTCCACGGAATCAAATTGATGTTGACCGCAAGGCCTCGCGCAAATGCAATCATGTCCGCTGCGTTTGCCGCATCGGTATTCACGCCGGAAAGCAGCGCCGCTTCCAACGTAACGCGCTTCCCCGTCCGCTCGCTGTAATATGCAACGGCCTTTTTCAGTTCGGGGAGCGGATTGGTTTTATTCACCGGCATCAAGCGGGTGCGAAGGCCGTCATGAGCTGTCGTCAAAGAAAGCGCAAGCCGCACCTGCGGCCCCCTATCGGCCAATTCGTATATCCCCCCGACAATTCCTGAAGTCGAAAGCGTGATCCGCCGACCGGACAGTTTTCTGCCATCCTTGTGCGTCAAAACGGCAACCGCCTTGCGTATTGCAGGAAGATTCAGCAACGGCTCCCCCATGCCCATAAAGACAATGTTGTCCAGTTGCCCCGCCTCTTTTTCAAGAAACAGGAACTCCTCGACAATCTCCGCCGCCGACAAGTTCCGCGCCAGCCCCAGCTTACCTGTCATGCAGAATGCGCACCCCATTGGGCAGCCCGCCTGACATGAAACGCATGCTGTTTTCCGGCCATCGCGGTCGGTCAGCAGCACCGTTTCAATTGCAAGCCCATCGTGCAAGGCGATTTGAAGCTTTATTGTTCCGTCAGGATCTTTGAGGATTTGCGATACGGAGGAAGTTCTGATGAGGGAGCGTTCTTCAAGCATTGCCCGAGCGCCCTTGCCGATGTTCGTCATAGCGGCAAATGTTTCGATGCCGGAGGCAATCCACTTGAAAATTTGCACTGCCCGAAAAGCCTGCGCAAAACCAAATGTTTCGGCAATCTCTTCGGGCAGCAACCCCGTTAAAACGAGTTTTTCACACATGAATTAGAAAACGGGTTTGTTGCCCCGCAGTTTATCCAGCAAATCGCTTACGGCAGGACTTCGCATTCCCTGCCGCTGGAATGATTCAAGACAATCGATTGCTTTTTGCTTTTGATTGAGTTTGATGTAGCAGTCGGCAAGATCGATGTAAAGGCGGAAATTTTTTGGATCATTTCGCACCAACCCGCTCAGCCGGTCAACCGCTTCTTCGTATTTGCCTTCGCCCTTGCATATCAGCGCAAGCCCAAGCGCCGCATAGATGTCAAAATCAATGTCGAGCGCACGATTATAATAGCCGGCTGCCGTCTTATAGTCGCCCGTATTGCGATAGGCATCGCCAATTCTTGTGAGAATCACTTTGTTTTTCGGATCCATTTCAAGAATCCGGTTCCAATATTCAATTGAACGGTATTGCTGCGACATCCCCCGGTAGCAATCAGCAAGCCCGAACAGCGCATAAAAGTTTTTCGGATCCATTTCAAGCGCCTGTTCAAAATACAGTACGCCTTTATCGAAGGTTTTGAGCTTTCTGTGGCAGTTTCCGATTGACGTTAATATCCGAATATCAACCGACTCGCCGTTGACTTCATACATCTTCGTCCAATAATACAGAGCATCTTTGTATTCCTTAAAATCGTAATGCAGATGCCCCAGTCCAATCAGCGCGTAGGCATTTTCCGGTTCCATCTCAAGAACCTTCAGATAAATCGCTTTTGATTTTTTGAAATCATGAATTTTCCGATAGGCATCGGCGACACGAGTCAGAACGGTTATATTTCTGTCGTCATGGATAAGGTACTGTTCCCAAATATCAATCGCCTTGTGATACATATTCAATGCCTTATAGCAGTCAGCAAGGCCGAACAGCGCATAGTTGTTGCCCGGATGATGCGTAAGACAATCGTTATAGTATTTTATCGCTTCTTTAAACTTATTTTGCTTGCGTTCCGAATCGCCCAGTCCCACAAGCGCATAATTATTATTGTCTTCAAGCTCAAGAATGTGATTGAACGCCGCTTGTGCGCCTGTAATGTCATTCTCTTTCAGAAGCAGATAGCCTTTTTTGGAAAGTTCCGATATTTCCGCGCTCAAAGTGTCGCTTATCTTTCCATTTGTGAATTCAGTTGCATACGGATACACCTGCTCGCCTTGTTCTCCGATTTGAATTTCCATGTCTTCTTTCATTGTAGTACTCCTGGTCTTTTTAAATTACCGGTTGCCCGCAAATATTTTGTTTACATCAGCCCTGCAGCATTACCGATACTGCAGATGCGAGTTTTTCATACATCAATTCAGTTTTATTCTTATTTTTTGCAAGAATATATTGTTTCAATGCCTTTACCGTTTCATTATTCTTCATATACACATCTCCAACTCTCGTAAGTCCATCAGAATAGCCAGTCGCCATGAATATCCGTCGCGCCTGTTCCACATCTCCTTCATTAAACAACGCATTTCCCTTCCTATTTAAGAGCGCCTTTTGTTGCGTATTAAGCGTAGCCACCGCCTCATCTGTTACCTTAATAAACGCGCCAAATTCCTGTTTGTTACTAAAATTTTCTTTCAGATCTGCCATCGATGTGTGAAAAATATCTCCTTTTTTAATAACATGAGCTACTGTAATTGATAATACCATATACAAATAAAAAGTCAACAGGGAAAAAATCCCAAGGCTTAAAAAGTAAAATATCCAATAAGCAGCGACCGCATCGTTTCCAGCCTTGCAAAGCCGCATAGTGAACCGTTATCATAAAAATGCAGTGCCTCTAGTCCCCCAAAAAACGAAAAAAATAAGAAACAATGGTCAAATACAGTAAAGAATATAATGAATAGGCACTACTATTGTCGGATGAGTAGGAGTGAAAAAGCAGCCGCGCAGCTGGGAAGCAGTTATTACACAATTGCAGAGTGGCGGAAGGCAGAAGCCGAAATGCAAAAGAAGAGAGGATCGCTCTGACAAAACGCCATTGAACGAGTGGGAACTTGCCATGCAGCAAGAAATTCAGGAGCTGAAACTTGCATCCCAAACAGCAAAGCTGCCTTAATTCCTAGTAATTAAACAAATTACACACACCAGAACTACACAAAAAAATACCGACTTACAGAAATTGTAGTAAACGCGGTAGAAAAAATGAGTGGCGTTAGTTTCGGTGTCCATGACTAACCCCACTTGTAAAAGCGGGCTTAGCCCCTTCAAAAGACAGGACACTCTTTTGAGGGGGCTTCTTTTTTGCCATGAGCAAAGAACGGAAAACCGCCGGAGGAATCCAGCAAAAGAGGTGGGAATGACAAAAGGGGAATACTTAATCATGCAGAGGGGCAGACAGAAAAACATGGCAATACAAGCGTACCGCGCACACGATTATTCGGGCGCACGAATGCACAACAACATAGCAGAAGGCTACCAGTTAAAACTAGAAAAGCTAACGATAGCCGAATTGGGAGCGCGTTATGAATAGAACAATAAAAATAAAAGCCGAAGCCGCCCACCGCGACATTCTAAAGACCGTCAAAGAAAGCGCGGTCATAAAAGAAGTGCAAGCGGTAATCGACGCAACCGGCTTACAAGTCCAGCGGCTGAACACCGGCGCATTTGTAACAGGCGCAGGTAACAATCGCCGGTTTATCCGCAGCGCAAAAAAGGGAACGCTTGACTTTGAGGGCTATGACAATCGCGGGCGTTTTCTTGCTATCGAATGCAAAAGACCGGTAGGCGGGCGCGTATTGCCGGAGCAGGCGGCGCGAATTGAAGACATCAACAAAAAAGGCGGCATTGCCTTTACCGCAAGAAGCGGAGCCGAAGCGCTCAATCTTCTTGAAATAAACAACTGCATTTAAGGAGGCAGAAAAATGGAATTTGACAAAAGCAAAGTGTACACCGCACAGAACGCAGATGAGCTGGAAGTTGGCAGCACGGTGATTGTTGCGGACTCATTACAGGGATTAAAGGACAGGGTAAGCAAATTCGCCATTGACGAAAATTATGCAAGCCGTATTGGAAGTATCTTATCTGAAATAGAGATACATCGTTTCAAAACCACAGGGGGGAACATATATTCCCTTGCCTATCTCATTTCTCCGCCTAAAAAGCCTGAATACAAACCGTTTTCCGACACAGAAAACGCGTACAGGATAATTGCCTCGCACGGCGGATGGGTTAGGCATAATTCCTATCACTATGTTCCCATCACTGGCATAAACATAGATACGGATAAAGACGGAAATTATGGAATATCGTTACAAATATCCGGCTTATGGTATTTGGCGAAATATGTTGTCAAGGACTTTCTGTTTGCCGATGACGGCACCCCCGTCGGTGAAAAAATCGAGGGCAGCGACACCGAAGAGGACGGCGCAACCTAAGTGCGCCCTCACCCCCATCAGCGCAACACGGATATTAAGCGGGTTCAAGCCCCGTGCGCTGAAATAAAACGAAATGCGGCCGCATCGTTTTTGAAAACCTTTTAAGGAGTACGAAATGGGAAAATCGACCTTACAGAACTTGCTGTACAAAATTGAAGGCTATTCAGATACGCCGGAATTTATCATTAAGCAGTACAAGGAAAGCGACGACGGCATCATTTATCTGGAATTGCAACAGGCAAATGTCCTTCAAAGTGAATGCAAATGCGGCAATCAATGTGGAAATGCTGCAAACGCAGCAGGCGCAACGGAATCGCCAAACGCCCCAAATGCAACGGCCAGCGGCGGCACTGAAACCAGCGGCGGCAACGCAACAACAGGCAACGAAGCCGCAAAAATGGGGGCGTAACATGGCAAAATTATATGAAGCAATCCTTGCAATAGGGCGCGCAACCTTCACAAACACCGAAAACATGAGCCGCTCGGACTGGCTCCGCCTTCGCCGCAAGGGCATCGGCGGAAGCGACGCGGGGGCAATCATGGGCTTAAACAAATACGCCACGCCTTTGAGCGTCTACCTTGCCAAAAAGGGCGCGGCAGAAGATTCCGGCAATTCGGCAACCGAATGGGGCAACATTCTTGAAGAGCCGGTAAGACAGAAAACGCGCGAGGAACTCGGCGGCCGGATAGAAACCGTAGAGGGAATGTTCACCAGCACGGCGCACCCGTTTATGAACGCGAATCTTGACGGCCTCATCTATTTCGATAAAGAAACGCAGATAGGCGGCGGCGTTGCAAGAGGGCTTTGCGGGCATGAAATTAAAACGTCCCGCACCGGAGACGGCTTTACGGATGTCGAAATCCCGGATTCGTATTACGCGCAGGTACAGCACTACATGGCGGTAACCGGCATTAAAACCTTCATTCTCACCGTGTTCATTTTCAATCAGTACGCGGGGCGGCATTACGTCATTCCGCGCAATGAATATTTTATCGCTCGCCTTATCGATGCTGAAAAAACCTTTTGGGAGCGCAACGTCCTTGCCGATGCCATGCCCGCGCCGACCGGCAACGAAAACGAGACGGAGTTGCTGAAAAATCTGCCGATGGCGGAAACGATAACGCTTGACGAAGAAAGTGAGGCCATTTTAGAGGAAAAGGCGCAGCTTGACGCAGAAATCAAAACCTTGCAGGAGCAAAGCGACATCCTCAAAGAAAAAATCTTAATAAAGATGGCTGCAAATCCATCCGGCGCGGAAACAGCAAGCAAAACCGTTGCCGAATGCGGCGCATGGAAAATCTCGCTAACCACGCAGACAGCAAAGCGCGTAGATACCGCCGCCTTAAAAAAGGCCGGCATTTATGAGCAGTACGCCAAAGAGAGCGTTTCGCGCGTACTGCGGATCACACGGGCAAAAGGCGCGTAGTGCGGCGCATGAAAGGGAGCCGGTAATTATGGGCAGGAGAAAAGACGGAGACATCCCCATCTGGAAGCTGCTGGGAATAAAATACTACACCTATAAGTATCGACTTAAACACGAATTACCGCTTGTTCCCGAAACGCCGGAGGTACGGGCGGAAAGAGTAAAGGCCGTAAAGGAAAAATACAAAAACGGCATACCGAAAGGCGAAGTAGAACGCTGGATATACGGATTGTAAGGGAAAACCGTAACAAAGACAGATGCAGGGGGTAGCTATGGGCATACCAGTAATGATATTTGGAGAAAGCGGAAGCGGAAAAAGTACCAGCCTCCGCAATTTTAAGGCGGGGGAAGTATCGGTAATTATAGCTAATTGCCTTTTAAAACGGCATCCAGAGCCAGAGAAACGGAGCCATAA
>CAUTOX010000042.1:0-16544 GCA_963539665.1 uncultured Treponema sp.
CCCTAGCCTTATAGGCTAAGTGCAAACCACCCGTTTTACGGGTGGTTGTGATTTACCGGCGAGCGAGAAAATTTTCTGCTTCGTTGCTCAAACGCCAATTGTATTCGCTCTATCCCTCAAGTTTAGTTTCAGTATTCTCTGCAAAATCTTGTGTATTTTGAATTGTAAAATGAGTAGGTTCAATGTCAAGTTTTGGAAAAACTCGACATTGAACCTATTTAAGGAAGAAAAGAGGACGTCCGATGCGGGGTTGCGGCGCTGGCTTTTGGGGGCCGCAGCCCAAATCAATGCAATTTACAGCGCACTCTGAATCTTCGAAATAATACAGTCATGTACGGCATCAAGATTGATATTAAGAGCTGTTGAAACGTGCGTAATGCCGGATGTGTAAAAACTTAAAAACGATTTTGAAAGAATTTCCTTTTTCTTCTTTTCTAAGTTTTCGCATTGCTCGGCGGACAGGTGCGTAGCGCGGCTCATAGGTTCGATTTTATCGGCTTGCGATAACAAGCAGAGCAATTTGCCGCTCGCCGCTTTATTAAAAACGTGATTAAAAAAGAACTCGTCTTGCGCATGATCGCGCTTGTCTGCTCTAAATAAGTAGACAATAACGGCGGCTTCTTCGATATAGCTTTGATACCACTGCAAATATTGGTTGTCGCTTTTGTCGTTTTCGCCAATGCCGGGTAGATCGACAAAGCTTAAAATATATGCAGTTTTATACGCCATATTTTTAAGATGTAAAAAATAATCAGCCGATTGTAGTGATTTTGTACAAGCTTCATAGTCGCTTGTTTTAAATATAGTATTGCCCAGCAATGTATTTAGCAACGAAGATTTACCGTAGCCGGTTTGTCCGATAAAAATAATCTTCAGCGTTTTTATACCAACATATCCTTTGGGATGCGCAAATGAATAATGCCAATTCCTAAAAGCCCTATTATGCACGTCGATTTTGTTTAAGAAATCATATTTATACCCAAGCGCGGTAATCTCATCTTCATACTTCATGTGCGTTGTAATATCAGCCATTTGAAAACCTCTGAATGCAAAAATACAAGGCGCTGTTTTGAACAGTCAAAAAACAGCGCCTCACTCATCTTTTATAACGAAACAATACGGTGGCGGAGAGTGCAAGCTACCAGCCGAACAGACCGCCAAAAAAATCGCCAATTCCGGAAATAATATCCCCAACAACCTCTCCAATTACTTCCCCGACAGCAACGATTCCCTTACCAACAACTTTCAGCGGCTCGGGTATCGGTAAAATATCGATAACGCTATTGACGAATTCTGCAAAGGATGAGCTTTTTTCGCGTTTAACGGTCTCATAATCTTGAATCCGCGCATCCATATTATTGATTGTCTGGAATCGTTTGTCAGCCGGCAGGCCTTCGATAAGCTTTAACACCAAAGTGTCTAAATTGTACTTTTCGTTTGCGGAGACCGGAATAACGTGCGATACCGCTAAATCGCCGAATTGCTGCGCGACATACACAACTTTTTTTGCAATATTGCCGTCTTGATTTGGTCCGGGCTTACAATTTTTTTCATCCCATTCGCGATACGGTTCGATTTTATCAACTTGATTCACTGCAACTACAAACGGCTTACCCTGTTCTATATACGGCTTCATGCAGGTTGTATAAAACGCTTCATCGGAAGAAAAAGTCCGGTCATCGCCTTTTAAAACCCATAACACCATATCAGCATCCTTCAAGATTTCTGCGTACAGTTTGAAATACTCATCATCACGTGCACTGCTTTCTCCGATACCCGGAACATCAAGAAGTTTAATGCCCTTCGCCGGGCCCTCAAGCTTCATAAAAACTTCCTTCGGGTCCCGCGTGCAGGCTTCAACATCGCTGATTGCGCAGACATCCTGACCGAACAGTGCATTCGTAAGCGATGATTTTCCGACGCCGGTTTTACCGAATACCGCAATCTTCGGCTCATACGAGAAGGCTTTAGTCATAGCTGTTGAAAATTTTTCCTTCGCTTCAGCCGGAAGCTGCTGAATCCATTGCGCAAACTGCTCTTTTTGATCCATCTGATCCATACTATTCATCTCCCATATCGGTGATTTTTAATCCCTCAGTCGTCTCCAAAACAACACCGCACACGATTGCGCACCTTGCTGCATTGACCGCCCGCAGAATTTTTCGGATTTTACCCCCCCCCCATAATGTCAAGTCTTTTTTGTCAAGATATATGAAGAAATAATCATGTTTTGACGCGGCACTTCCGTGTAAATAGTAATGCTGCGGGTTTAGCAAACAAAGCGGATGCAGACGGGCGAAAAAACTACATCTTCCGGCTAAGTTTTATCCCGCTTCCATTACAACAAAACCACTCACGGGTTAGCGTAAGTAAAATGGATGCAGGCGGTCGATAAAATTACATCTTCCAGCTATAGCTAATTGCCTTCTAAAACAGCATTCAGAGCTTGTGAAATGGAGTCATATAGATGAACGCAGCCAGCAATATTTTGCTTCAAAGCACCCCGCTTGTACTCAATAGGATTGTATTCAGGCGAATACGGCGGTAGGAAAATCAGTTCCTGCGAGTATTTTTTTGCGATTTGATACAAGACTTCTTTTTGTGAAACGCCGCGTTGTCCATGATGATGATAATGAACCTTTGGAAAATTCATTAACAATTTATCTTTAAACCGTTTTTTAAACAGAGATGTTTTCATTGTTCCGCTGTAGGTGTGCGGAGCAAGCAACGCGCCCTCACAATGTGCCGCAACAAACCAAATTCGAGTCACTGATACGAATATTAACCCGATTTCCTCGTTTACTGCGCGCATACTAGCGGTACATCTGCGTCTGAATGCCGATTGCATCGATATATATGAGCTTTTCTTTGGGAATGCCTTTAATTTTTTCTAAATATGCCTCTGCTTGGTTGGGGGCTTGTTCTTTGTAGAACGTACTCTTTTTTTTCGCGTGATACCAAGTTTTCTCAGCCGCTTCAGCACGGAAAATGAATGACCGCCGAATACTTCCGCGATTTCTTTGAGGTAGGTAGCAGGATGCACTTCCACATATTTGCGATTAACCAGTTCGGAAAATTCGGTTTCTGAACCGGTTACCTTGCAATGCGATGTTCTATGTTGTCGAACAGGGCGTGTTTTTCAGGAATGATTTTCTTGTTAACCGGACGGCGGACTTTTATTTTTACGGCGCCGGTTGCCCTGTCGCGTTTTCTCCAGCCAATGAGCGTACCAATATTTACTTTAAATACCGCCGCAGCCTGTGCCAGTGTGTCACCTTCTTCTGTATACTTGATTGCTTCGCAATCTTAGAACCTGTTTGGAGTTTTTTTAGATGCTCTCCCTCAAAAGTTCTATCATAAATTGCAGAGCGGTATAAACCTTACACCTTTTGTTTTTCCAACGAAACCGCTGTTTCAAGCGAAACAAAACTTTATTTTACATCTCATTGATTGGAAAAGACCTGAAATATATGAAAATTATTCCATTTAACCAGTTTAAATTAACTACATAAAGGACTTCAAATAGATTCTGAAATCTCTGTCATATGCTATGTGAAAATAATTATAGTTTTTTTACTTGTATTTCAAGGCAATTATCGATACTTTCCTTTGCTGAAAGCATACAAGCAGATGTTATCGAACAAGAAATAAAAAAAATAGAAAGTATAGTGAGCGCGTTAATTGCACGGAAGCTCTGCCGTGCTTTTTATTCGTTCCATCAATAGCTTTTCAACTGCGGCAGGTACCATCCCTGAAATATTGCCGCCGAAACGGGCAAGTTCTTTGATTGAGCTGGATTTAAGAAGTAGGTATTTTTGCTCCGTCGGAATAAAAAGCGTTTCAACAGCAGGATTAAGCGTGTGATTCATCAGAGACAGCTCAAATTCATAAGAAAAGTCCGCCGCACCCCGTATTCCCCGAATCAAAACTTTCGCGCCGTTTTTTTGCGCATATTCGACAATTAAGCTGCTGCATACGTGCACGGTCACATTGCCGAACGGCTCAATGAGCTTCTGCATCATGGCAAGTCGCTCCGCTTGCGAAAACATATACGTCTTCAAACTATTCACGGCGATGACAACATCAACTGCATCAAATAATTTTGAAGCGCGCTGAATGATATTGATATGCCCATTTGTGGGAGGGTCGAACGAGCCGGGAAAAACCGCTTTTGTCATTTGCAGGATTTTAATCCGTTTGACCAAATTAGGCAAGCATTGTATGATGCCTCCCATGATTAAAGATATTACAATTTTAACAATGAGCGCGGCGCTCACATTTGCCATTACAGCATGTGCATCGGCGCCAAAAAGTGAACCGACGCCTTCCGAAGTAGCAAAACCGGAGGAAGTCGTTGAGGCTGTCGCTGAATCCCCAGTTGAGGTAGTACAGCAGCAGGTATCCACCGAATCGGATGAAGAGTATGAACGTTCCACTGCGGCGGTAGACATTACAAAAGAAGAGTTTTCTGCAGACAAAAAAGAAATTTTACAAATTATATCGGAGCTTTCTGTTATAATGGAAAAATCGGATTATGCCTCGTGGCGGACGTATATCGATCCTGAGTCGATTGCATATTGGTCCGATATCAAAAATCTGAGTAAAGCAGCGCGCAGACTGCCAATTAACCCGAAGAAGCCGCTTGAACAGCAGCGGCTCAATAACCTTGAAGATTATTTCAAATACGTATTTGTCCGTTCAAGAAAAGGGCGCGCTATAGAGGAAATCCGTTATATCGCGAGAAACAGCGTCAAAGCTGTTGAGGTTGAAGGCGAACGCGATATTGTCTATTACAATTTTGTGCGCATCAACGGAAAATGGATGGTAAGCATTCCGAAAACTTAAATTCCTGTAGCTTTTTTGCTATAGTTATATTATACTCTACAAAATTTTATGACATTTTCCTTAGGAGGATAAATAAATGAAATTGCTGAAGAAAATGGCACTTGCTGCCAGTTGCGCATTGTTGTGCACTGCTGTATTCGCGCAAGCTCAAGCAGGTTCGAAATCCGAAACATCTATAGAAGATGAATATCTGAACGACCTTGATGGTATTGTAATCATGAGTCTTGCGCAGTCGGATGAGTATGACAACAAGCTGGTTGCACTGAACTTTCTTGAAGAAGCTGTAAAGGGTGGTAATGTAAGTGAAGATGTGCAGAATGCACTGAATCAACTTGCCGGCGAAGGGATTTTCTCCCAAACTCGGTCGAAACGCAGAGTTATGAACAATTACCCAGATATTCGGCGGCGCGCTTGCCTTGCCCTCGGGAAAGTAAAGAACGAGAAGGCAAAAGATCAGCTGATGAAAATCATGGCTGCGGATAAAGAACCGATGGTTATCGCTGCTGCTGTAACTTCATTAGGCGAGATTGGATTAGATAATGATGCGGTAGTTGATGCCATTTCTTTTGCAAACCGCCGAAACCAAGTTATGAATCCAACAAGCTCCCTTGCTTATGAAGTGCTCGAGGCATACGGCAAGTTGATTGAGAATACCGAAAACAAAAAGGTAATCATTACTTCCGTTACTCAAATTGCTTCTGATTATCACTACATCACACCTGTGCGTAATAAGGCTCTGCAATTTCTGAAACAATATCAAAGCAGCAGTAAGTCTTCCAAATAAGAAACAAAAAAAATAAGGCTGAAATCGTAAGAGTTCAGCCTTATTTTATGAAAACTTTGAGAGATGCGGGATTCGAACCCGCCACCTTCGGCTCCGGAGGCCGACGCTCTATCCAGATGAGCCAATCTCTCTTGGCTGCGTACTCTATACAGATTAAATTTTATTGTCAAGTAATTTTATGCCCAATATAAAGTCCATGTACATAAAAATAAGAGGAAAATTATGGAACCTATCATTTTAGCATCGTCTTCTCCACGCAGACAGGAAATATTAAAAATGCTCGGCATTCCATTCCAGGTTATTATGCCAAATGTTGATGAAACGCTTACATTGGGCCTTGCATCGGATAATGTTCCAGAGCTGCTTGCTCGTGAAAAGGTGTCGGCAGTTTTGCATTCTTTGCCGCCAGAGCAAGAAATTCCTTGGATACTGGGAGCAGATACGAGCATCGTCAAAAACGGCAAATTGTATGGAAAACCTGAAAATCAAGAACAGGCGGAGTCTTTTTTACAGGATTTTCAAGGCAGTTCTCACACCGTTATTACTGCGCTTGTACTGTATGACGGCAAAAAGAAAATAACTGTCTCCGAATCTGCAAGGACAACCGTAACCTTTGCGCCGATGAGCGAAAATGAGATACAATGGTACATCGACACGGGGGAATGGCATGGGGCCGCCGGCGGTTACAGAATACAAAGTCTTGCTTCCTGCTTTATCAAACGGATTGACGGCTCCCAGAGTTGCGTCGCTGGCTTGCCCATAAATGAGCTATATGCTATATTAAAAAAGCAAAATTATTCTATTTTGGAATGATTGTGCCGTAACTATCGATATAGTAAGAATATACGATAGTGCGATCTTCCGTACGCCGCATGGCGCATCGAGAAACAGAGTATGGTTGGCGCCTGATTATGTATACAGGCAGCCGCGTGAAGGAGTCAGTCATGGCAGTAGTAACCATGAAAAACCTGCTTGAATCAGGTGTGCATTTTGGACATCAGGTCAAGCGTTGGGATCCGCGCATGAAAAAGTATATCTTTTCAGAACGCAATGGAATCCACATCATCGATTTGCAGAAGACAACAGCTGCAATTAAAGAAAGTTATGAAACCGTCAGAAAAATTGTTTCATCAGGAAAGTCCATTTTATTTGTCGGAACGAAAAAGCAAGCGCAGCAAGCAATTCAAAAAGAAGCGGAACGCTGCGGTATGTTTTATGTGAATAACCGCTGGCTCGGCGGAATGCTTACAAACTTTTCTACCATTAAGAAGTCTCTTTTGCGTCTCAAAAAGATTGAAAAGATGGAAGTTGACGGCACGTTTGACAATTTGACCAAAAAAGAGGTCTCCGCGCTTCAGAAGGAAAAGTCCAAGCTGGAGAAAAACCTTGGCGGTATCAAGGAAATGAAGGAATTGCCGGGCGCGATTTTTATTATCGATACGCATAAAGAACAGATTGCTGTTGCCGAAGCGCGTCGCATGAAGATTCCGATTATCGCTGTGGTTGACACGAACTGTAATCCGGAAGGCATTGATTATCCGATTCCGGGTAATGACGATGCGATTCGTGCAATTTCACTGTTTACATCAATTATTGCAAATGCGGTTATCGAATCGGATAACGAAAACGGTCTGAAGATTCTCGAAAATCTCGGCGACGAGGATGAAGGCATTCAAACTGATGCCGCAAATAGAAATGAAGATGTCGAGATAGAAGACTATAGCAATTATCAGCCAACGGAACAAAAAGAAGCGGATGTTGAAGCGGACGAAAAGGATGCTCAGGATCTGGTGGATGAAGACAAAATCTATAAAGACTGATGAATTGACCGACGGCAGCAAGGTACGTCGTATGAGAGGATAAAATTATGGATATTAAGGCAGCAGACATAAAAGAACTGCGAGAAAGAACTGGGGCCGGCATGATGGAATGCAAGAAGGCATTGATCGAATCCGGCGGCAGCCTTTCTGATGCGGAAAAAATATTGAAGGAAAAAGGTTTGGCAGCCGTTGCCAAGCGTTCCGACCGAGCAACCGGAGAAGGGCGTATTTTCATTAAACAGGGTGAAAATAAAATAGCGATGGTTGAGCTGACGTGCGAGACGGATTTTGTCGCCGGAAACAAAGATTTTATTGAACTCGGCGATAAACTTGCCGATGTGTCGCTGAAAAATGGGACGGACGGAGTGTCGGATGAGCAGAATGCGTTGCTTCAGGATCTGGCGATTAAAATTCGGGAAAATATGGCGGTACGGCGTGCAACCGTAGTTGATGTGCCGCCCGGAGCTGTTGCATCAACCTATATTCATCACAACTTCAAAATCGGTTCGATTGTGGTGATTAATGGTTCGGCAGATGCAAAAATAGCGGACTTTGCGCACGAATGTTGCTTGCATCTTGCGGCAAATACGCCGTCTTACATCAAACGAGATGAGGTTCCGGCTGAATATATTGCCGAACAGACTGAGATTTTCAAAAAGCAGATGGAAGACGATCCAAAAGTTGCCGAAAAACCGCAGAACGTCAAAGACGGCATTCTCAATGGGAAGGTCAGCAAGCATCTTGCCGAAATCTGTTTTATGGATCAGATGTTCATTGACGATGAAAAGAAAACGGTTGAAGCAAAACTTGCGGAAGTTGGCAAGGAATGCGGCGCGGCTCTGTCTTTTGGTAAGATTGCGCTGTTTGTGCTCGGTAAATAACATATTGGGGAACTGTCAAGTGCAGTTCCCTTAAAAACTGAAATTTGATTATCAAGGGGAATTGTATGGCGGAAAATCATGAACAACGAATGGACAAGACCATTGCGGCCCTCAAAGATTCGTTTAATGCAATACGGACGGGACGCGCTTCCGCAGCGCTTTTTGACAAGGTGCGGGTTGATTATTACGGTACAAAATCTCCGCTGAATCAGGTCGCGACCGTTGCGATTCCAGAAGCTCGATCGGTCATTATCACTCCGTTCGATAAGTCGCTCATCGGCGAAATCGAAAAAGCGCTTCAGACTTCCGACTTGGGATTAAACCCATCCAATGACGGAAAGGTTATCCGCATCGCCATTCCGCCGCTTACAGCTGAGCGCCGCAAAGAGCTGGTGAAACAGATTAAGTCGGTTACGGAAAATTCCCGTACAGCAATCCGCAACATTCGGCGCGATGGCAATGATGAATTGAAAAAGCAACAGAAGGCGGGAGAGTTGACGGAAGATTCACTCAAACAGGAAGAAGATAAGCTCCAAAAGCTGACCGACAAATATATCGCCGAAATTAATAAAATTTACGATTCAAAAGAAAAGGAAATACTGGAAGGCTGATGCCGGGAATAGATATGGGGACGCTGCCGGTTCATGTTGCGCTGATTATGGACGGCAACGGCCGGTGGGCGGAGCAGCGGAAATTGCCGCGCACAAGCGGCCACAAAGAAGGCTTGAATGCAGCTAAAGATATTATGGGCGCCGCAGCCGATCTTGGAATTCGATATGTAACGCTCTATGCGTTTTCTACTGAAAATTGGAAGCGCACTGCGGATGAAGTCGGCTATTTGATGTCGCTGATTAGTTTGCATTTGCGGGCGGAGCTTGATTTTTACCGGCAAAAGGGTATTCGGGTGCGGCATATCGGCGACTTGGCCGGACTTCCTGAAAATATTCAGAAGGAAATTATCCGCGCACAGGAAGATACAGCTTCATTTTTGGGAACAACGCTGGTGCTTGCGATAAATTACGGCGGAAGGAATGAGATTGTGCGCAGCATTCGGAAAATAGCTTTGCAATCTGCGGAAAACGATACAGTTACGGAAGAAACGGTTTGCAGCTTTTTCGATGTTCCGGAGCTTCCGGATACGGATTTATTGATACGCACGGGCGGCGAACGGCGGCTCAGCAATTTTTTGTTATGGCATTCGGCATATGCGGAATTTATTTTTACGGATACGCTGTGGCCTGACTATACTAGGGAAGAGTTTTTTAAAAATATTGAGGAATTTCAGCAGCGAAAGCGACGGTTCGGGGGAATCTCTGGTTGATTGGTGAATGAGCATGAACAAAATACTGAAACGACTTTTGATATTTTTCATCGGAATCCCTTTGGTAATCGGTATTGTGGCGGTCGATTTTTTCCATCATCTTCCATTAAATGCGGTTGTGATTCTGTGTTCCTTTATTGCCGCGCTGGAGCTGTACGCTATTTTCAGCCGCTCTACGCCCTTGCTTCCGAAGTCGCTTGTCGTTTTTTTGAGCGCGGTGCTCCCATTCAGCGCTTATATTTTTTTGATACTCAAGCAAAACGTAAATTATATTAATTGGTTTGCGCTTGCCGCAGCGTTTATACTCATGACGTATGAGGCGTTTTCTAAAAAATCGTTTCAGCAATCGAATACAAAAGTCTCGGCATCGGCATTTGTTGTATTTTACAGCGGATTTTTATTTACCTTCCTTATTAAAATGACTGCGTTTAACAATTCGGCCATTTTTTTATCGCTGTTTTTTTTAACAGTTTTTCTGTGCGATTCATTTGCGTGGTTTTTCGGCGTTTTGTTCGGCAAGAACAACCGCGGCTGCATCGCCTGTAGTCCGAACAAAAGTATTGCAGGATTTTTCGGCGGCTATATCGGTGCGCTTACCGCCTGCGCTGCGGCTAAAATTATTTGGCAGGATATTTTTACCGGCCCGATACTAAAAAATATCAGTTTGGGCATGGCGGTTGCAACAGCTGCCATTGCCGGCGACCTTATTGAATCGGTGTTCAAACGTTCGGCCGATGTTAAGGACAGCGGAACGGTAATTTTGGGGCGCGGCGGAATATTGGATTCGATGGATTCGATTCTTGCGGCGGCGCCTGTTTATTATATTTTAGTCTGCGTATTGTATCAGCCGCTTCCGGTTTGATTTGCTGCCGATTAGCACAAATGCGGCGCAGTCCAATTCAAACTGATGAAATACAAAGAAATACGAGCGCCGACGGCTTCCTTTTGTCGGCATTTTCTAAAACGGAGATATGAAAAATGAAAAAAATCCTTGTACTTGGCTGCACTGGTTCCATCGGAACAAATACATTAAGCATTGTCCGCAATATGCCGGAAGATTTTTGCATCTGCGGGCTGTCCGCGCACAAAAACAAAGAATCGCTTGCCGCGCTTTCGGAGGAATTCGGCTGCGCATCAACGCTGACTTCAACAGACGGCGTGGACGGCATTCGGAAGCTGATTGAAACGACGGCTCCAGACGTTATCGTCAACGGGATTGCAGGCTCGGCGGGACTTTTGCCGTCCAAGATTGCCGCAGAATCGGGCGTTACGCTCGCGCTTGCGAATAAAGAGACGGTCGTTATGGCGTGGCATCTCATCAAAGCGGCCGCCGATCGTCATGGATGCGCCATTATTCCGGTTGATTCGGAGCATTCGGCTATTTTCAGCCTGATAAATAAAGCCGGACGGGATGCGGTTGCCGAAATAATCATCACGGCAAGCGGGGGGCCGTTCCGGACGCTTTCTTCGGGGGAGCTTGAAAACGTAACGGTAGAACAGGCGCTCGCGCACCCGACATGGAAGATGGGAAAGAAAATATCCGTCGATTCGGCGACGCTGGCAAACAAGGGGCTTGAAGTCATTGAAGCTGCGCGGCTTTTTGATGTGCCGGTCGAAAAAATAAAGGTCGTCGTGCATCCGCAGAGCGTGATTCATTCGCTGGTGCGCACGAATGACGGTATGCTGTACGCGCAGCTTTCGGCGCCGGATATGCGCCATCCGATTTATGCTGCGCTGACGTGGCCGGAAAACAGGGCGGGGCATCTGGATCCGTTTGAGCTGTTCGACAATACGCTTACTTTTTTCCGCCCGCGCACACAGGATTTTCCGCTGCTTGAGTATGCATTCGAAGCGGCGCGGAACGGCAAATCCTACTCCATCGCCTATAATGCCGCCAATGAAGTTGCCGTCAACGCCTTCCTTGACAAACGGATTGATTTTACTTCGATTTCCCGGATTGTCCGCGCCGTGCTCGACAAGGACTGGACGCTGATGCCGGAGGATTTTGACGCGGTGCTGGCGCAGGACGAAAAAGCGCGGAAAATCACTGAGGAAATTTTATGAGGCTCCTGCTGGGATTTTTATGCTTGTGCGTCCTTGTCCTCATTCATGAATTGGGGCATTTTATTGCGGCAAAACTTTCCGGCGTGGCCGTCGAATCTTTTTCAATCGGATTCGGGCCAATTCTATTCCACAAGAAAATTGGCGCGACCGACTACCGCCTTTCTCTTTTCCCGCTCGGCGGCTATTGCGGCATGAAGGGGGAAAAAGATTTTCAAAAATCGTATGAATCAAAACTCGATCACATTGAAGCGGAGCCGGATTCCCTGTACGGCGCGCATCCGCTTAAGCGGACGGCCATTGCGTTTGCCGGCCCGTTCGCGAATGTGTTGTCAGCGTGTATCGCCTTTGTAATTGTCGCGCTGACCGGCTATTCGTATTACGCATATTCGACAAAAATTACGCTTGCGGATGAGCTGCACCCCGATGTGCATAGCGCGGCGCGGGAGGCGGGGCTTTTGTCCGGCGATCGGATAATCGGCGTGAATAAAAAGGCGATCGGCGATTTTTCAGAATTGCTGGTAGAAATTGCAACTCGCCCCAATGAAGACATCTTGCTCACGGTAGACCGGAATGGCGAAACGCTCCGGTTTACCGTTCATACGGATTTCGACAAAAAATCGGGCGGCGGAAAAATCGGCGTTGTTGCCGACAAAGATTCGTTTGAAAAGCGGATTCAGCCGCCGCTGCCGTTTCTGCAAGCGGTGGGAAAAGGGATTGCCGATACGGGAGCAGGCATATTCTTGACCGTAAAGGGGATATTCGTGCTTTTTAAGGGCGCGGATTTGAAACAATCCGTTTCAGGGCCTGCGCGGGTTGCCGATATGCTCGGCGGAGCTGTGGCCGATGGTCTTGCGGACAAATCCGCAGCCGGTATACTCAGCCTCATCGCGTACATCAGCATCTCGCTGTTTATCATGAACCTTTTGCCCGTCCCCATTCTTGACGGCGCTCTTGTGCTCTTTTCCCTCATCGAATTGCTGTTTAGACGCAAAATGAATCCGAAAGCGCTCTACTACATCCAGTATGTCGGCATTGCGTTCATCGCGGCGCTTTTTACGGCGGGACTTTTTTCGGATATTACTTATTTCAAAGCGATTATACAGAATAAAGGACTTATTAAATGAAACATTCGGCACCGCTTTCTCTCCTCTTTTTGTGCGCTGCGTTTTCCGTATATCCTAAGTCGCATATTTCGACGCAGCCGCATTCCGGCGCGGTCTCCGTCATTGTTCCCATTGGTACGGAAGGCGGAGCCGAAAAAGCGTACATCAGCGCAGGCTGCGACGGTTTTCTGGTCAAATGGACGGAAGACCGGCAGGGCGAGCACTATCAGATTTCCGAATACGAAATAAAGGCGGCCGCCGTAAGCCCCGACGGGCGTTTTATCGCAGCGTATGAAACTGACGGCGGCACGGTGAACCGCATTGCGCTCTGGGAGTGGGAAACGTTATCGCGTAAGTGGGCGCGCCAGTATCGGGATACAATTACATCGCTTGCGTTTACCGAGCAGGGGCATTTTCTTATGGTCGGCACAGCGACGGTCAATGGGCTTGAGTTTTTGAAGGCCGAAAACGGCGAGGTTGTGCGCGGCAAACTTAAAGATGCGACGGGAATTGTTTCCTACGCGGTAACGAGCAGCTCGGAAAAAAATGCGGCAATGTATTCGCCGGCAGGAAACCTGTCGTTCTACGACTTGACGGCGGGGCATATCAAACAGCGGAATGCCGTAACGCAGGGGCTATCGCAGGCGATGCTTTTCAATAACTTTCTGTTTCTTGCGGGGGTGAAGGACGGGGCGGTTACGATCGTGTACAGCCCGACGGGGAAAACCCTTGCGACAATCCGCGCGGCAGACCCCCTATTGCTCGCCTCGAAAAACGATCGGAATCTTTATTACCTCGAACATGATGGAAAAGGGGCGTATACGCTCAAGATGCTTGAAAACATCGGCAACCGCACGGTATCAAATCCGAAAACGATCAAAACATTTAAAGGGCCGCGCGCATCCGACGCTATTACGTGCGGCGTAAAATCGGAAAATGAAATCATGCTCGGCTCCTATACCGGCGCGCTGTACGTCATTGATGCGGCAGATGCGACTTCTCCGCTGGTTACGCTGACTGAGGATCTGTACGAAAAAATACTGGATATGGCGCCCGTTGGCGAGGATTTTTACTTCCTAACCAAAACCGCGCTCTTGCAATCGTCGTACAATACCGGAGCCATCAACCGGATCGGCGATAATCCGGGCAAAACGCAGCTCATTTCCTATGGTTCATCCGTTATTTTGTGGTCAAAGGGAACGCGGCAGCCGGTGCAGCTTTTTGATTATGCCGCGCCAAAATTGACGACGCTCTATACGCCGAGGGCCGCATTGCAATCGCTTCGGCGGATGGGGACGCTGCTTGTGGATATAGAAAGTGGCGTGTCGGTCAATGCATTCGATTTAGAAAGCGGCGAGTTCCGCCAGCTGTATACCGGCGCAGGCTTACAGGACGCGCTGCTTGCCAATGACGGCGCAGCGTATGTCGCAAAGTCCGATGCAACTAATCCTCCCGCGCCTCTTATCCGCGTGGATATGGGGACGGGGGAAACAACTCCCGTTCCGGTTGCCGGCAATGTCGCCTTCGGTCTGAGCGCGCATGAAAACGGAGTCTACGGCATCTGCGTTCAAGAAAGCGGGGAGGCAAAGCGCACGTTCATTTTTAAGTTCGATACCGAAACCAAACAAACTGGAACGGCGGCTGTTTTTAACGGCGAGTACGCGGATGCCTTCACCTATTTGTATTATCCGGCGCTCTACACGAACATCGGTCAAACGGTCGGGCAGCATACAATTCGTTCTATCAATCTTTCGGACAACAAAAACGTCATATTTAATCGCTCCGCCTCAATGCCGAGTAAAATCAGCCGGAATGCGGAGCGAACGGTCATCCTCAACCGCGACGGCAGCATTTCATGGTATGAACCCGGCCGCCCGAATGTCCTTGCCGATTGGTATTTGACAAAAGCGGGACAGTGGTTCGAGTTTTAGCGGCAACGGAGTGTTGATGGATGCGGCAGCCGGAGCGATGGGAAGCGGATGCAGGCGGCGCAAACATTCATTGCTCCGGTAAAAAAATCCCCCGTACCGTCCAATTTATGATATAATGCGTACTTAATAAAACTCATTTTTTAGGAGTATCACTATGGCGAGATTTACGTTACCGCGGGATTTATACCACGGCAAGGGCGCGATTGAAGCGTTGAAATCATTTAAGGGCAAACGCGCGATTGTGTGCGTTGGCGGCGGAAGCATGAAGAAATTTGGCTTCCTTGACAGAATAACGGCATACCTGAAGGAAGCGGGAATGGAAGTAACGCTTTTTGAAGGCATTGAGCCGGATCCGTCGGTTGAAACAGTTATGCGCGGCGCCGCTGCGATGCAGGAATTTGGCCCTGACTGGATTATTGCGGTGGGCGGCGGCTCTCCGATTGATGCGGCGAAGGCGATGTGGATTAAGTACGAATATCCGGATATTACGTTTGAAGAAATGTGCAAGGTGTTCGGTATTCCGGAGTTGCGGCGGAAGGCGCATTTTTGCGCGATTTCTTCAACATCAGGCACGGCGACTGAAGTTACGGCATTCTCCATCATCACCGACTATTCCAAAGGCATTAAATATCCGATTGCGGATTTCGAAATTACGCCGGATGTCGCGATTGTTGATCCCGATCTTGCTGAAACCATGCCGAAAAAGCTGGTCGCTCATACCGGTATGGATGCAATGACTCATGCGGTTGAAGCGTATGTGTCTACGGCCAACTGCGATTTTACCGATCCGCTGGCGATTCATGCAATCGAGATGATTCAAAACAGTCTGGTTCGCTCTTACGGCGGCGATATGGATGCGCGGGCGCAAATGCACAATGCGCAGTGTCTTGCGGGCATGGCGTTTTCCAATGCGCTGCTCGGAATTGTTCACTCGATGGCGCACAAGACGGGCGCAATTTTTGCCGATTGCGGAAACGGCGCGCATATCATTCACGGCGCGGCGAACGCAATGTATCTGCCGAAAGTCGTTGCCTTCAACGCGAAGGAGCCGACGGCAAAGAAACGCTACGGCGTAATTGCCGATTACATGGGAATTGAGGCGAAAGATGCTTCTGACGACAAAAAAGTTGCCGCATTGATTCAGTATCTGCGCAAAATGAACGATGACCTGAACATTCCGCACTGTATTAAAAACTACGGCGCGGACAGTTTCCCGTGCGATAACGGTTTTGTTCCGGAGAAGGTTTTCTTGGAACGCTTGCCGGACATCGCCAAAAACGCCATCGCGGATGCCTGCACCGGCTCAAACCCGCGCCAGCCAACCCAAAAAGAAATGGAAGAGCTGCTTAAATGCTGCTATTACGATACGGAAGTGAATTTCTAGTTTACCCCGTTGTATTTGTACCGATGCTCCGCCCGCTTGCAAACGGCGGAGGATTGGTACGTCTTACCTGCGTATGCGGCTCGGCTGAGTTGCATTCCGATAGGATGCGGATGCAGAAAAAAATTGAGCGGCGTACAGAATACTGCGACTGTATCCGGACACGCGCTATGCAAGGCTATTTTCCGGCGCCCTACGGAACTCAGTTTTTGCAAAGGCTGCCCAAAAAATAAAAAATAAGCAATAATAAGCGCATGGGTTGGGAAGAACTGATAGATGCAGTCGATGAGTTAGAAACGGAAGTTGAATATGACGGATATTTTTGCAGCATAAAAGACGCGGTTATCATCGTAACGCTCGGAAGTATGTGCGAATTAAAGAGCGTGATGCGGATACATTCATGGGCGACGACAA
>CAUTOX010000043.1:0-16500 GCA_963539665.1 uncultured Treponema sp.
CAACAGTAAAAATAAATAAAAAAACTTCATAGAATGTTTTAACCTAAAAACCATCTCATCAAAGGGAAAACAAACTATGAAGTCATACAATCATTTTACACAAATGGATATATGCTGCCTATTTTATTTGCTGCATCTTGGGTTAAGTCAGAATCAAATCCCACTTGCATTGAATAAGCACAGGTCTTCTGTAAGTAGACTTATCAAGAGGTGTCCAGGAGAAGAATTTAATCAGAAAGCGTCTTATGAAAAATATCTGGAAAACAGAAAAAAAGCGTGAGAAAAAAATCGGATTCAAGAAGGAAAAGAATTGTTTGAGTTCATTCAGGAAAGGCTATTATAGATACTGGAGTCTTGAAAAATCGCACTCAAATGGAATGAACAGCATGAAAATGATTCTATTTTCTTTAATACAATATAGTCAGCAATCAACACCCCCGACACGAGCGTCGGGGTATGTTGTTCTCATAAGGTGGCTGCAGTCGGCTTTAATCCCCTTTGTTACGACGCAGAGCGTCGGGGTATAAAATCCTCCGCACGAATAAAAGCCGGTGTATTCAAAAAAAATCTCGTCCCAATCGCATTTGAGAAGACGAGGGAAGCAAAAATACGGACAGAGGAGTCGGTATTGCACGATACACCCTGACAAAAGGATTCATGATTTGCCCGAAGAAGCAAAATATCGAGAGCGGTTGAATGCTGGGAAGGAGATACGATATGAACAACTCCGACAAAAGCTGCATTGTTACTTTGGTTGACAGAAAGAGCCGCTTCCTGGAGGCAAAAGGTGTTGATTCCGTTTTATCGCAGAAAGTTCATGAAGCTATAAAAGAGGCATCTAATGAAAAAGGAAGCCATCCAAAAACGATAGTTTTTGACAACGGATCTGAATTTGCAAAATTTAGAGAGCTGGAGACAGCACTCCAGACTTCAATTTATTTTGCAGACATTCACAGTCCATGACAGCGTGGCTTAAACGAAAATATAAATGGTTGTTTACGTTTCTTTTTGCCGAGAGGCATGGACTTTAGAAATTTGGAGGACGGCTATTTAGAAACAGTTGTTTCTCTTCTAAACAACCGTCCTAGAAAATGTTTAGGGTTGAAATCACCGCATGAAGTCTTTTGTTGCACTTGACTTTGTAAGGCAGGCGGCCCTCGTACATTATGCACATTTCTCCGTAGGTCTGCCCCCAGTTGTGAATCGGCTGAGTCCATTTTTTTGTTGCTTCAAAAGTTGCAAGATACAAAGCTTTCAGCAGAGCCTGGTCGCTTGGGAACACACTGCGCTGACAGTTGTGTTTTCGGTAACTGGAATGCAGGCTTTCAATCGCATTCGTGGTGTAAATGATTTTCCGGACATCCTGAGAGAACTTAAAAATAGGCACGACAACATCCCAGTTTTCTATCCAGCGTTTCATGGAGGCAGGATATTTGGCAGACCATTTTTCAACAACCCGGCCGCGCGCTTTCTGACCTTCCTCTTCGGAAACCGCATTGTAAATAGTCTTTAGGTCGGAAGCAAAAGATTTCATGTCTTTTGATGCGACGTATTTCAAGGTGTTGCGGACCATGTGAACCATACAGCGCTGATAATCAGTTTTCGGGAAGGCCGTCAGCGCTGATAATCATAACATCCTGCACTCCAAGGTTTTAAGCTCATTAAGAGCAAGAGCGTTCAGCCGGAACTTGGCGCTCTCATTTTCGCCTATGGCAAGCGGCAGCGCTTCCTTCCGCCCATCACAGGTAAGTCCAAGAATTACAGAATCGGCTTTTTTGACAATCACTCCGTTGTCTCTGACTGAAATAGTGAATGGCATCGATGTAAATGACCGGATAAACATCATCAAGCGGCCGGTGCTGCCATTCTTCAATCTGCACAAGTATCTTGTCAGTGACATCGGAAATAGAACCTTCAGAAACATCAAAGCCGTAAATGTCTTCGATTGTGTCTGAAATCTGACGGGTTGTCATTCCCTTTGCATACATTGATATGATTTTATGATCAGTGTCGGAAATATCTTTCTAGCCTTTCTTTACGACCTGCGGCTCGAAACTTGATTTTCTGTCCCGCGGAACTTCAATCTTCACTTCACCTATGCTTGATTTTATAGTCTTTGACTTGTAACCGTTTCGGTAATCATCGTTGTCAGAACGCCAAGATTTTTCATATCCAAAGCGCTCCTCCATCTCTGCTTCCATCATTTTTTTGATGGTTCCGCCGAGAAGGGCTTTCAGCGCTTCCTGAATATCTTGCACTGACTCGATGTCGTATTCTGAAAGCAAAGTTTTAATAGTTTCGCTTTTGCCTTCTGTTATTACAACGTTGTGTGATGTGTGTGTGTGGTGGGGGGGCATAACTTGGCTCCTGTGTTTACTTTACCACGGTACCTACTTTTTAGGAATTTATAGAATGACTTGCACAGTGTCGTAAGTTCAATTGCATTTCATCTGATTCCTTTCTGAACGACTCCGGCCAGCTTCTTTTATCCCCGATTTCCGCTTAAACGGTAATTTCAATTTGATTTTGCTCAATTGCGACAATACAGCTTTCGTAATATCCGTCGCCGGTCGTTCGCGGGCCGCTGATAATGTCATAGCCATCAGCTTGCAGCCTTGCTGTCAGCTCATCGACGTTTTCTTTACTTCCTGCGCTCAAAGCAATATGCGCATAGCCGGTTCGGGATGGCTCTTTCGGTAAATCGGGCATTTCCGGCTTGTTCATGATTTCGATACGCGCACCGCTGTCGAACGAAAGAAAATACGAGCGGAAATTCGTTCGAGGATTGTGATACCCGTCATTGGATTTCGCACCGAAATATTTTACAAAAAAAGTGCGGGCATCTTCCAGATTGTTTACATACAACGCAATATGTTCGATCTTCATACGGCCTCCTTGAATTCTACTGCCGTTCGATTCTTTTCGCTCGTTGCCGATGTCTCCGATACGTCTTGAAATACATTAAACACGATGTTCACCGCGCTGCTGTTTTTATTTTTCCCGCTCTCCGCAGTTTTGGCCGCAATCTTTGCCGGCTCCCGGCAGAAAACCGGAACGCGCTCGCATTGACCATAATACCGAACAACGGCTGTTTTGATTGCATTAAAACTGTTCGGAAACTTCCGTTTCTGAACAGCTTACCTTGAAATGCGATGTTCTAAATCGTGCTATTTGTGCGATTTTGAACTCGTCGACCTATTCGGAAACGCAGTTATCGAATAGGTCGATTGCGCGTTTGTATATGAACGACATGAAGCGCAGGTTTGTGCCGCATATTGAGATTCTGCCCTATATTCTTGCTTTGAATCCTGCATCATCCTTACAATCGGCTCTGCAATTGATTTCCATGATTGCATCCAGAGCGCAAGTCCCGTACGCAGGCCCGGCTTCCACCTAAGCAGTCAGTATTCCCGCAGGAATGCGCGGGCAGTTAGCCGCATCTCCTGCCTACCGCAACAAGCCGCCTCAGAATGCGCAGCCGACAAGCCATCCCGCCCGCTTCGGCAACTAGCCGCGCCGCCAAATATGCGGCCGCGCAACTCGGGCTGCCCGCGCCCCTGCACCCCTATTATCCCAACCGCCTGCATGTGCACCCCTGCCGTCGATTAGCAACACAACCTGCCGCACAGCCCGCAAAAGCGGGTGAGGGCGGGCGCATTGCGCGTTACTTTTTCTGCGCGGTTTCTATGTAGCCGGCGGAGGAGCTTTGTTTATGCGCGTAGGCAAGCAGCGGATTCGGCGTTCCGTTGGCGAAGAATTCGCCTTCGCAGGTTGCGCCGTAAGAGGATCCGGTATTTGTGTGATAGGAAAAGCCCGTTTTCGAATTTTTGATGGTTCCCGAGCTGTCTTTCCACACGCCGATATTTATGCGGTCTTTGTTTACGTTGCTTGAAGACGGCACAACGCTTACTTCCCATGCGCCGGTAAACAGTTCGTCGTCCGAACCGCTCGGGGCGGATGCGGAGGTGTCCGCAAGGTAGGCGAGCTTCGGTTTGATGCACGAGGTTGCGTAATAGCCGATGTACGGAATGTTTTTTCCGGCCGCGTTTTTTGCAACGTCGATTGTGATGTTCGAGCCGACAACGCCGTAGCCGTCGACAACGCAGCTTTCAAAGGAGGCGGCATTGTAGCCGCTCGAATAGGCATAATCCAAATCGAGGTTTACCGGATCGTAAGCGGCAATATGGATGCCGCCGTCCTTGTCTACCGCAATCTGGCAGAACTCGCCGGATTCTTCCATGATGGAGCCGTCGGCAAAGACGCGCACCGGAGCAGACCATCCGGCGCCATCCGTATGGCCGTTCCGGTCGTCGGTTGGGGTGTCATTGTACGTGTACCACAATGTCCGGTTTACGCTGTCATACCACACGCACACTACGACATCGTCAACTCCGGAGCCTTCCTGCGACACGACGCCGAGCGAAACGTACTCGCCCGCCTTCCTGTTGGTGCTGCTTCCGGCAATCATGCTTACTTTGTCGTTCATGTAGTCTTTTGGCTCGCCGCCCGTTTCATGATCCGTAAAGCTTCCGAAGTTGCACGAATGCGTAGAGAATGCGGTTGTTGAAATTTTCCCGTATTTAAAGCGGACTTCCTGATTGATATCGTCATAGTAGGCAAGATACAAATTGGTCGCCGAACCGTGCACGGCCGCCGCAAACGACGGAGACTTTATCCGCTGCTTGTTAAAGATGTTGACGCCGCTGTCTTTTTGTCCGATGGATTCAAGCCTGAGCGAATTTGTTCTATTGTAGGAACCGCTTTGTCCTGTGCCTGCCCGGCCCCACCGGCTCGTCATAAACTGGAATTTATCCGCAGAATTGCTGTTTATGTCGCCGCCTGCCGCGCAGCCGTAAGAATATCCGAGCGAATCGTAGATAAATCCGACGGACGTAAAGAAGTCGTAGCTTCCCATCCAATAGATATCCGAATATTCGGTGCCGCCGACTTTACCGCCCATGCTGAAGTACAGCGGGCCGTTGACAAAGGCGAATCCGACCATATCCGTTTTCGGGTTAATCTTCATCACCGGCTGTTCAATGCCGCCGGAAATCGGTTTTGCCGCCTCAGTCGCAAATTCCCACACGTCGATGTACACATCATCGGTGAGCCGGTTATTGTTGTCCTTATTCGGCTTACGGTTATAGAAGTTCGAATATTTTTCATACTCTTCCGTTGCCGAGTCGGACGCGGAACCGTGCGCGTCATTGCCATTCTTGTTGTTCAAACTGGCGATGCCGTTAACCGTATGGTTATACGCGCCCGATGTCATGGAGCCGATTGCAAGCGGCACCGACGAAGAGCCGTTCGTATCAAGGTTGAAGCCATTGAGCGTTACCGTTTCATTGTGACGCACCGGATAATTTCCACGCGCCGTTCTACTGTAAACGGTCGGATTGCGCTTTTTGATGCTGTTCAACGCCGTATCGATAGACGTAATGTACGGCACAACGTCCATTTTGCAGAACGGATTGTTATACGTTGCATCGTGTCCGCTGCTGCCGCTCGCCGATTCCGAAGAAATGTTCGCCGGAACATGATCTTCTGCAAGAATCCGCGCGTACACATCCGTATCCGCAGCTCCTGTAATCTTCGCCGTATTGAGGTCAAGCTGCCAGTAGACTTTGTGGCCGTTCTGGTCAAAGTGCGGCGCGGATGAAGAACCGAACATATTGTCGCTTTCGCCGGCGCCCGCCGCAGTCTTTACGCTGAACTCCCAGCCGCTTGCGTCCATAGTTGCGCTTGCAGACTCCCAAGAGCCGGTTGCGGCGTTATATTTTGCCGCTTTGTAGTACGTCTTCCCAGCGACAACCTTCGTCTCTCCGTCAAGGTAGAGTGTCGGCGAAAACTGGTCGAACAGCACGTACAAGGCCGCAAGATTTTGATCGTCGTAGGCGTAGCCGCGCAGCGTAATTTTTCCGGATACCTTCGGATCGCGGTCATTGATGCCGCTTGCGCCGTCCGTAAAGTCCGCCGCCGGTAAATCCCCCGGCAGTTCAATGTGTCCCGCATCCGAATTATTTTGGTAGAGGCTGTTTTTATTTTTGCCTTCCCAGTAGAACGGGGCTACCGCCACTGTCGGCAGCGTCTCATCCAGCACATCAATGTTGAGCGGAACGTTGAGCACCGCCCACTGCGTTGTTGAACCGTACGCAAGGCCTTCCGTATGATCCCAGAAGCTGATTTGCAGTTTCTTGTTGCCGTCATGCGTTCCGCCGCCCAACGCAGCGTTCGTAAGAATCATGCCGCCTTTTTCAGAAATCTTATTTTGAATCTCCGCCGGAGCCGCGCCTGCCGCTCCATCCGCAATGGATGCAATGAGCGTCGCCTTGCCGCTTAAATCCGTCGGCGTGCCGTCGGCCGCATCGAAAACATCCGCAGCGGCCGCGCCTGCAATGTGCAGCACATATCCCAGCCCGCCGTTTCCGGTTACTGCGCCCGCGTCATTTACAAACTCCGGCAACACCAGCAGCTGATTCTTTGCGGTAAACGCAGACGAATTGACGGCGGCCGTAGACGTGGACTTGCCCGTTCCATCCAGCGCCGAATAGGTGCAGAACTCTCCGTTTGCAACCGCCCCGTTAAAGGAGCCTTGAGCCGTGTTGTAATTGAATTTGCCGTTTCCGTTCAAATCGGTTGCAAGCAGTACGCGCGCAATACGCGGCCGGTTGTTTTCGACCTTTGTCTTTACAAAGCCGTGCGACCAGTTGCCCGCCTTGTCGAACGCAACCACGTGAATCTCTATCGGGCCGTCAACAAGATGCTTGCTGTTTACGGATGCCGACCACTTAAAATTCGTGCCGATTTTTTCGATGCTTTCAATCATGCCGTCCGCCCAGAGCGGATCATCGGTATTCGGACTGACTTTCAGGTTGCCTTCATCGTCAAGCGCCGTGCCAACCGGAGACTCAATGTTCGCCAGATGATCGACAACCTGCGCGTAGATAAACTCAACCGTTGCGCTTGCAGAGAGCGCGGAAAGCGGCATATTGAACGTAATCTTTCCGCCTAAGCGGTCAACGCCGGTGATAACTGTGTATACCCCATTGATTTTGACCAAACCGCCCCGCCGCACATTGTAGTTATCGTTGATGTGCGTAGGATTTGCCGCCGTAAACGACTGGAGCGAATCAAAGCTGCCGCTGCACCGGAATGCCGGCAGTTTTTCCTCATTTAGAGCAAGTACGCCGTCAGCAGCTGCCGCCGCAATATCCGTGCGGTTTGAACAAACTGCGTACTTATCCGGCGCAAACATCGGATTGTACACGCGGTCAGCGGCATCTTCCGTATAGCCTGTCCGCTTAAAATAGAACGCCAGCCGCTCAAAGCCCGCGCCGCTTTCTTTTACCGTATCGCCCAGCTCAAAGGCGAAATTGCTTTGCATAACCGAATGCGCCGCGCCCAGCATATTCGCGCCGCTCATCAGACGCAGGCTGTCCGTCTCCGCCGCCGTTTCGCTGCCGTCCGTTTTGTACAGCAGCGGCGCCGTATCATCGACATTAATCGAAATGAGCCGGTCGGCGCGGTTTTTGTCGATAGAATCATCCGTTACCACGAGCTTTGAGCGGATTTTTACGCCGTCGCTCCGGGAAGCGTCAAGCGGAATCCTTAAAAGATAATCTGTATGTCCCGGGAAAGTCGCCGTGTCAACTTTATACGTCTGCCGTTCAAATACTGCGCCGGAAGAAGGGGACGTCAACCTATCCGTAAGCGAACCTTTTTCCGAATCGAAAATAATTTCAGAAATGCCTTGCGTGTCTTCAACCGAACCGCACAGCCACCAGCGGCCGCTTATCCACATATCCTCGATGTATTGCTTTTCGGCAACGACTGCGCCCGTGCCCATAGCGTTGTCTGTAAACTGCCTGAGCACAAGCGGCGCTGAACTGCCGATCAGCGGCGCGTCGATATTGATAGTGATGGTGTTCGGCCTGCCCCAACCGTGCGTCAAATTCGTCTGGTCATACGCGCGTACGCGCATACCGATACGCTTTGACACATTGGCATCAAGCTCCTTACTCTGGTTGAGCATGATGCTCCAGCTTTCCGCCCCGCCTTCAATTTCGATGCCCCATTCGCTTGAATCAGCCCCCGACCAGCTTGGAGGGTGCAATTTCCCCGCATACGGCGCAATGCCGCTGTCCGCCCACGATTTTACGATGTTGTAATCCGCCTGCGTAAACTGACCGTCATTGTTCAAATCCATCTGAATCTGCACGGACTTGATCGTACCGTCAATATCGGCGGCGCTTCCGTAGGCGCGGATTAATCCGCCGACAGAGCTTTCGTTTTCCGGAGCCAGAATCGATGCAACCGGTTTACCGCCGTCGGTGTCAACGAGCATTTCATACGGAGTAACACGCGCGTTGCCGAGTTTGTCTTTCATCAAAAAATACACCGGCACGTAGTAGAAACTGGCGTTCACCGTGTCGCGCCGCACCTTGTACTGAGTCGCATCGCAATATGTCAGCGGGTTCATCGGGTGACTCGGCGTTACGTTCATAAACTCAATCGTCCACGAAGCGCCGCCGGAGCCGCTCGTCATGTCGCGCCAGCCGCTTGTTGCCGGAGTCGGATCCCCGCCGGCTGCGGCAATCATCCATTGCACGGAATCGATGCCGCTTCCGCCAGCGTTATCCGACACTGCGCCGCGCATCGTAACCGTCGAAGTAATGCGGGTTGTGGATGCGGGCGTGGCAACCGAAACCGTTGGGGCGGTGTTGTCTATCACAATGTTTTTGGTGGTTTGCCCCTTGCCGTTCGAAGCGTCGTACGCCTCAATCGTAAGCGAGGCTGTTCCGTCCGTATATGTCGAATCCAGCGTTACCGGCCCGACGATAAACACGTACTTTGCCGGATCTGCAACCGGATCGTAATTGAGCGAAATTGCGCCGGCCAACGAGACTTCCGCATCGTCAATTTTAAGCGTAACCGGAGCGGATGCGCGCATTGCAGTTTTTTCAGTAACCGCAACTTTGACGAACATCACCTGAGAGGCGCCGCCGAACGTCTGCTCCGACGATTCTGTCGACCATCCGGCATCATCTTGATTCGGAATAACCAGCACGCCGTTCGCTCTGCGGAGGAAGGCAATGCCATCGATTGCAGGCGGCGTCGTATCCAAAGAGAACGATACGTGCGCCGTGTTTGCGGCAGCGTCGTGCGTTCCCGTGCTGCGATCGGTAAAGTACGGCCGCTCAAGCCTCTCCGCGTTGCTGGAACGGAATACCGTCCCCTTCTTGTCCCGAATCCAGAAATACCACTGCTTTTCGCCATCGCCGGTTGTGTCATCTATCGAAAAAGAACCGTTATCAACCGTTACGGGAAACCATTTGCCGGCCGGATTGCTGCTTGCATGATACACGTTCGACGCATCCGGAGCGGTTTGCGTCGCATCCGTCGAGTACCACACGCCCATCGGTTCCGAGCCTGTAAACGCCCCGCTTTCCGGATAGCCGTCATCGTCGTTGATAATGCCGGTAATTTGGCTTGTCGTAATTTTTGCGGCGGATGCAACGGTAATATTGTTGAAGCGCACAATCGGCCGGTCGCTGTCCTGATCAACGGTAAGCAGCCGCTCGGAAACGCCTTCATTGCCCGCCTTATCCTTGATGCGCACCTGCACCTGCAGCTGCGTACCGTTGCCCGCATTGCCGTCGGCATCGTAGCGCATCACGCCCGCAGTGTCCGCCGTATTAATATCGGTAAACGTCCACGCGCCGGATGCAAGAGCAACCTGCGATAGCTTCGTATACGTTCCCGCGCCGGTGAGCGCATACAATTCCGCGCTGCCTTCCAGCTCCTGATCGTCGAACGCCGAACCCGTAATGCTGATTTTCTTATTGACCGTCCCATTTGCCGCAGGCTCGCTGATAGAAACATTCGGCGCCTGCTTGTCAACTGTAAACGTACACAGCACGGTGTCCGTTTTGTTGCCCGCCTTGTCGGTAGAGATGACGTGCACTTCCGGAGAGCCGGAAAGCCGATCGAGCGTTGTTGCCTCAAAGACCGCAGTCCAACTGCCGGAGCCGGTAACGGCCGCCTGATTACTTTCGCTGCCTGCCCACACCGTTACAACATCAATGCCGGACGATGCGTCGCAAATGCCGACCGGTTTATCTGCGGCCGTACCGGTGAGCGCGATTGATTTTTTTGCATTCGTAATGATTGTAGAACCGGCTGTAAGCGGAGCGTCCGCCTCTGCGTTGTACCGGTACTGTGCCGGAACCGCCTGTTCCGGAGACGCGCTGTCGTACTGAATTGATATACGCGCCGGAAGCGAAAAATTGCCCGCATTGTCTTCTGCGGCAAAGCAGATGACGTTCCGGCCGGCAGCAGCGGTCGCAAATCCTGCAATCGATGCGGCGAACCGATAGAGGTCCGTATTCGACGCTGAATAAACTTCGCCGTCAAAAGAAGAGGCCGCAACGGCAGCCTTTACTTCCGCCGCCGATGATGTCGGAGCGGTCGGTTTGTTCAGCCAGTAATACACTTTTTTAAGGCCGCTCCCCGTTGCCGCTTCCGTATAAAAGCCCGAAAAGTCGAGCGTGTTTGACCTAAAATACTTATTCCCCAGAGCGGCAAGCTGGGCGCCGGAGGAAACAAGTTCATCGCCGACGGAAAATCTGCGCGTCCCATCTATAGTCAACGCCGGCGCAATCTTATCGGCATGGAATTTTACCGTCTGCGTACTAGTTTGGCCGTAGGCATCGGTCGCCATATACGTTACAACGTAGTCTCTGCCGTCGGCAACGCCTGCAAGCGAAATCGTGTCGTTCCAGTCGCCGCTTGCCGGCACAAGGCTTTCTGCGGTTTTAGAAGAACTTGCGCCCGCAACGGCGGACACGTCAGCCTTCAACTTTATGATGCCGCTGCCGTCTTTGAGTTTTCCCGCAACGGCAACGCTCTCTGAATAAAATGCCGCCGTGTTCGGCGTAACACGTTCAAATACCGGCGCGCCGTCATCAACCGCAACGGTAAAATAGTCGAGCGCGGCAACGGAATGAGCGAGCGTCCCCACCGTATCCTTGACCGTTATCCGGATGTCGTAGGCGCCTTCCTGTGCCGGAAGATTATAGGAAATCGATACGGAATTGCTTGTCCCGTTGGAAAAGAGCGTTGTTTCCGCAAACGGATCGTTGCTCGGCGGCTCCTTTGCCGGACGCACGCCGACGCGAACCTCTTTTACGCCGTCATCATCAGTGATGAGGGCAGTAAGCGTTTTATTGCTCCGCGTACCGAAAATATTGTCAATACCGCTCCGCGCAGTAATGGCGGACTTTGCGCGGATTGTCGCATCCGCATTTGTCGGTTTGATAACCGGCTTGTCGGTCGTTTGATCAACGATGATATTTTTTTCGATGCGCTGCGTATTCCCGATAAAGTCGGCAACGCTTACATGAATCTTATGCGGCGCGTCCGTCAACAGGGAGGTGTCCAGCGCAAACTGCCACTGCGCCGAAGCGCCGGCAAGCGGAACTGTTCCCGATAACCCCGCATCAGTTGTATTGCCGTCAATATTCCACATAACGGCCGAACCAAGATTCGTATTGTCGGAAACGCTTCCCTTCACCGTAATAACGCCGTTCACCTTTTCGACGCCGCCAACCGTAACGGTCGGCGTGATTGCAGAAACCGTCAGCTCCGGCAGTTTTGCGTCATAAAAAACAACGAACGAATGCGTCTGTATGTTTCCGGCCTTGTCGGACACATACGCCGTGTAGTTGTACACTGCGGAATCGCTGTGCGCAAAAGACCACTTGTTATTCGTTCCGGCTGCCGGAGCGATGAGCGTACCGTCTTCATACAATTCGATTTTGTCGAATGAACTCTGCGGCTCCGTGTACGCGGCTGTAATTTCAAACGCGGACTTTGCGTAGTATTTGCCGTTTCCGGCGAGGTTGCCGGTATATGGAGCGGCGTACTGTCCTTCGGCATAGACGTTTGACGCGCTGACCGTACAGGACGGTTTTTCGCCGTCGGGACGGATAATGAGTTTGGAAGAAGGGTTTGACGCCGCAGAAGAGATGTTCCCCGCTTCATCAACGGCGCACAGATACAGCCGGTAACCTTGCGTTCCGTCTTGCGCTGGAAGCGTTCCGAGCGTCGTCAGCGATGCCGTCCACTTTGATACGGTTCCGTCCGAAACCGCATTTGCCGCGCTCCAGCCCGCGTTTAACTTGCCGGACGCATCGAGCGGCGCATACGCGCCCCCAGTCGGCGCGGCAAGCGGAGAAGCCGCTATATAATAGTAGACTCCTTTCAATCCGCTCCGCCCGCTGCCCGTACCGTCGGTCGCAGTTCCGCGCACCACGTAGCCGTCAGCAGGATTGACGTAGATTTCTTGCTCCGCGCTGTCTTTAGAAAGCGGAACGGCAAGCGGCGCATCTTTTCCCAGTTGGGTGATGGCAAACGTCGGGCTTTGCAAATCGACTTTAAAGCTCACCTTTGCGCTGCCTTCTTGCGCGTATTTGTCCTTCGCCGTAACGAGTACGCGATATTCTTCGCTTGCATTGTCCGGCATCGTAACCGTTCCGCTCCACCGCGCAGGGGTTCCCGGCGCGGCAGGCGGCGTTACCGTCAGCGGAGAGAATGATGCGCCCGCAATTGTTATTTCCGCGCCGCTCTGGTTTACGAATTTTGCGCTAATCGGGCTATCGGATTTTGAAACAGTCCCGCTAATCGGAAAGTTCTTTCCTTTATATATGCCGTTTGCAGGCTCCCCAATCGTAACGGAAGGGGCGCCGGTATCGACTGCAATAAAAAATGTTCCGGTATCGCCTTTGGAAAATGCCGAAGCGGCGGCGGGCGCGCCTGCATCGTAGTTGCTGTCGAATGCCTCCACCTTGATCTGATATACGCCCTCTTTTTCCGGCAGTCGGTAGCTGAGCGGATAGACAGATTTTTCGCCTGCGTCAAAACGCTGCGGATTTGCGTAGCCTGCAAAAACGCCGGAAGCCGGCAGCAGCGCGCCGTCCTTGTCATAGAGCGTAACGGAAACCGTTTTTACCGCGTCATCATCGGTAACGGTTGCCAGCAACAGATTATTGCTCACCGTGCCGAACAGGTTTTTCTGCATCGTGATTTGAGAGGCCGCCGTAATTCCCGCCTGCGCAGTTGTCAGCGCAATGACAGGCTTATCGGTTTTCTGGCTGATGCGGATAGGTTTTACGCCGTTGTACACTTCCGATGAAGATGAAGCGGTATTGCCGACCGAATCTTCTGCCGTGATAACGATTTTGATGGGCTTTTCATCGGGGAAGTTCCGCGTGTCCAATCTGAGCGAATACGAATACGCCGGCCCGAACGAGCCTTGCGCCGTGCTGTGCGCAAACGGATGAACTGCGCCATCTATGTACACCTCGTATCTGACATCTTTGAGGTTCGTGTCTTTTGCCGTTCCGCTGAGCGCAATCACGCCGTTGAGCGCCGTTTCCGAGTCTCCAGCGATAACCGGAGCGATAGATTTAATTTCAACATCCGGTTTTTTAGAATCGACGTGCGTTGTACGCGCTGCCCGCGAGCGCAGTCCCGCTGCATATGCAATAAACTTTGCAGAGTACAAGTACGCCTTTCCCGAATCCGGCGGCACGGCGGCAGCGGAGTAGCCCGTACCGGCTGACGGCGCAAACGACCAATGCCCTTCCGCATTCAGTTCCGCCCGTCCCGTTATGACGGCAACCGGCGCGCCTGCGTTCTCTTCATCCGTAACGGTTATTTCCGCATCAACATATTCGATTGCAAGCCCGTCTTCGGATACGGCCATTCCTTTGTATGTCAAATCCGCTGCGCCGGACGTTTTTACGACCGACAAATCGACTGCCGGCTGCGTTATTGTGATAACCGGAGCGGAACCGACAATGGCTCCGGCAAAGCCGTACGTGAGCTGTTTTGAGAACGTAACGCCGTCGGCATCGCTTCCAGTTGCCGCAAGCGCGTAGTACCGCCCGCCAATAATCGTCGCCGGCAGCGAAACTGACTTTGTGTAATACGAAACAGCTCCGCCGTCATAGATTTTACTGGCATCCGGTTTTGACGCATCCAGCGGATCCCGCGGCGTATTCGGGTCGCCGGGCGCATAATTTTCGAGCAGCAAAAAGCCTTCGCGCAATTTTTTAGGGTCGCGGCCGCCTTTCGGATTTTTGATAAACACTTCAACATTTTCCTTCGTAAATTCTGATTCCTCAAACTGCTTCAAATACAGTCTGACGGTTTCCGGCCGAATAAGAATGCCGTCAAGCCCCGGCTTTGCGACAAATGTTATCGTCGAATTCTTTCCGGCGAATTTTAATGCGCTGCGGTCTGCCAAACGAGCCGTGTCGATTGCATAGCCGCTCAGCTCATAATACGGATCGGCATTCGGATTGAGCGAAAAGGCAAGCCGCTCGGCCGCGCCGGTATCCGTTACCCGCTTTTGCAAAAGCTCAAGCGCTTGCGCGGAGCTGACGGCTTTAGACGATTTCGTAATATTCTCGCCGGTGAGCGTTCCGTTCAGGATGTTTTTTAAGTCGCCAAGTTCAAGCCCGTAGCCGTCCTTTGCGCTCATCAACTTTGAATAGACATTGCTGTACAGATAGATTTTTGAAGTTGCGTTGCCGGAGCTTGCGTTTGCCGTTTCCGCCGGATTTTTGTATTCCCGAGCATTATCCGTCAACGTAACGGTACAGGTGAATCGTTTTTCTCCGGCCTCCGGATCCGCGCCGTAAATTTCGGAATACCGCTGATGTACTGTTTTGTCGCTGCCTTCGATAAACCGCGCAAACACAATGCTCGTGCCGCCGGATGTTTCGACTTCTTTTTCGATAAAGCCGTTTGCCGTCAGCTTCGTTCCATTTGAATCGAAAACATCGATGCGCATGGAAGCCACGTCATGATCGTCGGCGATGGTACCTTCAACCTTAAAAATGGAGCCGTATTCAGAATGCGCAGCCTTGCTCAACGGAACGGCGGAGGCGGTATTGTACGCAACGGAAGGAGAGGTTACGACAAACAGCGGCGCAGTGTTGTCAATTTCCACTGTGCGCGAAATCGGGCCGTAAAAGTGTCCGGCATCATCGTATGCCGTTACGCCGACCGAATATTTTCCGTCGGCATATTGATAGCCGTTATAGTAGGCGCTATTGGCCGGATCGTATTTGTTGAGTTCAATCGAATAGGACTTTTTTGACGCTGCGATTTTCGCCTTATACGGACCGAACACCTGATCCGGCCGGTCAATGCTTTTGACGACAACAGAAACTTCCGTAACGCCGCGGTCATCGTCGCAGCTTCCGGCAACTGTAAATGTTCCGCGTATAGCCGCAGCCGCTTCGGGCGGGTACGTTATCGCAAGCGAGGGCGCCTGCGTATCGATAGCAGCCCCCAGCCCGACATCCTCGCAACCGGAAAAAAGCAGCGCAATCGCTGCAACTGAAATGACCCATAATTTGAAGGATTTGAAAGTGCATGCCGCATTCATAGATGCTCCTGTGGCACACCCGCACGGGCGTTCCGTACGGGATGCAGTGTGATTTTGTAAACGGTCTGCTCCAACAGAACATATTATTAAATAACGATTGGAGCCGTAGATTATAGAAGTTTTAATTTTGTTGCAAGAAGGATAACGCAGCCCGGCGGGGAACTCAATTTTTAAAGAGTCGCTCCGTCATTGAATGGGGGCCGGCATTTTTAGAGTCTATTTAAAGTCTTCTATATGTAGGGAGTTCAGACTGGTTGAACGGAATAATATATATTTGAGGTCTTTTCCAAACAAGGAGACGTAAAATAAAGCTTTCTTTCGCTTGAAACCGCCGTTTTATTGAAAATACAAAAAAGCGTAAGGTTTATGCTGCGCTGCAATCTATACTATTGACCGTTTGAACAGTCTTTTTTATGAGCCTCTAAACAGATTCTAAGAACCGGAGAAGCCCTGACGGACTTAATCAAGCCGACAGAAAGGCGCAAAATCCTGAAAATCTTTTGAAAGGGGAATGGAAACAATGGTCAAATGCAATAAAGAATTTAAGGAACAGACACTGCTATTGTCAGATGAGATAGGAATGAAAAAGGCCGCTGGGAATCAATTATCACACGATTGCCGACTGGAGGAAGGCGAGAAGCGAAGGAAAAAGAGGATCGCATCGGACAAAACAGCGTTGAACGAGAGAGAGCTTGCCATGCAGCGAGAAATACAGGAGCTTAAAAAAGCAAGGTTAAACTGCGGCAACCAAATAATGTTGCCGCAGTTTAACGTCAAGTTTCCTTAGCGGAAACTTGCATATTAACAGGTGCGCTTACCAGCGCACGAATTGAACACCTTCCAAAGTTTACACTTTGTTCAGTTGTTCAATTTTAAGGAGAGAAATACTCAAGGACGCTTTCGTTTTTTTGTCGTAGACCGGAAGCAGTAAGTATCAAAGGTTATTCAGCTACATTTTGGAAAATGCAAAGGAGAAAATGCGGTCAAAAGTGAGTCTGTCAGGAAAAGTGTGTAAATGGATATATGTCATGTCAGCAGATTGG
>CAUTOX010000044.1:0-16311 GCA_963539665.1 uncultured Treponema sp.
CGGTAAAAGACGATATTTTTAAGCCGGAGAATTGGAGCTGGTATAAGCCGGAACGCTAATCAAGAACCGAGTGCGGTTACGGCGTGTGCAAATTTAATGCGCTCGCCGCTGCTATTCCAATTTTATCCTCAACCGACAGAAGGCAGTAAAACTTACAGGGAATGAGATTTACAGGCGGCGGCATTTTTTGGTTGGCAGCCGGAACAGTTTAGGAAGAATGGCGGCGAATGCAGTTTTTATGACAGCGCAAAACGTCCCCTGCTGCAAGATCACGCAGGAGCCGAATTCAAAGAAACGAAGTATATGAGTGCTATTGCAGAGTTTGAACGGTTAGACCTGCTTAAAAACTTCTATTTCGGAGCAGATTATCTTGGAATGCAGTTTTACCGAATCAGGTTTATTCATACAGAAAATGAAATGAGACGGAGTACCGGCGAAACCTGCAATGCTGCCGTTTAATCGATTCCGAAAAGAACGACTGCGCCCGAAAACGGGACTGCAACAAAATAAGCGGCGCAAAACGCCCTGCGCTCCGCTTCGTCCAGTTGTTTTTCGCCGGTAAATCGGATAGAATATTTCCATGAATGCGATTATAACCGTTGTCGGCGCCGATAAAGTCGGAATTATTGCAAAAATAACAGCATATCTTGCAGAACATACAGTCAATATTATTGACATAACCCAAACAATTTTATCAGGAAATTTCGTCATGATGATGATGGTAAACCTTGATGAGGCATCCATTTCCATTGAGCAGCTGCGCTCATCGCTTGCAGAACAAGCTGCCGAAATGCATGTTGAAATCAACATCATGAGCGAACGGGTTTTCAGCGCAATGCATCGGGTTTAACGAGAGCAAAACAGGCGGCGTTTCCCCGCATTCGTCGCTCCTAGGCGCAAGTTCAAGCGAAGCGCACTCGTGCCGATACTTATAACATGAAATTGCACCCCATCTATCCGGCCGTCATGCTCGCCGCGCTATTGTTGCCGCAGCCTTTTTGCGCGCAGCATATCGACTATGAGCAGCGGATAAAAATTCCGCTTTGGGCGGAGCTGGATGCAAATCCCGCTTCTGAAGAGGCTGCAAACACAGGGGCGGCCCCTTTTAGCTATTCGATAAAACGGGTAAAAGAAATCTCAGAATTTTTAATAAACGGGATGGCATGCGGGTGGACATTCGCCTACACGCCTCCGGACAAATTGCGCAATGTTACCGAACAGCTTGAACTCGAAGCAATTAACACAGCGGCAGCTTGCGGCGGAACCATTATTTATTCAAAACCATGTATTGAAAACAATAACGTAAATGTCTGGGTTGAACTTGAGCGGACACCGCAAATGATTTGGAATTACAATCAGTGGGAGCGCATAACGCAGCAGACCGCGCATGGACGCGGCAAAGGAAAAATATCGAGCGGATTTGAAGGCATCACCGATGCGGCACGAAGCGCGGTAAAAGACGCGATCCGAAAACACTACCGCGCCGTTATCAAAAATAAACCCAAAGAAATACGCGGAAAGCTCCTCATTCGGAAAGCGCCGCTGTTAGGACTCGATGCCGGTCACTATATATTGGAACTTGATTTTTTTCTAGAAACGGATAGAATAGTAAAATACACGAAATTTTAGCGTCGTGTTGTTAGAAATAATAAAATGTTGCCACAATATTTTATTATTCGACAGCCGGTTTAAGCGTTGCTTATAAAACCGCAATTCAAATATCTGTACCCGGCAGGTGCGCCGGATTTGCAGGAGGCTTCTATGAAGAAATTGGCCGTTGCTCTTCTTTCTTTGTTTTTTGTAGCAGGAGGACTTTTTGCTCAAGCTGAAACCGGCGAAATGCCGCAAGATTCCGCAAAAAAACAAGATTTGTCCATGCGGGTCATCATTCCGGAAAATCAGCATGTAACCGATAAAACCGCAAAGGTCAAAATCGAATACATTCCGATGACTGACGAGGCAAGAATTTATTATACCAGTATGTACGTAACCTATCAGCTCGGCGAAGCGATGAACACCGTGCTCGCTTGCCTTCAGGACTTCACAAAGCAGAATCAGTACTATCACTACAAGTACATGGAGCGCGATAAGGAACGCTATTACAAAGACGAACGCGGCATCAGCTGGACAGAATACAGTTCACACGTAAAGCTGGTACGTTAGTTTTTGGTCAGCATACAGCATGGATATTTTAAGCATTGTAAAGAATCTGCATCCTTTGGAAACAAAGGTATTGCTCAATTATTCTGAACAAGATGATCTTACCTCTGAAAAGCTAATCAATGAGCTGGATTATAAGGAAGGCCATGCGAACCAAGCGTTCTCATGGCTTTCTGGTAAGGGGCTTTTGCAGGAAACAGGGCGGACGCGGCGAGTTTACTACGAAATCACGGAAAGCGGGCGAAAACTTGCGCAAACCGGCACGGTAGAAGAGCGGTTTATTGCGTTGCTAAAAAAAAGCGGAGCCAAAACGCTGCTTGACGCGGCTGCTGCGCTCCGCATAGAAAGCAAAGATATTGGTAGCGCGTTCGGACTCCTTGCAAAAGACGGAGTTATCCGGATGAATTCGGAAAAAAAGGCCGAATATAATGCAGACGCCGTTATGCCTGAGCGCATAAATCTTACGACCATGCTTATCAAAAAAGCAGCCGCGCTCAAAAATGGGCTTTTAGACAAATCGCATCTTTCCAATGCAGAACAGACTGTTATTTCGACGCTTGCAAAAAAACGAGGCGCCGCAGACAGTCCGTTCAAAATTATTGAGCGGGAAACTGTTCGATATAAATTATGCGGTAAATATAAAGATATCGCCGACGCTATCAAGAAGGCGGGATTGACCGGCGCGGAAATCGGTGAAATTACGCCGAAAATGCTCGAAACCGGAAGCTGGAAAGGCGGAGCGTTCAGAGGCTACAACATTTCCGTACCGCCGCGGCGCGTTATTCCGGGAAGAACTAATCCGTACGTTCAGTTTCTTGAAACGGTAAAAGATAAGTTATGCTCTTTAGGCTTTCAAGAATTCGATGGGCCGCTTGTCGAAACAGAGTTTTGGAATGGCGATGCGCTATTTATGCCGCAATTCCATGCAGCGCGCGATATTCACGACGTATACCGCTTAAAAAATCCTACTCACGCAAAATCTATAGAAGAACCGTATCTCTCAAATGTTGCTGCCGTTCATGCGAATGGCGGTAACAGCGGCAGCCGCGGGTGGAATTATCATTTTGACACGGAATTTACGCGGCGGTTGCTCCTGCGCAGTCAAGGCACTGTTTTGTCAGCGCATCAGCTGCATAATGCTGAAAATCCCGGTAAGTATTTCGGTATCGCGCGTTGTTTCCGCTATGACAAAGTTGATGCCACACACCTGAGCGATTTTTATCAAACGGAAGGAATCGTATTGGGAAACGATGTCAATTTTCGTACGCTGCTGGGATTTTTGAAAATGTTTGCAACCGAAATTGCCGGCGCGACGGAAGTAAAATATGTACCCGGCTATTTTCCGTTCACGGAACCGTCGATTGAAGTGCATATAAAACATCCGGTACTCGGCTGGTTTGAACTCGGAGGTTCTGGCATATTCCGGCCGGAAGTAACCATTCCAATGGGAATTACAACGCCGGTTCTCGCATGGGGACTCGGCATTGACCGGATGGCGCTGATGGCGCTGGGATTAAATGATTTACGCGAATTATTCTGTGAAGATATTGAACGTGTCCGGCAACGGAAAGCGCGTTTCTAATGGATACAGCCGCCTTTCAAATGCGGAAGGCGGTTTCAGCGTCTGTCCGGATTATGTTTTTCCTTTAATGTAAAAAATATTTCAAATATTAAGAGCACTTGTATATGCCTATTTTCGTTATATATTTTTCCTACCCGAAAAATATAATGGAAATGTACTATAATAGAAAAAAATATGTTATAATAACGGAAAACGGCGGAGATAAGGGTATTAATTCAGGAGTTTCTGTGAACAAACATGACTTTCCTAAAATTCACTTTTACGATCAAGATTTTGTAGACATTTATAACAAAACATGGAATATGCTTTTAGAATACTGTAGCGACTCTAAATCAGACGAAAAAATTCGCGCAGGCTTTTTTCTTCAAGAAGAGGCGGGTAAACTCATACTCGACCAATTTGAATCCATCCTATCATCTTTTTTTCTGGTTTACTCAAACAGGAATTTCGATGCGACAAAAAGTATCGATTATTTCTATGCGCGGCAGGAGGAAAATGGCGCCATCCGGCGACGGTACGATATAAAAACAAACGAACCGGTGTTTGATTCAGCAAATCCCGAAGGTATCGGGATGCCGCTTTTTGCATGGGCAGAGTTTAATCTGTTTCATAAGTCTGCAAACAAACGCCGCGTCAAAGAAATCATGCCGGTGCTGCAACGATATATGACGTGGATCGATACGCTTTTCAAAAAAGAAAACGGCCTGTACGCGGTTCCATGTTCGGTGAGCAATATGTTTAATGCGCCGCGAGAGAGCGTCATGTATCCGATTGATTTTAATGCGGCGATGGCGGTCAATGCATCGCATATGTCGGCGCTCGGCGATATTCTGAACGATAAGGAATTGAGTTTCCAGTACCGGAAAATGTACTTTTCCATCAAGACGCGCATCAATTCACAGATGTGGAATGAGAAAACGGGCTTTTATCACGATCTGGATGCAGGCGGAAAACAGGTGCAAGAAAAAACAATCGCAGGATTCTGGCCGCTCCTTGCAGAGATTCCGAGCGCGGATAAATCAGAGCAGCTTGTAGCGCATTTGACCAATCCTGCAACATTCGGCACGGATCACCCCTTCCCCTCTCTTTCCGCCGACAGCGCATTGTTCAACGAAAACGGCGAAGGCTATCGCGGAAGCGTTTTTCCTGCGCTCAATTTTATGGTAATCAAGGGGCTTGAAAAATATCAACAATACGAATTTGCCCGAGAATGTTCCATCCGCCATTTATACTACGTTCTGGAAGCATTGCTGCCGAATACCGAAAATCAAAAGGGCGATTTGTATGAAGCCTACTTACCGCGTCGAGAAGGCAAAGCGATGCTGCAAGATAATCCCGACTGGCCGCGTTCCCATTTTTTAGCAGGTGCAGGACTTTCTACCATCGCGTTGATGATTGAAAATGTCATCGGTCTTTCAATCAGTCTGCCGCGCAAAACGGTCGATTGGATTATTCCGAATTTAGAGATCATGGGAATCGAAAATCTGTCGCTCAAACGGAATTTGATTACAATTTTGAGCAACAAAAGCAACCGCGGTTGGGAAATTCAAATGGAAAGCGAAAAACTTTACTATTTTACCATCAATATTTTGAATCAAAAAAAGAAAACACTGCCAATCCCGTCGGGCAAATGTTCGATGCTTATCGATAAATTGTAAAGAAAAGGATTTTTAAGGAGTACGTGCATGGCAACACCGGAGGCTGTCATTGAAATCGGCTCTACGGGTTTGCGCTTGCTCGTTGCCGAATTTACAGAAGATCGAAAGCGCACCGTCCTTGACCGCGCGGAACTTCCGGCGCCGGTCGGTCGGGACGTATTTACCGGCGGCACAATAACGCGGGCGACGCAGCTGCAATGCCTGCACATTTTGCAGCGCTTTAAGGAACAACTGCATGGTTGGGGCATCGAACCCGTGCGAACAACGGTTGTCGCAACCAGCGCCTTCCGCGAGGCGAAGAACCGCGATCCGGTTATGGATAAAATCCATTCCGCAACCGGTTTTACCGTGCGGGTAATTGACGGCATTGAAGAAAACCGCCTTATGTACATGGCGGTCAGCGAATGTCTGCAAGACGAAGCGGCAAAGCTCCGTTCGGAAAATATTGTCATTCTTGAAGTCGGCGGCGGCTCGACTGAAATGATGCTCATGAAAAAAGGCAAGATGGCCGGTGCGCATAGTTTGCGGCTCGGAACAGTCCGACTTGCTCCGGATATGCGCTTGCACAGCAGTTCCTTTGACGACATTCAGCGCTTTATTGAAGAATTCATCCAAAACACAAAAGGGTCGCTTGAAAGCGAGCTAAACCTTGCCGAAGTGCAACACTTTATTGCAGTCGGCAGCGATATTTCCATCGCCGCGCTGCATACGGGCAATCCTATTTCGACATGGCTTTGGGCGATTAATCGCCGTGACTTCGACCGCTTTGTTACCGAGCTGCAAGATTACACGGCCGATGAATGCGCTGCGCGCTTTAAGATTTCCTACAGCGAAGCGCAAACGTTCAGCGTCAGTTTGCTCATCTACAAAATGTTCATCAATCTCACAAAGGTTGAAACCATCATCGTTCCTGAAACAAATATCCGCGACGGCCTCATCATCAGCAAGATGGGCGCGCCGAGCATGGAGCTGGTAGAGGAATTTCATCAGCAGATAACGGCATCGGCAATGTACTTGCTGCGGAAGTATCACGGCGATGAGCGGCATGCCGATAACGTGCGCAGACTGAGCCTTGCCATCTACGATACGCTCAAAAACGAGATTGCCCTTGACGAGCGCGCTCGATTGTTGCTTGAAGTTGCGGCGATTCTCCATGACATCGGGAATTTTATCCGTCTCGATGGCCACAACCTGCACAGCGAGTACATCATTAAGCATTCGGAGATTTTCGGGTTGAGCAAAAATGAACACCTGCTCGTGGCGCAGATTGCGCGCTACCATCGCGGAAAGCAGATGCCGCAGGACAGCGAACAATTTCAGTCGCTTGCGCGTTCAGAACGCATGACCATCTTAAAACTCTCCGCCATTATCCGGATTGCGGACGCGCTTGACCGCGGGCATCGCCAATCCATCGCCGACATTACCATCGAGCTTGCCAAAGATACGCTGACCGTGCGCGCAAAGGCCGGAGAAAACCTTGTGCTTGAACGCATGGCGCTTAAAGAAAAATGCGATATGTTCGAATCGGTGTTCGGCTACACCGTCTCATTATTATAAAAAGGAGCAAGTGATGGAACAAAGATTTTTTAACAGGGAACTTTCTTGGCTCGAATTCAATGCGCGCGTCTTGCAACAGGCGCTTCGGCCGAATCTGCCGCTTATGGAGCGCATTCAATTCCTTTCGATTGTAACAAGCAACTTCGACGAGTTCTTTCAAGTGCGCGTCGCAAGCATAAAGCGCCTCCTCCATGCATCTCCGCATACGTCCGATGTGTCGGGACTGACGCCGGATACCGTTTTGCGCCAAATTTCTTCCCGCGCGCATCAAATCATCCGCACCCAGTACGCCTGCCTTACCGATGACATTCTGCCGGAGCTTTCAAAAAAGAATCTGGTTTATAAAAAGCCGAAGGATTTTACTGCCGCGCAAAATGAATTCGCGCACAATATGTTTCAAAATGAGATTTATCCGCTGCTTACGCCGCTCCGTACAGACACGGAACGTTTTCCGCACATTGCAAATCTTGCGCTCTATGCAGCCTTCTTGCTCAAACCAATTGCGGGAATAAAATCGCAAAACGAAGAACTTAAAGGCAGCGACACCCTGCCGCGCATCGCGTTGGTTAAGATACCAAGCGGCATACGGCGGCTGGTATGGCTCCCGTCTGCAAAAGAAAAACGGGAATTTACCGCGCTTGAAGACATCATCACGCAGTTCGGCACGCAGCTTTTTCAGGGATTTTCCGTCGAAGAAAAAATGCTGTTCAAGGTAATCCGTGACGCGGATTTTGCCGTTGATGAAGATTCCGGCAGAAATTTTATTCAGGAGATGGAAAAAGTCCTTATCCAGCGGCAGATTTCCTTTCCGGTGCAGATTACCTGCAATGGGGAGAGCGAAAAAATCCTATCAGCGCTGACGGGGAAACTTGCGCTTACGGAGGACGACATTTATTCGGTCGACAGTTTGCTCGAACCGTCGATTCTCACCGAACTCCGCGGCTGTCAGGAAGCGGAAAAGATGAGTTTTCCGGAATGGCAGCATTTTTATCCGCCGGCGCTGCCGGAAGAAGAGCCGTATTGGGACACGCTCAAACAGCAGGACGTGCTGCTCCATCTGCCGTATGAATCCTATCGCCCGGTAGTAAAATTTGTTGGAGACGCGGCGGACGATCCCGATGTCATCACCATTAAAATGACGCTCTACCGTACCGGCCGCGATTCGCCGATTATCAATGCGCTTACGCGAGCCGCCCATAACGGCAAACAGGTTATCGTTTTAGTTGAGCTGAAAGCCCGCTTTGACGAAGAGCGGAATATTGCATGGGCAACCGAACTTGAAAACGCCGGAGTTACGGTCATTTACGGCCTCGTCAATCTGAAAGTCCACGCGAAAATCCTCATGATTATGCGGAAAGAAAACGGCAGCGTCCGCCGGTACGTCCACCTTGCGACCGGAAACTATAATCCGAAAACGGCAAAATTATACTCAGACCTTTCGCTTTTCACCGCAAATCCTGAAATTGCCGGAGATGCGACGCAGTTTTTCAATGTTGTAACGGGCTATTCCACGCTTCAGACAATGAAGCATCTGGCAATGGCGCCGGTTACGCTCAAATCAAAGCTGCTTTCCCTCATTCAGCGCGAAATTGACCAAAGCGATCCCGAACATCCGGGACTTATCATCGCCAAAATGAACAGCCTGACGCATGAAGAAATCATCGCCGCGCTCTACCGGGCAAGCGAAGCGGGCGTAAAGGTTCTGCTCAATATTCGGGGCATTTGTATGCTCGCTCCGGGAGTTGAAGGCATGAGCGCCAACATTCAAGTCGTTTCAATCGTTGACCGCTACCTTGAACATTCGCGCATCTTCTATTTTCAAAACAACGGCGCGCCGGAACTCTACCTTTCCAGTGCAGATTGGATGCCGCGTAACCTCGACCGCCGCATTGAGCTTATGTTCCCGATTTTAGACAAAGCCGTATTCAAAGAGGTGAAAGGCATATTGGATTCGTATTTTAAAGACAACGCAAACGCGCGCGCCTTACAGCCGAACGGCCAGTGGGAAGCGAAAATAGCAGCGGACGGAGAGGCCTCGTATCGAGTTCAAGATGCGCTCTACAAAAAATACCGACGCCGTTACGAAGCGGCGCACAGCGTGCAAAAAAGCCAATTTGAAGTGCGGCGGAAAGACTGAAATTCCTATGATTCAGATCGAAACGAAGGTAAAACTGCCTTTTTTGTGGGGAAAATCCGCGTTCAAAAAGAATACGTGGAATCAGGTAAATCTCATCGTCGGCCCGAACGGTTCCGGTAAAACGCTGCTTGCCGAATCCCTTGCAGCGCAATTCCAGAGCGCCGGCTACACGGTGGACTTTCTCCGCTCTGACCGCATGGAGCATACGGTGAGTTTTGAGCGGCTCAAGCAAGATAAGACGCTCCGGCAGCGGATTGCCCTCGTTTTATCAAATATGTTCGGAAAATCGATGCGGTTTTCCGAATACGCAGAAGACGGAGCCGTCGTTCCGATGGTAACGAACAAGGCGCGCGGCATCGAATACGGTCTGCAAGACGGCGAGTGCCACGGCCTCAAAGAAATCATTACCCTGCTTTCCGCTTTGTATGCAGGAGATGCGGCGTGCCTCATCCTCGATGAGCCGGAACTGCACCTGCACCCGCAGTTCCAGCTCTTTTTTATGAACGAGATTCGGAAAACGGCCGAGGCTCATCCGGAGCGCCGATTCTTTTTGATAACCCATTCGCCGTTTTTTATCGATTTGCGGCGGCCCGAAGATCTGACTGGCGTCGTCGTCTGCCACATTAACCGAAAGCCCACGCACATCGACAGCCTTTCCGAAGACGATGCCGCCCTATTCCGCCGTTTTTTACCGCGTTTCAACACCTACCACAAGCAGTTTTTCTTTTCCGACAACCAGATTTTCGTCGAAGGCTACACCGACCAGCAAGTGTTCACCTATCTTCTCAGCTGCGTGGAAACAGGGCCTGCCGGAACGGGCATCATCGATGTAGGCGGAAAAGACGAGCTCGGCGTATTTTTTAAGGTTTGCTCCCTGCTCGGCACAAATGCCCGCATCATCACCGACCTTGATTCGCTTTTTTGCGGGAAGCTTTGCGATATGCTCTGCGAAGACGAGCGGCCGAAAATGTGGCTTGAAAAGCAGGCGGAAAAACAAAGCCGATTTTACCAAACTCTTTTCACCCGCCGGGAACTTAAAGCCCCCATTACGCTTGAAAAACTCATTGGAAAGTTGGAGCAGCTGCTTTCGGCCATCGGCGTCTACTTATGCGATGCCGAGCCTACCCCAAAAACTGCTCGTTTTTCCGAAAATCTGAAAATGCTCGCAGAAAAATATGAAAAACCGGAAACGACAGATACCTTCAAAACCGCAGTCTTACAAGGTATATGGCATCTGCAAGAGCCGTTGACGGCGCTTTTGCCGGAGCCGCTTGCAGAAACGATCCCCCTGCTCGTCAATCTTGCAGCCTATATTTTAGCGGCGGCGGAAACGGCGGATGTATACATACTGCCAGCCGGCTGCATCGAAAATTATTACGTGCAAAACATAAATGAATATATGCCCATTCAGGGCAAAGACCGCTTATTCCATGCAGAGCTTGAATATATCATTTCCTGTTCTGCCGATGGGCTAAAAAAAAGTTATCCGGCGCTGACAGATATTTTAAACCGCGCCTGCACTGGCATCACAACGTAAATGCGGCCGCAGTCGGTAACGGCAACGCCTACCAGAAGGAAGGTTAAACGCCTTCGTTCGGCTCAGCTGGCGTTTTTGGCAGAGCCTGAGCATCATCTCCCGCCGGTGCAGGAGGAGATGCAGGCGGTGATGATTGCAGCTCCGTTTCTTCAATGGTTTCGGCCTTTTTAGAAAGCTCTTTATAAAAAAGCTCAACATTTTCTATTTTTGCGCGGTGCCGCGACTTGATTAAAAGCGCTTCGCTTTCCGGCGCGTATGCATAGCCGGACGAATTATAATTTTCAAAATGCGGATCGGAGCGGAACGCAACATCGTAAATATAAATCGAACGAAACTGCGGAATGCCGCTGACAATCACGTAATGCGTGTGCGAAACCGGAAAATCAAGCGCGAGCGTTATCGTACCGTTTTCATCCGTGCGGTACTGGATATTCCGTGCGCACGTCCACGCCCAAACCGGTTTTCCGCCGCCCGCCCGAAGCAGCTCAAAATGCGGATAATAAAAATTATGATGCACGGCAATCGGGTAAAGCGCAGAAAGCGTGTGCAAATCAAATACGGTGCAGTCCTTCAAGTAAGAGCTAATGATGAGCCTGCCGGCCGCAACGTATTCGGCATTTGAAAGATGATGCCCCAACCGCAAAATTGCGTCTCCCGCCTGAACCGCTTGAATGACGGAAAGGAAGGTGCCCTGTTCGGAAATCGTCATAATGCCATCGTCAAAAGCGCATGAACGTTCAATCGCTTCGGCGCACTGCTCGGCTGCAGGAAGGAGGAGCGCCGCAAGTTCCCCATTTTTTTCGGCAAGCTCGGCGTACGCTTCGATAATGCCTGCCGCCTGCGCGACGGACACGTCCGTCAAGTCGGCGGATGCGGTATCGGTAAGCAGCCTTCGAGCGCGCTCCGTCGGATAGATGCACAGGTAATCGGCAATAAAATTCATGGTGAATACGTCTAAATCCTGCGTTTCAAGCGCGCGTCGGATGCGCGTATCAAATTCTTTCATTTGCCGCTGCAAGTGCGCATTCAACCGGCTCATCGAATCGAAATACGGAACCGAAAGGTAGGTACGCGACGCAGCATTTTTAACTGATGGGGGCACGGTGTTCAAGGCATCGCGCATCCGCCCCTTCTCCGCCATTGCTGCGACGTACGAAACCGCATCTTGTTCCGTAATGACAGAAGGCTCCGTCACAGAGCGCGCAAAACTTGCGGTAAGATTTTTCCGCAAACCTGCCAACGCATCGGTATACGCATTTTCCGCCGCGCCTTCGGCATCCGCTACGAGAGAAAAGGAAAATGCCCGCGTTTTATCAAAATACGTGTAGGCGGCGCTGTCTTTTTTTGCTGTCAGCACGATTTTATCTGTTGCAATCTCCGGGGCGGTAAAATTCCAAAAATTCTTCCGGCTGGTAATTTGCATCCGCGATGCCGATTGCTGCGTAATTTCGCTGTCCGTTCCGAGCGCATACGGTATATATATAGAAGAAACTTGAGGCGGAAGGGTAGCTTTTATCGAAAGTTGCGCTTGCTCACTTTCATCGCTGACGGCAAAATCGAGGCAAACCCCTTCGCTGAACGTAAAATTGCAGGAAAGCGCGTCTGTCTTTTTCCATGCAGTCAAAACCAGCGGCGTATCCTCCTCTCCAATGAAGGCGGACACGGGATTTTCGTCGGAACAAAGAAAACTGATTCCGTTGTATGCAGCGGTAAAATCATTTTTAAGAGCGTTCAAACCGTTTGATGCATCGGATTTTTGTAAAGTTATATGGAATGAACCGATTTTTTCTGATATGATTGAATCATTCTTAAACTGAAAAATAAAAATGCCGATGATGATAACGGCGTACAGCACGAGCAGGGAAAGGCTTTTTCTTAAAGTATTCGTGAACATTGCGCCGCCAGTTTAATTAATGATTAAACGAAATTCAACAGCATCACAAAATACCGATTAAATCCAAGAACATGATCGGTGTTGTCGCGGCAATTCCGGAGTTTAATAATGAAATTAAAGAATCTAACCGTTATGTGCCTCATTCTTGCATTGACGCCGGCGCATTTTTTTGCCGGAAAAGCAAATGAGCGGAAAGAAGTGTCGGTCGAATCGATTTATTTGGATCCGGCAAATGAAAAAAAAGCGGAAAATATTATCTTTGCAGAAAAATTGGAATCGCTGCTAGAAAAAAACGACATGAACGGTGCGCTTCTGCTCTTTGATTCGCTTCCGCCGGAGTTGGCAGCCGATCCGGAACTCAAACTGCTCAAAGCGGCAATTCTCGTATCCGCGAACCGGATTGATGAAGCGTCGAAAATCACTGCGGAGCTGCTAAAAATCGACGGCAAAAACAAGGATGTGCTCGAATTGAATGCGCAAGTCGCCCTGTCTTCCGGCAACAAGCAGATGGTGCAAACGGCGCTCAAACAGCTTTTGGCCTCAGACCCGACGAATGCCGCAGCCAATATCATGCTCGCCGACCAGCAGGCGCTCAATAAAAAGTACAAGCAGGCCGCAGGGTACTATAAAAAAGCGCTCGTCAAAGAACCGAAAAACATGGACGCGCTCCTCGGCTTCGGCAGAATGTCGTATTACCAAAACAACATGAAAGAGGCAAAGCTAACCTTTGAACGGATGCTCAAGATTGAGCCGAATAACAGCGATGCCCTTGCAAGCATGGGGAAGGTGTATGCGGAGGAGGAAAATTACTTCCGCGCGGCATCTTATGTAAAGGACGCGCTGAAAATCGACAGCAGCAGTTACGATTTACATATCGACTTGGGAAACTACGAACGCTATCAGGGGCATTATAAAGAAGCGGAAGATGCATGGACTGCGGCCATTTCAATCGAACCCAAATATTTTCTGGCTTATGCCTACCGCGCCGGCTTACGAGACGAGCAAAACCGCTTTCAAGACGCGCTTGCCGATTATCGGAAGGTCATCGAAACAAATCCGAAATATTATTTTGCCTACGAAGCTATCGGAATCCTCGAATTCCACTTAGAACACTGGCAGGCCGCCCGCGACGCATTCCACAAGGCGAATGCACTGAGTAATTCCGCCGCATACCAGCTCATGTCGATCGCAACATACCTCAAAGAAAATAACTTGCAAGAAGCAAAAAAATACGCGCAAACGGCGATGCGTCCGCTTGCGCGGGAAAGCCTTGAATACAAGATGATGCGCCTTTACCATGATCAGGGGCCGATCAGCGCAGAAAACGCCATCGCCCGGGACATCGAAAAAGAAAAAAATAAAACGCAGCACGGCAAAATGATGTACTATCTTGCGCTCTATTACGAACTCAAAAATCTTCCGCAGGCTGCATCCGAATATTACGCGAAAATCCAAAAGATGAAGGCGCCGCTCTTCTTTGAATACCGGCTTGCAGAATGGGGCATAAAATCATGAACAATATTTGGAAGCGATTAACTTTTAATGAGCGAACAATCACGCTCATCGGCACCGCGCATATTTCAGAAGAAAGTATTAAAACCGCAGAATCGGCGATTCGAGAAGTTCTGCCAGATTGCGTTGCCGTCGAATTGGACGAAAAACGCTTCGCCGCAATCAAGAATCCTGAATCGTGGCGGGAACTCGACATTATAAAAGTACTCCGCCGCAATGAAGGCTTTCTGCTTTTGGCAAACATCGTTCTTGCTTCCTTTCAAAAGCGAATGGGGATGAATGTCGGCGTAGCGCCCGGACAGGAAATGCTTGCGGCGATACAGACTGCGGAGGAGCTCAATATTCCGACCGTTATGGTTGATCGCCCGATTCAAGTTACGCTCCGGCGGGCATGGCGGAAAACTTCGCTGTTTGGAAAAAACAAGCTGCTCGCCGCTCTTTTTGCAAGCGCATTTTCGCATGAAAAGATTTCTACGGAACAAGTTGAAGGGCTGAAGGCGCAGTCCGAAATGGATTCCATGATGGCTGAGTTGTCTGAGTACCTGCCGCCGGTAAAGCAAGTGTTAATAGACGAGCGCGACCGCTATCTTGCCGGAAAAATCTGGAATGCAAAGGGTGCGCACATTGTCGCAGTATTGGGCGCAGGCCACCTTGCCGGAGTGCAAGCGCATCTTGAACAGCTTGCCGCAGGGACGGAGCAAGCGGAATTCGATGAGCTGTCTACTATTCCGCCAAAAAGCATCGGTGCAAAAATCCTAAGTTACCTCATTCCCGCGCTCATCATCCTGCTGATTGCCGCAGGTTTTTACTTCGGCGGAAAAAAGGCTGGAACGCAGCTTGCGCTCAGTTGGATTTTATGGAACGCCATTCCCGCAGCTTTTGGAGCCGCCGCAGGGGGAGCGCACATCGTAACGATACTCGCGGCCTTTATTGGTGCGCCGCTCACCTCGCTCTGTCCCTTTATCGGAGTAGGCTTTGTTTCAGGCATCGTGCAGGCCATTATCTGCAAACCGAAAGTCAAAGACATGGAAACGCTCACCTCCGATGCAGGCTCCGTCAAAGGCTTTTATAAAAATCGCATCCTGCGCATCCTCTTAATCTTCGTCCTGTCGTCGCTCGGAAGTTCCGCAGGCACATTTATTGCCGGAGCTAATATTATCGCAAAACTACGCGGACTCTTGTAAGCAGGAAATCAGAGTAAAAAGAGGAATGCAGAACTCGTTTAGCAGAGGATATTCAGAGCAGAATGCAAGCGTCAGCCGCTCCCCTGCTGCACACATCTTCTTGCCCTTGCCCCACGGATATACTATCATCGCCGCATGACTTTTCATGATTTTAGCGCAGGAGAAAATGATAATGGCCGACGCATAGACCGTATCATCAGGCGTTTTGTTTCTAGTAGCGGGCTTTCCGGCCTGTACAGCGCATTCCGCAAGGGACTTATCAAAATCAATGGGAAAAAAGTTCTGCCGAGCGAAAAAATCCATTCCGGCGACACCGTAAGTATTGCCGATTTCCTGCTGCAAAATCAAGCGGAGGCGCCAACCGACTTACAAACCAGCCCGTCAGCCTTTCCCTTTCCCATACTTTTCCATAATGAGCATGTTCTTATCATAAATAAACCATACGGCATAAGCGTACACGGAAACGCCTGCGCTCTTGACCACGCCGTAAAACAACTCTACAGCTCCGACATACACCGCGCAAAATCGCTTGCATTTGAGCCAGGCCCGCAGCACCGGCTTGACCGACGCACGAGCGGGCTGCTTGTATTTTCATGGAGTATTGAAGGCGCACACTATTTGTCCCGCGCATTTGCAGACGGCAGCATCCAAAAAACGTACCTTGCGCTTGTAGAAGGAGAGCTAAAAGGCGCCGCCTTCTGGCAAGACAGCCTAACGGCAAATCACAAATATGCGCCGCACACGTTTCAGACAGTTCAGGTTGTAGCAGCAACGGATACAGCGGCAAAGAATGCAATCACAAAAGCTGCCCCCATCGCATACGGAATGATACGCTCACGCCCCTGCACTTTGGTATGTTTTGAACTTGCTACCGGCCGGAAACATCAAATCCGAGTACAGTCCGCCTTTCACGGCTTCCCCCTGCTCGGCGACACAGCCTACGGCGCAGCAAAAATTGAAAGCGACCAACAACTGTATCTTCATGCATACATGCTCTCTTTTACAGAAAACCCGATTGCCCTGCCGCACCTTATCAAAGCCCCGCTTCCCCCATTATTCCGAAGCCAGCTTACTTACGCAGGTATTCAAT
>CAUTOX010000045.1:0-15847 GCA_963539665.1 uncultured Treponema sp.
TTTTCGATATAAAAATCGACGAGTTTTTGCAATTCTGACGACAGTTGAAAAATAAATTTGTCATCGTCCCAATTGAAGTTGCCTTCCGCTAAATTGGTTCCCTGCACATCCAAGTTTAGAGAATGCAGGAATTGAATATTTTCCGCTAAGCGAGGAATAGAATGCTCCGATAACGTCATCTTTATGCCTTCGTCCGGATAATTCTTCTGAAAAAACGGAATATCAATGCTGTCAAAAGAATTTGAACGATTTTTGTTATGCAGTTCTCTCTTGCCGTCAAGACTTAAACCTAACTTAAACTTCCTTTTATTTTTTACAAACCACGCTTTCATGCTTTCAGTGAGAACGGAGCCGTTTGTTGAAGCAAAAAATATATAGGGAATATTTCGCTTGCTTTTCCATGTGTATTCGCAAATATCCTTTATTAAATCAAACTCAAGCAGCGGTTCCCCGCCGATAAAGCCTATGTGTATATCGCGGCACTCTTTGGGAACGCTGTTGAAGATTTTTTCAATCACATTTTTGGCAATATCAAATGACATGCTGACATTTTCATGCTTTTGATAGCAGTAAACGCAATTTAAGTTACATCGGTGCGTAACGCAAACGGATGGAGAATAGTGCAAGATATCGCTCATTGCGCCTGTCCTATTTTATGTATTCTGCTTTAAGGCTTAATACCATTTGTTTATAGATTGTATGCGCTTTTTCATTTTCAGATCTATCGACTGCGGCAACGGCGTCTTTCAGCCAGTTTTCCCAGATAGAACTGTATATCTCTGCCGAATTGGATTGCTTATCAATCTCTTCGCATATTCTTGGGGCGAGGCGATAATATTCTTGAACTTCCGACTTCATTAACGGATCCGACTGCATAAACTCATCTCGAAATTTTCTTAAAACCGTCAATTCATGGCAATCGTCCGGCTTGTTGAATGTATTACATACGGCAGTCGTTATAAAGCAGCCTCCTCCTCCGCCGCTTGCGGATGTTCCTCCGCACGTAGTTTGGCAACAATATTCGCAGTCCCCGCTGCAGCGTCTTCCGCAGCCGTAAGGGCACGCTCCATGTATTTTTGCGTTAAGAGCATAAGCATCGGACGGCGCCTTTCCCTGAACCGTACTCAATGCGTCAAATAATCCGTCTTCAAACATACAAACTCCTTGAAAATAAAATATTAAGTCCGAAGCCGAGCAAAGCAAGGCTTCGGACGAAGATTCCCGTCAAGAATCTTCGTCTAGTGTACACTAGACGATTTTTTTCGATTTATAAAAAAATGGTATGCCGTCATTGACGCTAAAACGTTGGTCATCCCTCAATGCGCTCTAGCTAATTTTGCAACGAGCAGACCGCGAGCAGTATAGTTATTTGCCTTTAAAAATATAACAAGAGGGCTTCTATCAAACGATATTGGTATACGCAGCTCACCGTATTCCATCTTTGCAATTATACTATTGGAGATATACACAGGCTTAATTCATATCTTAAAAATAGCTATTGGACATCTTGAAAAACTCTCTTTTTGCGATTTTTTTTTTCGAGATTGCGACGAGTTATAACTCGCTGGATTATCGAGAGTTACAACATCGCATTTTCAAAGTTATCTCTAAAAAACCTCCGTTTTTTAGAGGCTTCCTATTATGTTTTATCAGGGAAAATTATTTATGCTTTGACAAAAAACCGCATTCTACCGATAGGCGCGCAACAAATATGCTGCTCGTTCGCCATGCGTAAAAAACACGAGATTTACAGCCATCTACACTTGCCGTTTTGCATGGAGGCCGCTCTGTAAATCCTGTTGACTGTTAGCCGGTCAACGTATCGCGAGGAAAATGCGCGGCATCGCTTGCCGGCCGCCAGAAGCATTGTCGCATCGCTTGCCGGCTCCTGTTTTGTGCGCTTATTTTTCTGCGGGAGTGCGCAGCGCGGCGATGGCGTCAAGGATGACGGCGGCGGCTTCGAAGCTTTCGGGGGTGAGCGAGGCGGGGGCGTCATCGGAGCTATGAAAGAGGCGCCATGTTTTCGGCAAGAATTCAAGAAGCTGCGCCTTTGAAGTGCCGTCGGGAACGGTTTTGTTGGTGACGAATGCTTTGAGCGCGGGATTTTTTACGAGCGCGAGCATATAATTTGACGCTTCGTCATCGGGGAGCATGGTTATGGCCACGGCAGGGATGCCGCAGGCAAGGAAGCCCGCATTGTCGCTATATGCCATTGGCAAGCTGACGAATGAGTTGGATGATGCGCGTAAAAGCGAGCTCGTGCGTTCTTTGAGCGCGCAAAAGCGCCGGATTAGGTCTTTGGGGGCATTCGGCGTAACGGCGCTTTCGCCGAGTATGGGGACGGAGCCGCGCCCCACGCAGTCAAACACGTACACGTCTTCGTTTGTGATTCCGAGCCGTTTGAAAACGGTGGCAACTGCAAATGCCCCTTGCGCAGAAACGCCGCCGCTTGCTTCGGTCAATTCTTCTCCATCGGTAAAAATCATGCGGATATTGTGCGGCGCACGGTATGACATCAGACGCACGGCAAAATCCATCAGGCAGAAAACGGAGGAGCTGTTGTCGTTCGCGCCCGGACTTTCGGCAAAGCGGTCGTAATGCGCAATCACCGTCTTGATGCTGAACATCGGGCTGTACATTTCGCGCGGAAAGATGACGTAGATATGGTCTCTGCCGTTCATGGGCATGACAACCGCTTTTACGCCGCGTTTTTCAAGATAGTTGAGAATGAAAAGCCGCCGATTGCACGCAGGCGCGGTAAATGCTAAAAAATCGTCCGATTCAGGAATTGATTTCATCTGTGTATTCCGACAGTTTGCGCGGAGCCGTCCAAAAGCGCAGGTTTCTGAAATTGGCAACCGGATGCGGATATCGCTGTAGGGAACCTCTAAAAACTTCAGTTTTTAGAGGTAACTTTGAAAATGCGATGTTGTAACTCGCAATAATCAAGCGAGTTAGAAGTCGTCGCAATCTCGAAAAAATCGCAAAAAGCGAGTTTTTCGAGATGCCCTGTAGTTTTCTATTATATTAATAGAAGAATCCGCTTGTAAAACGCCGGAAGCTCTGAGGCGATCCGATTAACCTTATTTGTTATTATCGGCACACATCTCCGGCGGCCGTAATAGTGCAAGCGAGAGCGGCATGAATTTTGAAGCGGCTGCTTTTCGCTCACTCGCTGCCTCGTGATAAAATATATTCAACTCCAGAGCAGCCTGTGCGCGCCGTCGTTCGCAGCTGCATTTTTTTAACAGCAGGAGGCGTTCAAAGCGATTGCGGCGGACGCCTCTGCTCCCGCTCATAAAAATAGACCTGTTCGATAACTGCGTTGTCGAACAGGTTTAATAATCGAAAAATCGGTGCGATGCGCTCCGTTTTTGTCAGTTTTGTTCTATATAGATAGTATGCAATCAATACATCAGGATGAAGCGGGAGATTTTATGAGCGATGATCCTGCGGGGCGGGCGGCATTTGAGGCGTTCGGGATAAAATATCTATATCCGTATCAGCGCTTGATTATTGCCAACGTGCTTGAAGCAGTAGCGGCAAGCGAGCGCGGGGCGGCGGATTCGGAGGACGAGAGCGCATTCGGAAAGCAGATTGTACTTCTTCCGACTGGCGCAGGAAAATCTTTGTGCTTTCAGACGCCGGCGTTGCTTTTAGGGGGCGTTACGCTCGTCGTGTATCCGCTGCTTGCGCTTATGGCGGATCAAGTGAGGCGGATGGAGGCAGGCGGCATTCCGTGCGCAGTGTTGCGCGGCGGGCAATCGGCGAGCGAACGGCAGGCCGAATTACAAAAGGTGCGGGACGGCGCAAAAATCATTTTGACGAATCCTGAAACGCTCGCAGCTCCGGGCGTTCTTGCTGAACTCAAAAAATTCCGCATTCTGCACATTGCCATTGACGAAGCGCATTGCGTTTCCGAGTGGGGCGATACCTTCCGGCCGACGTACCTTGAGCTTGGACGCATTGTGCGCGCGCTTGCAGCTCCGGCGGTAACGGCATTTACCGCAACGGCCTCTCCCGAAACGCTTGAGCGCATTGCGGACATTTTATTCGGCGGTTCTGCGCATATCGTCAGAAGCGAAAGCGACCGCCCGAACATCCGCTACTACGTTAAGACGGCGGCGGCGAAAACGCAGGCGGTCTTGCATCTTGCGGCAGAGCGACCGCAACCGATGATTGTTTTTTGCGGAACGCGGCGGTGCGCAGAAGATACGGCGCGGGATCTGAATCTGTGTTTTGGCAGCGGGACTGCGCGGTTTTATCATGCGGGATTGGAAAAAACGGAAAAGCAAGCGGTTGAATCGTGGTTCTTTGCAGAAAAGACCGGCATCCTCTGCGCAACGTGCGCGTATGGAATGGGAATCGACAAACCCAATATCCGTACCGTTGTGCATCTTGACGTACCGGAAACGCCGGAGGCCTATATTCAGGAAGCGGGGAGAGGAGGACGGGACGGGCAACCTGCCGATGCAATCCTTCTGTGGAACCGCGAAGATGCCGCGCGTTTTTCACGATTTCCTGCCGGAAGCCGCCGTGCCGCAATGCGGACGTTTGCCCTTACGCGCGAATGCCGACGGCAGGCGTTGTTGGATGCGCTGGGCGCGGAAAAAGCATTCTGCAGCGGCTGCGATCTGTGCAATGCGCGGCGGGGATTGCCGGATATGCTTGAGCGCGTACCGGATGACGAAGAGCAGGTATTCCGCTTTATTGCGCGACGGAAAAAAATGTACACGGCAGAGACTATCGCAGAGCCTGCCGTAAAACTGCTCAATCGGGAAAGCCGCCGGACGCTCGGGCTGCATATCTGGAACCGCGAAGCCCTTTCGGCAGTCGTAAAGCAGTTGCTTGCATCGGGGCGCGTAAAAACCTGCACGGGCCTATGGCGCGGCCGTCTGACTGTCGCAAAAAAATATCGATGCGAAAACGCGCAATGACGCTCCGCCCCTCGCTCCAAACAAAAATTTCTGCGGGCATTGGCGGCCGCTTGCCTCAAGCAATCTGCGCATTCTGAATTACGCGCAACGCATCTTCAAGAGTCTTCACGGAAAACTGCCTCCCTGCGCGGTTGCCGGTTACATGATTTTGCCAAGTCCTTGCCGAACTGCATGGGGGCAACGAAGACGCGCGGCTGCGGCTTTTTCCCGGAGCGATTTGTAATAGCCGCCGCGTTCAAGTAAGGCGCGGCGCGTTCCGGATTCAACGAGCGCATTGCGCTGAAAGACGAGAATCGGATCGGCGTTTTGAACGGTTTTTAAGCGATGAGCAATCACAATTGTCGGCCGACGTTCGGCCAATTCCGTTACGGCATCTTGAATTCGCGATTCATTGATAGGATCAACAGCGCTCGTCTTTTCATCCAAACTTAAAATGGGCGCATCTTTCAAAAAGGCGCGCGCAATGAAAATGCGCTGCCGCTGCCCGCCTGACAATCGCGCGCCGTTTTCGCCGATTTCCGTGTCGTATTCGTTCGGAAGGCTCATGATAAAATCATGAAGGCGAGCCTTCTTGCACGCATCGATAATTGCATCCGCCGTTGCGTTGCGCTTTCCGACCCGTACATTTTCCGAAGCGTTTGCATCAAAGAGCTGCGCCTTTGCATCACGATGCAGAGCCGGTCGAGGAGGCAGTCATAGGGAATCTTCCGAATATCCATGCCGCCGCATAAGATTCGGCCGCCCTGCCTTCATAAAAGCGGAGGACTCGCGATCGTCGTTTTCCCTGCCCCGATTCGCCAACGAGTACGGTGAAGGCGTGTTCGGGAGCGGTAAAAATCACCTTCCGGCGCACAAACAAATCCGCTTCGTAGGAAAAATCTCCCGCATCAACGGTAAATCGGAATGCGCCGGACGTGCGCCGCCTTCAACATCCGCAATCGGTTCCGCTGAAAAAATCGTATTGAGCTGCTGGTAACTGGCCGCGGCAGCAAGGTAATAACGGCGCCGGCCAAAAGGCCCTTCTTATGCTGCTTGCGCCGCCTTTCGGCCTGCCAAATCCGTTTTAAATACTTTGATGACAATTACAATCGTCATAAGGGCTACGATCGTATCGGATATCGGCGTTGCAATCCAAACGCCGCGCGCACCGCAACACAGCGGCAGCAACACGGCTGCGGGGATGTATAAAAACAATTGACGCGCCATAACCATAAAGCCTGCTGGTTTCGGTTTGCCGATCGCCTGAAACAGCGTTACGTTGATAATCATAATAACGTCGAGCGGAAAAGCGCAAATCGAAAGCATGGTGTCTATTCGTCCTGCGCGTACAAGTTCCGGATTTTTTATAAACAATCCCATAATACGCTCAGGAAATGCAAGAAATCCCGCCCAAAACAAAAGCGCAATGCAAAGTGCAAAACCGCTGAACATAAATACGCCTTTTTTTACGCGCGCAAATTCTCCTGCGCCGAAGTTTGTTCCGGCAAACGGCTGAAATCCTTGGCTGATCCCCCAAAGCGGAATGAATGCAAACGCGGTGTAGCGGAAAAACGCGCCCATCAAGACCACCTGATCTTCTCCGCCGTATTTTTTCAAAACCGAATACATTACCGACTGCTGAACCAACGTCAGCACCTGCATGAATGTTGCCGAAACGCCGACGGACAAAGTTTCTTTTACAATGCTCTTTTCAAGTCGGAATGCCGTAAAGCGCACATTTTTGCTGAAACGCAAAAAGTAGATAAAAGTGGAAACGCCAAGAACAACCTCCGAAATAACAGTTGCAACGGCGGCGCCTTCAAGTCCCTTTTTCAGCACGACAACAAAAAGCGCATCAAGACCAATATTCAATATCGCGCTTATCCCCATCAACGTCATCGCAAATGCCATTCGCCCTTCCCCGCGGATAACCATGTTTGCCGCCTGCCCGAAATTCACAAAAATCGAAGCAAGATATATGATGCGAAGGTAGCGGACTCCGAGCGCAAGCATTTCACCCTCCGCGCCTATCATTTTAAGCAGCGCCGGCGCAAAGATATATCCGAATACCGTAACGGCCAGTGAAAACAGCAGCGTAAGAATGAGCACGTTGCCCATCACCGCATCTATCGTTTTTTGATCCTGCCGCCCAATTGCGCGGGAAAGCACTGATGCCGAACCAATTCCGACAAGAACCGCAATACCGTTGTTCAAAAGCGTAAACGTATACGCAAGACTGATGCTCCCAAGCGCCGTATTCCCGACATATCGCCCAACAAAAATCGCATCAACCAACACGTACAGGCTTATAACCAGCATCCCGATAATGCCGGGAACGGTCAGCTCAAACATTAAAGGAAGAATCTTGCCTTTGATCAAATGTTCTCTTTTATCATGCATTCTATACTCCTTGCTCTTCACGTATCTTCCTGAAGCGGAAAATTGCAAGAGACGGGTTAGCTTATGCTAACTAATTTTGAATGTCAATAGAATTGGAAATTGATGCACTTTAAGTCGAACTGGGATGTTTTTACGAAAGTTTGAGTTCTTGAGTTTTGATAGGTAACGGGCATCGTGAATAACTCTCTTTTTGCGATTTTTTTTCAAGATGCGTCGCCTTGTAACTTGCAGGATTAGCGCGAGTTACAACACCGCATTTTCAAAGTTACCGCTAAAAAATTGAAGTTTTTAAAGGTTCCGTAAAGAACGAAAAGAATTGCCGGAAAGCCGCATCCCCGTTCATAACGGATGCTGAAAAAGCGCGCATCGCTTGCTTGAAATGATGAGCTGCCGCTTCAAGCATCAAGGCTGTTGCAAAAACATCCTGCTTGCTCGGCAGGCCGTTACTTCAACAAAGCATTGAGTTTTATCGAAAATTCGTCTTTGACGGCTTGTTCAGCGGCGGCGCGGGCGTTTTGCTGCGCTTCTTTTCGGCTAAGTTTTCCGCACCGTGCGCCGGTTGCAATGGTCAAAATGTCTTTGCCGCTTACGCATTCGGTTATTGCGCAGGTTAAGGCGAAGCGGGTGAAGTAGATGTCAGTCTGCGGGTGTTTTTCGATGTCTTCGTAAGAAACTTGCGCCGTGCAGCGGTAGGCAGCATCATTTTCCGACGCGGTAACGCCAGCTCCAAAGCCGTTGATGACGGATGCAACGGCCGCCGCAAGTCTTCCGCCGCTGTCGCCGGAAACGGTTACGAGAACTTTTATGTCAGATAGTGCGCTTCGGATGCGGGTCTCAATCGCGGCGGCGCTTCCGTAGGAGGGCGTTGGTCGGGCGTTCGGGCGTAAAACTGACAGCAGATTCAGATAATAATCGCTTTCGGCAGCGAGGGTATAAGCCTGAATGAGCGTCTTGCAGGATTCAAAGGTTGCCGGATGCCTGCTGCTTGCTTCGAGCAGCGCATCGATTTCTGCCGCATTTTTCTGGAGCCGCAACGCATACTGCCGCCCCGCCGCGTTTTTATCCAAAACCGCCCGCGAATAAAACGGCTTGTTTTTCGCCGTCCAGCGGTCTTTTATCGAAAGTCCGGTAACGTCTTTGAGTTTCGATTGGATTCGGATGTCGGAAAGATAGGAAGTCAAATCCGTGCCGTCGGACAGGCTGCTTTGCGTAACGGTTTCTTCCGTATTTACGTTTTGAATGACGGCCGCCGCAACCGCCGCGACCGCTTTTTTATCCGCTTCATCCGCAGACATTCCCGCTCCGGTCGCTGCAATATATTCATTTTCAGCATAGCCCATAAACGGATTTTCTACCCATGCCGGCAATTTTGCGCCGCGAGCGTACAGCGGAAGCGAGATTCCGCACACAAAAAGGAAAAAGAGTTGCGTTCTTATCATACGTGTTCCCGAAAAATAAGCCTGACGAATAAAAGCGGCGCAGTGCATAGGCAAATGGGCGCGCGCGAATCCAGACGGATTCATGCGTTGCCGATTTACCTGCGGCGGCATTTGCGCTATACATCCGGATTGCAAAGGCGGAAAACCGCGCATACTACCGCATTTTGCCGCCGCCCTTTACGCCGAGCGCTTGCATTCCCGCCGAAGGTTTACAGCCGTGCGCCGGGGCGCTTAATCACTTTCTTGATATTAGAATTGCTATCGACCCAGATTTTCGTGTTGTTTTCGATATTTATCAATTCCGTGTCGATAAAATAAGTCCGCGTCATCGTGCGGCCGTCCGAATCGACAATCGTCTTGACGGAACCTTGCATCATAAAATCCGCGGCAGTTTCATTGGCGAGCGTTTTCGCCGTTTTTTCGCTTGCATGGATTTGCTGATCCATGCGCTCGGCGCGAACCTCATCCCGCTCCGCCATAGAAGCGACAAAATCCGCCTTCCCGCTGTTGATGAGCGCAGCTTCAAGTTTTTTCGTCAAAATCTCGGTGTCGATGTGCTCATCGCTTTTGTTGCGGTAGGAGCCGATGATGATAACCGGCAATTTTCCGGAATGCTTTGCAGGAAAGGCGGCAATGCGCGGAGATGCAACGCACAGCTCGATGATTTGTTCGGCGGCAAGCCGGACATCCGTATCGTTCCAGTAGCCGCTCAAATCAATAACGGTATCGGAACTGACGCGGCTGACGTTCGCCGTTGCGCATGAAGCAAACAAAACCGGCAGAAAAACCGCGCAACTTGCAATGAGCGTTATACAGGTATGCTTTTTCATCGCGCCCTCCTTTATTCGCTATGGGCCGGAGCCGCGTTGAGCAGATTGTATTTTTCAAGCGCTTCGGCAACTTTTTCTTCCGTTATTTTAGTTTTTTTATCGACAGCGTAATCGTCTATAATCGAATTAACCGTCGGCACAACCGCTTTTAATGGAAGATACATGAGCGCGTACACAACTCCATCTTGATCCTGCCAGTAATCTTTCCGCGTGGAGCCGGTTAGCACGGCGGCCGTGCGTTCAACCGTCGCTTCTTCCATAAAATTCAATACGTCATCTTTGATGCCGGTGTCTTCGGCATACGTCGTAAGAACTGATTTGATGGTCGTCTGCGTCATACGTGCAAGGTTTGCGCGGCCGTTCGTTTCAGCAACTTTCAGGGAATTGACAGTATTCGACATCTTGCCGCTTCCGACTGCATAGATTCCGTCGGAACCTTCCTTACCGGAAAACACCCAATCAGGGCGAGTAACGCCGTCCGCTCCCTTTGCCGAAGGAATTTTATCGGCCGCGCTTTTTGTCGAGGCGCAACCGGCAAGCAACGCTAGGGCAAACGCAAAAATAATTACCGTATTTTTCATACAAACTCCAAAAATAAAAATATGGGCGATGTTAACACATTTGTGTGGTTTGCACAAACGCGCGAGCGCTTGTATAATCCCGCCGTTATGGAAAATACCACGATAGTTACGGATAGTCCGGTCGGTCGGCACCTTGACGCAATTGCCGAATCGAATCCGAGTTCTTATCTCCTGTTCAACAAAAAGAAGATAAAGCTGGTTGCTAAAATTACCATTGGGCGGGAACGCGACAACGATGTCGTTGTAGACAATAAACTTGCCAGCCGGCATCACGCGGTAATTCAGAAAATCCGGCACGACTATTTTATCAAAGATGAAAACAGTACGAACGGCACCTTCATCAACGGGCGGCGGATTCCGGACGATAAATACGTCAAGCTCAGCAGCGGCGACAAAATTACCGTCGGTTCTGCAAATCTTGTCATCTCCTAAAGGATTTTGCCGATGACCGCCGATTTTCTTGCGCGGCTCAAAACGCTTGCCGCAGGCAGAACGCTTCCGCCGCATCAATATTTGGCAGAGCTGACTGAGCGATGCGTTGCCGCGCTTGAACGCGAGGATGCGGCGTACCGTCCGTATGCAGCTGCAACTGGAAAGCCCGGCGGCCTCCTTGATTTTACTGCAGCAAGACTTCCGCTCGTTATTGTGCCTGACATTCATGCGCGATCGTATTTTTTGGCAAATATTCTTGCATTCAAGCCGCAGGACGGCTTTTTTCCAAACGAGCGGCGGACGATTCTTCAGGCATTACAGGAAGATGCTGTGCGCGTCATTTGCGTAGGAGACATTCTCCATTCCGAATTACGCGGCAGCCAGCGGTGGAAGGCGGCATTACAGGAATGGGGATACGGCAATCCGTGCGGGCAAGCGATGGAGCGCGAAATGGCGGAGGGGCTTTCCGCGTTGTGCCTGCTCATGGAATGCAAATGCGCGTTTCCCGCAGCGTTCCACTGCCTTAAAGGAAATCACGAAAATATTATGAATGCGATAGGCGGCGGCGATTTTCCGTTCCGGAAGTTTGCCGATGAAGGCCGCATGACGCGGCGATTTATGGAAGTAAAATACGGGCGCGGCGTTTTGGCGCAGATTTCCCAATTTGAAAGAAACTTGCCGCTTGCAGCCGTCTTTGCAAATGGGATGGCATCGCACGCAGAGCCGCGCCAACGGTTTACGCGGGCCGAATTGATTGACGGCATGGGAGATGAGCGCGTCGTCAGTGCGCTTACATGGACGAGGAACGGTGATGCGCCGCTTGGAAGCGTTGCCGGAACGCTCAACGCGCTAACCGGCCGCATGGATTGGGAGCGGCTCGCCTATTTTGGCGGGCACCGGCCAGTAAGCGGCCGCTATGCGCTCCGGCAGGACGGCCTTTTTGTGCAGCTTCATAATCCAATGCAGCAAAATATCGCGCTCGTACATCCGGACAGGCCCTTCAATCCCGACTCGGATATCGTGGGAGTTCAAGAAAAACTGTGAGCGCCGCCGCTTTTTTTGATGCGCCTGTTCGGAAACTTTCGATTCAGGACAAAGTACCTTGAAGTCATCCGTATGCAAAGGCTTTGGCCGCAATGTTTTAAGGAGAAGCGCGGAACGGCTTTCGTTGCAGGCGGCGCGTATCATTGGGAGGAATTATGAAAGAAACGACGCCTGAGTTTATCGGCAAATATAAAGTGCTTGAGTTGATTGCAAAAGGCGGCATGGGAACGGTCTACAAGGCCGTGCACCCGTCTTTAAAGCGGCAAATTGTGATTAAAAAGCTGTCGGCGCGGCGGAATGCCGCCAATATCGAACGCTTTAAGCGGGAGGCGCAGATTTTGCTCGATCTGCAAAGCCCGTATATCGTGCATTTGTTCGATTATTTTACCGAAGGTTCCTACCGCTACATGGCAGAAGAATTTGTTGACGGCACTGCGCTCGACAAGTTGCTCGCCAAGCAAACCGTATTAAGTCCTCAGCTTGCCATGCTCATCATACAGGATGCCTGCATTGCGCTCAAATACGCGCATTCAAAAGACATCGTGCACCGCGACATCAAACCCGGCAACATATTGATTTCTAAACGCGCCGAAGTCAAACTTGCGGATTTCGGCATTGCGACCGGCGACAAGGATTCAGAAGCTGCGGCAATTACCGAACAAGGCATGGCGCTCGGAACGCCTGCGTATATGCCGCCGGAGCAGTTTGAAAATAGCGCGGCGGTTGATGCCCGCGCAGACATTTATTCGCTGGGCGTGATGCTGTACGAAATGGTAACCGGCGCAAAACCGTATCCGTCCACGCTGTCAATCGGCACCTTGAACGCAATCAAGAAGGAAAAATATACGCCGCCGCAGAAAATCGACAAAACGATCCCGCCGTATGTCTGCCGCCTCATCAAAAAAGCAATCCGCGCAAACCCGAAGCGGCGCTATCAGTCAATTACGCCGATGCTCAAGGCGGTGCAGCGGTATGTAAAGCAGTACGACACGCATACGATTCGGGTACAGCTTGCGCGGCTGGTGCATTCGCCTGCGCTCGTGCAGGAAGCGGCTTACACGCCGAAAAACAGACGGCTCAAAAAGATGTTAATGGCGGCGGGGCTTGCGGCGGCGGCAGCGGCGAGCTTTTCACTGTGCTGGTTCGGCGGTATAATCCACCGCTATGCGCTGCGGAAGTGGTTTGTTCCGGTACAAATCGAAATGCAGATGCCTGCAAACAGCGCGGCAAATGCCGATCTTCCGGTCAATGCGTTTTTCTTTCGGAATAATGGAGCGGACATTCCCGAAGTGCCGAATACCCGGCGGGCGCTCAAAGCGGTGAAGGCGAAAACGGGGGCGCCCACGCAAAAAAATATCTTGTATGCGACCAAACCGGTTTTCCTCAGGCGCGGAGCGTACCGGATGAAGGTTGCAGCCGGCCCGTATGTGTGGTGGGATTCATTTACCGTAAAAAATGAAGCGGTAACCATTTCATCCGCATTTTTGATGAATATGCGCCGTCCGCTCAAGCTCAATCCCCATGCGTTTGACGGAGCGACCGGCAAAGAAATCAGCGCGAAGACGACATTCCGCGTGTTTTATAACGGCGCGTGGCGGAACATCAGCGAGCTGCCGAAAGACAAGATGCTCACGGGCGCGGTGTGGAAAATAAAAGCAAGTTGTCCGGGCTACCGCGACGAAATCTTTTCCCTTCTGCTGGATTGGTATCAGGACGAGCTGTTCATATCGGCGAACATGATTGCAGACGATGGAAGCGGCGCAAAAAAGTAGCCGGAATGCACTCTAAACCGGTGCGGGGCGAATGCAACTTCTCGACAGGGAATGAAGCGAACAGGATTTATTGTAGGAGTATGAGGTTTTATGAGAATTACGAAATTAGGCGAAGAAATATTGCGGGAGAAGGCGGCTCCGGTTGAAGAGATTAACGATGAAATCCGTGCGCTTGCGGCGGAAATGTTTGATGCCATGCTTGAAGCGGACGGGGTCGGGCTTGCAGGCCCCCAAGCGGGACGGAAGCTGCGCATTTTCGTAGCCCTTGCCGATGACGAGGTGCGGCGGGTGTTCATCAATCCGCAAATCATTGCAACTTCTCCGGAAACGTCTGACTACGAAGAGGGCTGCCTCAGCATTCCGCAGGTGTATGAATCGATTACGCGCCCTGCCAAAGTAACGGTGCAGGCCTTTGATGAATACGGCAAACCGTTTACGCTCGAGGCGGATGGGCTTTTGGCGCGGATCATTCAGCACGAATATGATCATTTAGAGGGAATTTTATTTATTGATCGGGGCGACAAGGAGTTTGCAGAAAAAATCGAGCGGCAGTTTGCGTTGCGCTCGGAGCGCGCGCGGCAAAAAGAAGCGGAACAGGCTCGCAAAAAACGGCGACGCGCAGCAAAACTTGCGGAAAAAGAAGCGAAGCGCCGCGGCGAAAGCGGGACGGTGTAAATGGCAGCGTTACGAGTTTTGTATGCGGGAAGTCCAGAAGCATCGGCGCGGACGCTTGAACTGCTGCTGGCGGAGGCTGCACCGCGCGGCTTTGAGATTTGCGGGGCGCTTTCTAATCCGCCGAGCGCGCGCGGCAGACATAAGACGCCGGAAGCAACTGCGGTTGCCGCGCTTGCTGAACGGAATGGGCTGCCGGTTTTTACGCCGGAGCATCTTGACGCTTCGTGCCGGGTAGAAATTGCCGCCGTCCGGCCGGATATTTTGGTCTGCTTTGCGTATGGCCGCATCTTCGGCCCCAAGTTCATGGCGCTCTTCCCCTACGGCGGGCTTAACCTGCATCCTTCCGCTCTGCCGAAATACCGCGGCTGTACGCCGGTTAATGCAGCGATTCTCAATCGCGATGCGGCTACCGCGTTCTGCGTCCAGACCATCAGCCTTGCAATGGATGAAGGCGATATTGTTGCAGAGCACGCCGTTCCGCTGACCGGAAAAGAAACCGCCGGTACGCTTTTAGATGCCGCCGCCGAACAAGGGGCAGTGCTTTTAGCAACTGTTTTACAAACCGTCGCGCGCACAAAGCAGCGTCCTCAAGGGCGGATGCAGACCGGCGCGGCAAGCTACACAACGGTCATCACCAAAGAAAATGCGAAAATCGATTGGGCAAAGTCCGCAGAAGAAATTGATGCGGCAGTCCGCGCTTATTCGCCTACGCCCGGCGCATGGACGACAGAAAACGGCGCCGCGCTGAAAATCATTGCAGGACACGCCGTCAGTGCGGACTGCAGTTTTGCAAAAGAGGCTCATACCGATGCGGGCGCAACAAAAAATACCGCCGCCCCATGCGGTACGGTATGCGGCATCAACAGAGCGGAAGGCATTCTCATCTGCTGCGGGCGCGGGCTGTACGCCGTTACCCAATTACAGCGGCAAGGCAAAAAAGCTGCGGGTTTTAAGGAATTTATGAACGGCGCGCGCAGCTTTGTCGGCACGGTATTGGGGCGGTAGCCAACCGTTCCAGTTGGCAGACAAGAATGATAGCGCAGCGCGGCGACGCCTGCAAAAGCAAGGCCGCCAATCCCAATCGGCCTCTGCCCGACGCAATGTTTGAAGCGGACGCATATCTAATTGTCTTGTAGAGCCGACTCGAGCCTCTGCAACAAAGCTGTAGCGATGGATTTGACTTGCAATATTCCGCTTTATATCGCTCCACGTATGTTCAATAGGGAGGCATTCAAGCGAATCCGGCGGCAGGAAAACCAAGGTCTGCGAGTATTTTCCGGCAAGGTTCAAAACCTCTGTCTTGTGAAACGCCGCGTTGTCCATGATGATAACATGCCCTTTGGCAGCTTCTTTAACAATTCCTCCTCAAACCGGTATTCGAACACGGGGGCCTTCATCGTTCCGCTGTAGGTGTGCGGAGCAAGCAAGGCACCTTCACGTTGTGCCGCAACTAGCCCAATTCGAGCATGACGCTTGCCGCTAATGCGGATGGTGACGCGCTTTCTGCGTTTACTGCACACATATTGGCGGCACATTTGTGAACCGTTATCATAAAAGCGCAGTCCCCGAAAACCGAATAATAAAGGAAGGCTTATTTTCAGCCGCTTAAAATAGCGCGGCTAAAAAACACGGCGAGTTTGCGTCGCAAACATCGTTTATTGTATGCGCTTTTTCAGGCTGACACCTTGCAAAAGCGCTGGAATTCGGCAGTTTCAAAATCTGAAGATTTTTTCAACTGTCGAATTTATAGGAATGGAA
>CAUTOX010000046.1:0-15694 GCA_963539665.1 uncultured Treponema sp.
GCTACATTTTGGAAAATGCAAAGGAGAAAATGTGGTCAATTGTAAAGCTGTGCAGTACCTTAAGAGTCTGTTTAAAGTCTCCAAAAAATGCTATATAGCTAACTGCCTTCTAAAACCACATCTAGAGCCCGTGAAACGGAGTCATATAGACGTGTTTTTAGAAGACAATTAGCTATAATAGGTTCAATTTCGAGTTTTTGAAAAACTTGAAATTTTCCACCTTTCTTCTGCACCAATAGAATGTAAAGTTGTGGAATAGGCACCATTTGTGTGCAGGAGAGGTTTTTGCGGAGTACCATTTCGAGCGTTTATGCGATATAAAGCTCGACTGCGGCTAAGGCGGTAGGATTTTCCCGAAAATACAGCTCTATTTTACAGCTATGCCCAAAACTCGAAATTGAACCTGTTCTATTTTTGCCGGTCTTGCTCTTTGCAAAAGGTACTCTTTTTTTCGCGAAATCTGAGTTTTCTCAGTCGTTTAAGGCCTGAAGACTGGCAGCAACCGAAATTTTAAGTAGGCGTCAGGATGCGATTCCGCATATTCAATGAGTTTTTCGGAAATAATTTTTTTGTTAACCGGACAACGGACTCTTGTTTTCACGTCTCCGGTCGCCTATATCATTTCTCCAGCCAGAGAGTGTACCGATATTTACTTTAAATACTGCCGCAGCCTGCGCCAACGTGCGGCCTTCTTCCTATTCGCTTACCTGCAATCTTAACTATCTGTCCTACGCCATGTGAAGATATTAAGAATTTTTATCTGGCATCCAAGTTAATTAGCTATATATTCAACCATCTACACAAAAATATTTTCCCCAATGTTCTCCGCAGAGAAAAACTTGAAACGGGGCGTCGATAAAATTAACTCTGTGCAGCAATTTTTCCCGCAACCGATGCAAACTATTTTCCTCAATTTTTTCCACATGGAAAAAGTTGAAGCGGATGGGCGGCAAAATCAAGTCGTTACGGCATCTTTTTCTCGTCCGCCGTTCCCTTGCAAGCCGGCAAACTATGATTTATACTTTACGCATGGCGGACGGTAAGAAAATAATTGCGGAAAACAGAAAAGCTCGCTTCGATTATTTTGTGGAAGAGAAGATAGAATGCGGCATTGTCCTTGAGGGGACGGAAGTGAAATCCGTGAAAAGCGGGAATATTTCTTTTCCCGATGCGTTTGCAGAGATTTCCGGCGGGGAGATTCTGTTGAAGGGGGTCAATATTGCCGAGTATTCGTATTCTTCGGTATTTAATCACGATCCGCTGCGCCACAAGAAGCTGCTTTTGCACAAGGCGGAAATTAAGCGGCTGACGCGCAAAACTGAAATGAAGGGCTATACGCTCATTCCTCTTGAATTTTATCTTAAAAACGGCAAAGTGAAGGTACTGCTTGCGCTCTGCAAAGGTAAAAAGCAGTTCGACAAGAAAACGGCAATCAAAGAGCGCGATATTGACCGGGAAATTCAACGCGAATTCAAACGGGAGTATAAATAATGAAACAAAATCCGGCGTTACCAGCATTGTATGTCATTATCGGGATGTTTTTTTGCGTTTCGGCGGCGGCGCAGTCAGCTGTGAAGGTTGACTTTTACGGAGTCGCCTCTCAGGATGCGGACAAAAATATGATTTCCATGACGGAAGATTTGTATTTGACGCAGCTTAAAGACAGCTCGGTGCAGCTAACGGACAGGCGTTCCGCCGATTTTTCGCAAAATTACTTCGACACCGGGAATGCTGACATCTCTGCATCTGACAAAGATGCCATTACATTTTACGCAGTCATTACCAAACGCTCCGACAGCAAATGGGAATGCGCCACGAACATGAAAAAACTTTCTGAAGGCAAGGAAGTCAGAACTGTCAAAGAATACGATTCCTACTATAAAATTTTTTCCGAATCGAAAGCAACGCTCAGCGACTTACTGGCATCTTTTATGCAGCAGGGAGCCGGTTCGAGCAGCTATGCATCCCAGCCGCAGAACGACAAACCTGCTCAAAATAGACCCGTTTCCGTTTCGACACAGGCAATCGCCGGCACATGGAGCGGCGATGAATACATCGACAAGGTGGTCATCATGCGCGGCGGACGCGGTTTTATCATCTTCAAAAACGGCGCAAGCATGAGCATAACCATTTCAATCAGCGAAAATAACGCGGATTTTCCGGTAACCATCAGCCAAGCGGGAGGCAGCAACGCTTCATTTTTCCCAGAACTCCCTCGCACCGTTGCGCTCGAAGTCGCAACCAACGCAAAACCGGTGGAATGGCGGCTGCGGCTTGAAGGCGACAGTATGCTGCGCGGAACCAAACGGACGCTCGTACAAAAATCAGAGCAACAGCCGCCGGAAGAAGCCTCGCTTCCCGCCGAATGGACAAAACGCTTTTAGCCGGCGCTTGCGCCGCGGCCGTTTTATTTTCCCCTCCATACATCAGAACGTTGCTGTCTGTCATTTACAGGCAGGGGAAGGAGGACGCGTGAGTATCGTCTTGCAAGTTTTCTTCATGCCGGAATCATACGCCGCAAAACAACTTAAAGCAGCTGTGAAAACGCAACTCCGAAATACATCTTGCAGCCAAGTAAAAATGTGCTTTTGAATATGTTACGAAATTCGGCGCCTTTCTCTTCCATCGCTTTTTGAATGCCAGAGAAAAACCGCAAAAACCCGGTAAAAAAGAGCATGAGACGCGCGTTGAGCGCGAGCTTCAGTTCACTCGAAATGATAATCGGACTGACCGTATGCCGTCTTTTGAAAAATTGATGCGGTTAAAGCCGCTGAAACTTGCCGCAATCTGTACCTGAATGCTGCCGGCTTCTTTGCAAAGCTCGCGTTCAAGGTAAATTGCGTTGTCGGCAAGCTGCCGTTTTCCGGTGTACAGACCTTTGAGCGCGTAAAAGGCTTCAAGCGGTACCGCCTGCAAAATAAGAACTTGTGCCGAACCCGCTCCGCGCAGGTAAATAGCTTTCATGCGTCAGGCGGATTTCTGCATATCGAGCCGCTGCATCTCGTTCAAAATTGCGGGATGCTTGATTTCATCGTATGAATCGACCTGCTCGTTTTGCGAATAGGAAAGGCGCGTGTTGTAGTCGAAAAAACGCGGCAAATGTAGTACCGTAACATCGCAGTACTTGTTGAATGTCGAAAATCACCGCGCCGCTGCGTCTATTGTAAAATCCTATTCATTTTGAACTGTTTGCAACAGTTCAAAAAGCTGTTTTGCCGACCTATCGAATGAATATTTTTCAAAAAGCGGATCGGGAGCGGCTACCGGCTCTTTTAAAAGCGCATCCAAGTCAACATCGGGCTTTGACGGGTCAATATAGTGCGCGCATTTTCCGTATATTTCAGGGAGCGAGGCGGCATTCGAGATGATAATAGGGGCGCCGCAGGCAAGCGCTTCAAGCGGCGGTATGCCGAAACCTTCAAAATATGAGGGTAAAACGAATGCCTTGCACGTTTGCATGAGCGCTTTTACTTCGCCATCGCTCAAATATCCGGCAAGAATGACGTTGGAAAGCCTTTGTAACTTTTGAAGTTCCGGCGGAATAAAATTTTTTAAGAGCGTTCCAGAGACGACAAAGGTTTCATTCGGGTACAGTTCCGCGTGGTCGGCAATCCATTTAAGGTTTTTCCGCAAAGAGAGGCTCCCCAGCGTAAAATAAAATTCCTTTTTTTTGAGACCGCTCAAGCGCGTAAAAATGCCGTTATCGGCAGAAATCGAATTGATATGTTCAAATCCGTTGTAAATGACGCGGATTTTTTCCTCAGGTACGCCGTAATAATCCATAATCTGTTTTTTACTGAACTCCGAGACAGTGCAGATAAGCCGCGCCTTTTTTGCGATACGCTTATACATTCGGCAGCTCTTTTTCATAATGCGGCGGTCTTTGGCGGAGCGGAAATCTTCAGGAAAGACGCGGCAGTAAATATCATGCAAAAAAACGATGTTGCGCCCGAAAAACGGCGTCCGGTTTCCAAAGTCAAGGCAGACGGACGGATTAAAAAGGAGATACAAGTAAAGTTTGATTTTTTTTACGGCGGCTCCGGGCGTTTTAAACAGGCGGACGGTGCGGAGGTTTTTAAACGGCGGAATATCGTCCGGCATATTCGGCGGCAGGACGAGCGTAAACTCGTTTGGAGACGAGAGCGCGTCGAGCCGCCGCGTCATTTCGTGCGCAAAACGCTCGATTCCCGTCAATTTGTCGCTGTAAAAAAGTCCGCTAATTGTAATTTTTGCCATAGAATCCTCCAAAAGTTTTTTTACGCGGCATACGTGCGCTCTTACGGGAAATGAAAAGCGTAAATCCCCAGCAAATCAAGTTCCGTGCGCGTTTAGAGACGGTCGGCCTTCGCTTCGGGGGCAGAAGGTGCCGGCGTTTTTTGCGTTTCGCGCTCTGTGTGCATGGCTTTTTCCGGTTTTGCCGCATCGCTTGCGGCTTCCTTGCCGGTATCGGGGGCGACAGGCGGCAGAATTTCAGGCTCATCGGCGAGGTCTTCGTCAGGAAGTTCGTGGGGCGCGTCGATGGTGCGGCTGATTGCCGACATTTTTTTTGCAGCCTGCTTTTTCTTCGGAGCAGCGGTTTTATCCGCTCCGGCCGCTTTTTCCTGCGCACTGTCTTCCGTTTTTTTGTCTTTCGTGCCGACCGCTTTTTCCTGCGCGGCGCTTTCGCCTTTTTTACTGTCCGTGCCGGTTTTGTTCGGCGCGGCGGATTCTTGTTTTGCCGCAGACGGAACGCCCGCTATTCCGCCAGCGGCATTCTTATTCTGAGGCGCAGCTTTGTCTTTTGCCCCGTTCTTAGACGCATCGGCAGTCTCTTTCTTTTTGTCCGCCACGCTTTTTCGTATCTCTTCGAATTTCTTGTCGAATGCTTGAATATTTTTGTTATCCTTGAATTTCGCTTTCAACTCATTAAAGCGAGCGCCCGCTTCAGGTATTTTCTGCTGTGCAATTAAAATACTGATGAAATTAACGAGTACATCTGCATTGTCGGGATTTTCTTTCCACAATGTTTTGTACACTTCTTCCGCTTGTTCAAGGCGGCCGTCCATCGCAATGATATACGCAAGCGACAGCCGTACGCTCAAGTTTTTCGGGTCGCGGTTTAGCAGCTTGAGGTAAATCCGCCGCGCATCGCTCCATTTTTTCGACATGGCATAGGAGCGCCCCAGTTTGTAATACGCGCTCCAGTAAAGCGTTTTATTTTTCATCGCGCGCTTGTAATAATCAACAGCCTTATCGAACTTCGACAGCGCAAAATATTCATCGGCAATGGCCAAATATTCTGCAGAAAGATTACTCTGCACAGCCGTCTTTTCTCCGGGAACAGGCAGATGCGCATTTGTCGCGCAGGACGCAAGCAAAAATAAGAGCGCGGCCGGAAACATTGCCGGCACACGCTTATGCGGACGTGCTTTTTTTCCGCTTTCGGAGCATACGCGCATGGATTTGCTACCCCAACACCGTTTTTTCGATTTCAAAAAGCTGCGAACGGTAAAGCCCCGTAATGTTGCTTCCGTAGTCGGCAATCAGCTGCATGATGTTGCGCGGATTATCGTGGATGTCGATGCCGTTCATGCGGTCGCCCGCGTCGCCAAGCCCCGGCAAAATGTAGGCCGCATTGTTGAGCATCGGGTCGAGCCAAAGCGTGTAGCACGTGCAGTTTGAAAGCGCCCGCGTTACCCGAATGCTCCCCTTTAAGGCGGAAATAACGTTGAAAAACTTAATCGATTTCGGATGTACGCCCTGACTTTCCAGATACTTTACGACTGTTACCAGAGAGCCGCCGGTTGCATTCATCGGATCGGCAAAAATCAAATCTTTTCCGTCAAGCTGTTCAAAATTAAAAAACGAATTCTTGAGGTTGAGTATATATTCCATGTCGTTTTCATTCTTTTTATCGTTTCGCCTGATTTTAAAGAGCGCAAACGGCGTGATGTAGCGGTGCGACGAATATTCCTCAATTTCCTTCGATATAATCATACTCGGAAGCAACGCGCCGCGCAGCATAACGCACATCACGGAATTTTCGATTTTATGATCGATGTCAGGAATTTTATGTACCGCATAGTTTTGTACCGGATCGGTAACGGGCGTTTTTACCACGATATGATTTTTCTTGTCAGAATGCTCATCGGTGAAGGCCATGCGGAACAGCATTTCGTAAGCGCGCTGGCTGTAATACATAAACTCTTGACGGGGCGTTTTGATATTGCGCAGCTTTGCGATAACGCGACTTGCTTCCGCGTGCGCCCCCTCTTCCGTCACAAAACTAAAAACGCGCATATGCGGATGAGAAGCGCAGATTTCCTGCATTGCGTGTCCCATCTTGTCGAAATGCGCGATGATACTTTTTTCATCCACCGGATCGAATGACGAAACCGTCTCGCGGTACATGGCGTCAAGCCGTTTGAGATCGAGCTGATCCTGCCGCGTCAAATAACCGTCTAAATCTTCCGCCTTCAAAATAATATTGTCGTCTTCTTTTTTCATATTTCTCCTAATAAAGCAGACCGGTTCGATACGTTTGTTGTCAAACAGGTTTAATAGTCGTTTTCAGTGCAGAAAGCCGCGTCATCCGCGCGATGAGGAAGTCCGCCAGCGCATACGTTTACAAAACCAATACCTTATATACATATTCGCGGTCGATTTTGATTCCCCGCAGCTTCAGATGCGTCGGCGTTTCCAATATCGCCTCCGAGTCGGTCAAACCGAATGCGAGGGAAAGCGCTGCTTTTGCGGCAAGGACAATGCTCTTGTCGCGGAATTCAAACTCAAACTCCATCAAATACTGCACAGAATCACTCGGAATCGCCGCCATCTTGCCGCGCGCATAGGCCAGCTTGTAATTCAAGTTTGTGCCGGTGAGACTTGCAAGAAACGATTGAGGGCTGACGGCAAAAAAGCGGATTTCATCGCCGCCGTCCGTAAGCCACTCGCGCACCGGAATTGAAAGCGCGTCGCTTGCCCCGTCCGCCGCAGCATAGGGCGGCTCTGCACGGCTGAGCGCATGATAGGCGCCGAGCATCTCCGGAGCCGCCCGCCCCGCGCACACAATCCGCTCCGACGGGAGCGCAACATCAAGCGAGCCGTTGTTGTAAATGTTCCAAACCGGCTGATCTGCGGTTATGGGAGTTGTCCGCCGCGTCTTCCAGCCGTTCTTGGCGGAAAACACATACGGTACGGCCGCTTTCGGCACCGCGCACGACGCTGCAAGCTGAAACTCCGATGAAGACGCCTTACGAGTAAGCCCCGCATACAGCGTGTCTACGCGGGAAACAATCATCCGCGCATCCTCGTCAGAAAGACTCTTAAAACTTCCCGAAAGCATCCGCCGTAAAAGCGTTGGGTCAAGGCTTGCAGGAATTTTAAGATAAAAGGCGCTCTTTCCGTCAAGCAAGTCGACGGCATCAACAACAGCCTGTTCCGGAGGCGGAGGCGCTGTCCGGCAACCGCAAAAGAGCGAACACAGCGCAAACGCGGCCGCCGCGCACACGCCGAATCTATATCTTTTCAACTGCAATCCTCCATGCCGCATCATCCGCATCAACTGCCGCGCCGCCATTCAAAGCGTCTTTCCATTCAGCACGGGCCGCAAGCGTTTCATTTGCAATAAAATCTTTATAATCTTCAAATGCGCCGTGCAGCCGCGCATCCCCTGAAACCGTTAACCGAATCCTGTCGGTAACGGCAAAACCGCTTTCCTTGCGTAAGTTTTGGATTCCGCGCACCAAATCCCGCGCATATCCTTCTTTTTTCAGCGCATCAGTGATTTTTGTGTCCAAGCCGACAGTCAGTGTCCCTTCGTTGAGTACCTTCAAATCCGCCTTTTCCGTCCGTTCTACGATGACGTTTTCCGTATTCAGCAAAACCTGCTCGCCGTCAAGGCCGATTTCAACCGTCTGGCCGGAAAGCAGCTTTGCAATCTGGCTTTCGGACAATGCTGCAATGCACGATGCCGCCGCCTTCATCTTCGGCCCAAGCTGTTTTCCAAGCGCGCGGAAGTTCGCCTTCGCGCTATACTCGACTAACTCCTCTTCCTTGTCATGGAAAACGACCGTTTTGACATTCAATTCTTCCCGAATCGTATCAAGCATTTCTTTGAGCGCCGCCTTTTCTTCCGCATTGCGCGTAACAAGCGCAACGGACGCAAGCGGCTGCCGGTTTTTGATGTTGAATTGATTGCGGAGGCTCCGCCCCATCGATACGGCCTTCTGCACCGCCGCCATTTTAAACTCAAGCGCTTCGTCGCGGAATCGGGCGTCATACTCCGGATAATCCATCAGATGCACCGACTCCTTGTCCTCATCCGTGCGTAGATTTTGCCAAATCGATTCAGTGAGGAAGGGAATAAACGGAGAGGCAACGAGCGCAAATGTTTTTAAGGACGCATACAGCGCGCCGTAGGCTTCTATTTTGTCGGCATCGTTACCGCTCTTCCAAAAGCGTCGCCGGTTCCGCCGGATGTACCAGTTATTTATCTGATCGATAAAATGCAGCATCGGGTCGATTGCCGCGCTCAAGTCGTATTCATCAAGCGCGGCCGTTACTTTCCGCACCATGTTTTGCGACACAGACAAAAGCCAGCGGTCAAGCGGATTTTCCGGCAGCTTTTCATCGAACTCGCGCCCCGTACACGTTACGCCGTCGATATTCGCGTATTGCACAAAAAAACCGTAGCTGCTCCACAGCGGTAAAATGATGCTCTTGATGACCTCGCGAACGCCCTCGTCGCTGTAGCGGATTTCGTCCGCCTTGACCACCGCCGAGTGCATGAGGAAAAGCCTGATTGCGTCCGCGCTAAAGCGGTTGATGGCTTCCGTCGGATCGGTGTAATTGCGAAGGCTTTTCGACATCTTCCGCCCGTCTTCTGCAAGCACGATGCCGTTGACGATGCAGTTTTTGAACGCCGGCTTGTCGAACAGGAAGGACGAAAGGACGGTCAGCGTGTAAAACCAGCCGCGCGTCTGGTCAAGCCCTTCGGAAATAAAGTCCGCCGGAAAGTGTTTTTCAAAGTATTCTTTATTTTCAAACGGATAGTGATGCTGCGCGTAGGGCATGGCTCCGGATTCAAACCAGCAGTCGAAGACTTCCGGAATGCGGCGCATGGTTCCGTTGCATTCGCGGCAAGCAAACGTAATTTCATCGACAAACTGTTTATGCAGGTCTTCAGGATAGATGCCGCTGCATTCTTTTAATTCCGCGCGGGAGCCGATGCAGACGGTTTTGCCGCAGTCGCTGCATTTCCAAATCGGAATCGGGCTGCCCCAGTAGCGGTTACGGCTGATTGCCCAGTCGCGGGCACCGGAAAGCCATTTGCCGAACCGTCCATCCTGTATGTGAGCCGGCTGCCATTTGATGCTGCTGTTTGCGCGGAGAAGCCGGCCGCGTTCGGAGGAGACTTTGACAAACCATGAGCCGATACCCCGATAGATGAGCGGCGAACTGCACCGCCAGCAGTGCGGGTACTGGTGAACGATCACATCGCGCTTAACAAGTTTTCCTTCTTTTTTAAGGCGATCCATGATGTCTTTGTCGCAGTCTTTTACGAATCGCCCTGCAAAATCCGGAACCTCTTGGGTAAAGCGGCATTCTGAATCAATCGGGTCAGCGGCGGCAATCCCCGTGTCCTTAAAGACGTTCCAGTCGTCTTCTCCAAATGCCGGAGCAGTGTGCACGATGCCCGTTCCGTCTTCCGTCGAAACAAAATCCGCAACAAAAATGCGGAATGCGCCGGCGGAGCCGTCTTCTTTTTGCGCGCGATCGGCAAAATACGGAAAAAGCGGTTTGTAGCGGGCGCCTTCAAAATCTTGTCCGGTACGCTCATAAATGATTTCGTATTCTTTTTCGTCCCGGTAATATATAGGAAGTCTACTCTTTGCGAGGATGTAAAAATTGCCGTCGGCCTTATCCAACAGCTTGACGTAGCCGATGTCCGGCCCCATGCAAAGCCCCAAATTAGACGGAAGCGTCCACGGCGTCGTCGTCCACGCAAGAAAATAGGTCTTGCCGTTCGCAATCTCCGCATCGCCGAGCGTATCCGGCGCGCCGGTTATCTGAAAGCGGACGGTGATTGCCGGATCCTGCTTTTCTTTATAGCCTTGCGCCAGTTCATGAGAGGAAAGGACAGTTGCGCAGCGCGGACAGTACGGAAGAATGTATTTTCCTTCATAAATCATTCCTTTGTCCCACAAAGCCTTAGCAACCCACCAAATCGACTCCATGAACTCAACATTCATCGTCTTATAGTCATTATCAAAATCAACCCACCGCCCCATGCGCGTAATGGTTTTGCGCCACTCGTTCGTATACTTGAGGACGGAGGCGCGGCATTTATCATTAAATTGCGCAACGCCGAACGCTTCAATTTCATGTTTGGAGTTAATGCCAAGCTCTTTTTCAATCAGATTTTCTACCGGAAGCCCGTGGCAATCCCAGCCGAACCTGCGTTCAACCTTTTTACCTTTCATCGTTTGGTAGCGCGGAATAATATCTTTTATCGTGGAGGGAATAAAATGTCCAAAATGCGGAAGGCCGGTTGCAAACGGGGGGCCATCGTAAAAAATGAATTCCGTGCAGCCTTCCCGCTGCGCAACTGACTTTTTGAAAGTATCGTTTTTCTCCCAAAACGCAAGCACATCTTCCTCTTGCGCAGGGAAATTTGTTTTTGGATCAATGCGCTTATACACAAAGTTCTCCTAACCTATAAAATTGCGGCATTATAGCACAGCAGGATGATTTAAATCCATAAAAGCAAAATGAAAAGCGCGGAAATCAAATTTTGAAAAAAATGTACCGACAGGGAATGCTGTTATGCGCGGAAAAAATGCGCCAAAAGCAATGCCGCATAAGCGGGAACTTTGGCGCATCGTGCATGGGGGATTAGAATTTATACGTTCCGGTAGTAATCGTGCCGCCGTTGCTGTAGACATCGAAGTTTACCGACTTGTCCGCTCCGGCAAGCGCGGCGTAAAATTCCGAAATATTTCCGACCGGTTTGCCGTTGACGGCGGTGATAACGTCGTTGTTTTGCAAGCGGAGAGCTGCGGCCGGAGACTTTTGCATCACGTTGGTTACCGCGATGCCTTTGACCTTGCCTTCAATCTCTAGCTGCTTCCGAACATCTGCCGTCAGCGGAACTGCGATAAAGCCCGGCCAGAGCTTCCCATTGTCGGAAGAAACTTTTTCCGACCGCTCCTCAATTTTTACCGGAAGCGTTACCTTTTTCCCGCCGCGGATAACGACGAATTCCGCCGTAACGCCCGCTTCAAGCCGCCCCACTTCCCGCACAATCTGGTTTATGTCGCGCATTTTGTTTCCATTGAGCGATATGATGTAGTCGCCCGGCTGCATCCCCGCTTTATGCGCCGGAGAGCCGATAAATAGCTGGGACGCGAGCGCGCCGGTTTCGTTGCCGGCCCCCAATTCGTTTTTGTATTCCTTCGTCGCTTCGAGCAAGGAAACGCCGAGCCAGCCGTACTCCACCTTTCCTTTCGAGATGAACGAGTCGATGGTGTTTTTTATGTTGTTGATCGGAATGGCAAAACCGAGTCCTTGCGAACCGCCTGACTGCGAGGCAATCCACGTGTTGATGCCGATGACTTCGCCGTAAATGTTGACGAGCGGGCCGCCGGAATTGCCTTGATTGATTGCAGCGTCCGTTTGAATAAAGTCGTTGATGTTTCCGATGCCGTTGCCGGAACGTCCCGTTGCGCTGACGATTCCATGCGTAACGGACTGGCTGTAGCCAAGCGGCGCGCCGAACGCAAGGCAGATGTCGCCGGTTTGCACCGCGTCCGAATCTCCGAGCATGGCGACCGGTATCGTTTTGTCGGACGATTCAAAAGAAACGAGCGCAATGTCCATACGTTCGTCCGAGCCGACGAGCTTTCCTTCAAATTCTCGCTCATCGTTCAGTTTTATCGAAATTTTTGTCGCGTCCCCGGCAACGTGATTATTCGTCAGCACGTAGATGGTGTCGCCCGTTCTGCGGACAATGACCCCTGACCCCAAGCCCTTTTGCTCGTATTTGCGTTTTTTCCCGCCGTCGTCGTTGTCCTGATTCGGCATCCCGAAAAAGAAAAAACGGAAATTTTCAAACGGATCCGCCGCCATCGTTTTGGTTTCGGTAACATCGACTTCAACGACTGCCGGAAGCAATGCGTTGCTTATCGAACGGAAGGAATTTTGTACCGCCTCGACGATTTTCAAATCGGCCGCATTGTTTTTGACCAGAGCAGTTTCGGCATACGCGGTTCCGGCAGTTCCTTTAACCGCCGTTTTTCTACATGAAAGCGAAACGAGCGCAAATGAAAGCGCCGCTGCCGCCGTAACGCCCAAGAAATATTTTGTCCAAGATTTCATATTAAGAAGACCTCCTGAATAAATCTGTTTCTAAAACAAAAAACGGATTTGCAAGATGTTACAAAACGCGCCGCGCGGCCCTGCAAAAAGGTTTGGAGCAGCCACTATGAGGCGCTGATTTCCATGCGCCCCCGAAAACTGCGCGCAAGCGTCAACTTGTCGGCATATTCCAAGTCGCCGCCGACAGGAATGCCGGTTGCAAGGCGGGTGATTTTGATGCCGGCGTTCGCGCATAAAAGACGGTGCACGTAAAGCGCGGTGGAGTCACCTTCGAACGTCGGGTTTGTCGCAAGGATAACTTCAGCAACGGCTCCTGATTTTATGCGCTTGAGCAGCGGTTCAATGTTGAGCTGGTCTGGCCCAACGCCTTCAAGCGGGGCGATAACGCCGCCGAGTACATGAAAAACGCCCATGTAGCCGCCGGCCGCCTCGATTGTTTCAACATCCTGCGCCTGTTCAACCACGCAGATGAGCGAGTGATCCCGCTGGCTATTCGCGCAGATGGCGCACTCCTCGTCTTCTGTCCACGCGCCGCAGACTGCGCACGGTTTGATGTGCGCCTGCAAACGTGCGATTTGGTGCGCGAGCGTCTGAACATAGGCCGGATCGGAGCGCAGCAGATAGTTGACAATGCGCGCCGCGCTTTTTTTGCCGATTCCGGGCAGTCGGGACAGAGATTGCGTTAAGCCGTCCATTATCGTTGTCATGACAGCCCCAAGTCGGCAGGATTTAAATCCTGCAAAAAATTTCCGCTTTGCTCTTTGATGCGCTCTTGGATTTTTTGAACGGCATCCCGCTGCGCCGCCATAATTAAATCTTCAAGCATTTTGACATCTCGATTGTCAACGCACAGCGGATCAAGTTTGATGGCCGTCATTTCAAATTTGCCGTTCATGGTAACAGTTACCATTTTTCCGCCGGCAAAACCTTCTGCGCATACGTTTTCAAGACTGCGCTGGAGCTTTTCCGCCTGTTCTTTGATGAGCTTGGTGTTTTTCAGCAGTTCAAATGGATTCATCGTATTCCTCGCTTTTGCTATCGTATTTGAAAATCAAAGGATGGAGCCTTTGAATGAATTGCAAAGAATTTTTACTTGCAGGGGAAGTTCAACCGGCCGCTCCGGCGTTTTAGTCGGCTCCACCGTAACTTCAAGCTGCATGGACGCATGGCAATACCGGTCGATAATTGCAAGAATCCGGCTCTTTTCCCGATCGATAAAACTTTTTTGATATTCGGTTTCGATGGTTGCGGAAATGACGGAGCCGTTCAGATTCCAGCATCCGGTGCGCATTAACGCCGCGCCTAAGCTCGCATTGTCAACTGCAAGCTCCGCGATAACCGCCCCGTAGAGCTTGCCCATCGTAATGCGGCTGCCGTCCGGCGCAGTAAATGCAACATCGCTTTCATGGATGTCGCCTTCCGTACCGTGCGTCCATACACTCGTATCCGCATACGCCATAACCTCCGGCGCGCTTGCTGCCGCTTTTCCGTCCGCATCAGAATCAGGATATTCATCCGGATAGCTGTCCGGTATCTCGGATGAAGCGGACGCAGAGGAAGAGGAGTGCGGTTCGCTGGATGCGGAGGCTTCCGCCGCATTCGCTGCCGTCGACGAAAAAGCCGGAACGCTTGGCTGCGGCGCGTGAAGCGCAGACTGCTCTGCTGCCGGAGGCTCTGTCCGCCGTTCTTGTTGTGCGGAAGATTGCGCAGGCTGCGCGGAAAACTGCTGCTGCGGAATCGAGGGAGCGGCTCGTTCTGATGAGTGAATGGCGGCCGGCTCAGAATGCTGCATACCGCTTAACGCGGAAAATTGCGGCATCCCGGGCGGAACAGAAGAACGCGGCGGCGCTTCCTGCGGACTTGAAGTCTGGCCCGCGGCATTGCGCGGCATTGCGTTTGTTTCTGGCGGCGCGGCCGACGCCGTAAGCGGTCGAACGCCTGCTTCTTCTCCGGTTCCGGAGGCTGCATGAACATTCGTCCCGCCGCTTTGCAAAAGCAAATTCCGCGCAGCATCGACGGCAGCTTTTACTTCCGCCGGAGAAACATATTGCGTAAGCCAGCACAGCCGACTAAAGGCAAGTTCCAGTTCATAGCGCGGCGAAATCGAATAGCGCATATCACGGTGCAATTGCAAAAACAGCGAAAGCGCGCGCTCTGTCTGCACGGCATTCCACGAAGCAAGGACTGCGGCGCTAAATGTTTCGAGCGGCTGCCCGAGCAGGGCTTCCCGCGTAATGCCGTTTTTAATCAGCAGGAGGCTCCGGATATATTCGGCCGCATTCGCAATGAGCTGTTCAATCGAAACGCCCGCATCAAGGAAGGCATCAATATGTCCAACAGCCGCTTCCGCATTTCCTGCCGCGCAGGATTCAAAAAGTACGTTGAGGCGGTCGATGCCAACAAGTCCGAGCTTGTCGCGGATTTTCTCATACGTTATTTGCCCGTCGCTAAAAGCCGCCACTTGATCGAAAAGCGTATATGAATCGCGCACCGACCCGCCCGACTCCCGCGCAATCCAGTAGAGCGCGGCATCGTCGGCGCTCATGCCAAGTTCTTCCGCAGCATCGGAAAGCAGCGATTTGAGTTTTTCCGCGCCGACAAGCCGGAAATTATACTGCTGGCAGCGGCTTTTAATTGTGGCCGGAACTTTTTGCAGCTCCGTCGTCGCAAAAATGAATATGACGTATGGCGGCGGTTCTTCAATGGTTTTGAGCAGCGCATTGAACGCGCTGGTAGAAAGCATGTGCACTTCGTCGATGATATAAATTTTGTAGCGGCTGGTGTTCGGCGGGAAGAGCACTTCGTCTTTGATTTGCCGCACATCGTTGACGCTGGTATTCGATGCGCCGTCAATTTCGATAACATCGATGCCGGAACTGTTGGTAATCGCTCGGCAGGATTCGCAGCTGCCGCACGGCGTAAAAACAGGATTCGGCTCAGACTGACAGTTGAGCGCCTTTGCCAAAATACGCGCCGTCGAAGTCTTGCCGCATCCGCGCGGCCCGGCAAACAGATAGGCGTGCGCAATGTGCCCTGTCCGTATCGAATTTTTAAGCGTTTCCGCAACAAATTCCTGTCCCGCAAGGTCTTCAAAACGCTGCGGCCGCCGCCGCGAGGCAGTTACTTCGTAAGCCATTCCCATACCACCAAAAAACTTGCTAAAAATAAAGCAGATAACGCCGTAAGCGGCCCAAGCCTCGCCGGCCAGCCGCATTTCCCCTGCTTCCGGCGCGCATTATAGGATAAAAAATACGGGATAACAAGAATGGGGATGGGAGGCTACAGGGCTTCCGCATTATAAATAATTAAGAGCTATTTCCAAGCAATCTTCACGTTT
>CAUTOX010000047.1:0-15343 GCA_963539665.1 uncultured Treponema sp.
AAACAACCGTCCTATAAAATTTTTTGGGTTTAAAACACCGCATTTAGTCTTTTTTTGCACTTGATTTTTTTTTTTAACCCCCCCCCCCCCCCCCCCGTTTTGCCTTTAGCAGATGTGCTAAAAACTTGTCCGGCACGACAAAACTGGATCGCACAGGGCGGACTGCTAGAAAAGTCCGTAAAACAAAAAGGCATTGTGCAGTCCGATCCTGTTTTGCAAAGCGAAATAGGTCAGCGGCAAGTCATGTTGTTCCCCAAACGCCAGCAATATTCCGGCCGCCGTTTTAAGAGCCAGCTTGTCAGTTTGCGTCGGGCGGTAAAAATTGCCTCGTGAACGATGCAACTGCCAGCTCGCCCTCACACGTTTGTCTTTGGCAGATGTGCTAAAAAATTGTCCGGCACGACAAAACTGGATCGCACAAGGCGGACTACTAGAAAAGTCCGTAAAGCAAAAAGGCATTGTGCAGTTCGATCCTGTTTTGAAAAGCAAAACAGGTAAGCGGCAAGCCATATTGTTCTCCAAACGCCATCAATACCCGTCCGCCGTTTTAAGAGCCTGCTTGTCAACTTGCGTCGGGCGGTAAAAATTGCCTCGTGAACGATGCGACTGCAAGACCGCCTTAACACGTTTGTCTTTGGCAGATGTGCTAAAAATTGTCCGGCACGACAAAACTGAATCACGCAGGGCGGTCTGCTAGAAAAGCAGCGTAAAGCAAAAAGGTATTGTGCCGTCCGCCGTTTTCAGAGCCTCCTGGTCAGCTTGCGTCGGGCGGCAAAGATGGACACTTGAACAATGCAACTGCCAGCCCGCCTTAACACGTTTGTCTTTGGCAGATATGCTAAAAATTGTCCGGCACGACAAAACTGAATCACGCAGGACGGACTGCTAGAAAAGTGCCGTAAAACAAAAGGGTATCGTGCAGTCCGCTCCTGTTTTGCAAAGCGAAACAGATAAGCAGCAAGTCATGTTGTTCCCTAAACGCATCAATATTCCGTCCGCCGTTTTCAGAGCCTTCTAGTCAGTTTGCATTGGGCGGTAAAGATGGCTACTTGAATGATACAACTGCCATACCTCTCTAACACGTTTGCCTTTAGCAGATGTGCTAAAAAATTATCCGGCACGACAAAACTGGATCGCACAGGGCGGACCGCTAGAAAAGTCCGTAAAGCAAAAAGGCATTGTGCAGTCCGCTCCTGTTTTGCGAAGCGAAACTGGTAAGCGGCAAACAATGTTGTTCCCAAACGCCATCAATACCCGTCCGCCGTTTTAAGAGCCTGCTTGTCAACTTGCGTCGGGCGGTAAAAATTGCCTCGTGAACGATGCGACTGCAAGACCGCCTTAACACGTTTGTCTTTGGCAGATGTGCTAAAAATTGTCCGGCACGACAAAACTGAATCACGCAGGGCGGTCTGCTAGAAAAGCAGTGTAAAGCGGGTAAGGCATTGTGCAGTCCGCTCCTGTTTTGTGAAGCGAAACAGATAAGCGGCAAGTCATGTTGTTCCCAAACGCTTATTTTTCCTGCCCGCCGAATACCGCCTTAATCAGTGCGGCTATATCCATCGCTTCTTGCGCGTAATCCTGATCGGCGGGGGTAAAGATGCGCGTAAAGCCGAGATTTGTAGCGGTCTTGATGCGGCTTTTGATTTTCGGCACGGTGCGCAACTCGCCGGCCAAACTCAACTCCCCGATGATAGCCGTTTCCGGCGGCACGGCAATATCCGTCCGCGCAGAATAGATTGCCGCGGCAAGCGCGCCATCGACCGCGCTTTCCGTTAGCCGGATGCCTCCTGCGACATTGACGTAAATGTCCTGCTCAAAAAACTTAATGCCGACGCGCTTTTCAAGGATTGCGGCAATGCGGCTTACTCGTGCGCTGTCGATTTTATCGCTGTAAACGCGGGATAGAGATGCTTTTGCCGGAGCGGTCAAGGCTTGAATTTCAACCATAAAGACGCGGTTGCCTTCAAATACGGCCGTACATGCAACGCCCGCCGGCTGCTTGCCGCTCCGTTTTGATAAAAACATGGTCGCAGGCGACTTGGCGCTTTCAAGCCCCTTTTCGGTCATCAGAAAAATCCCCAGCTCATCCACTGAACCGAAGCGGTTTTTCTGCGCGTGCAGGAACCGGACATCATCGGCATTGCGTTCAAACGAAATCACGGTGTCGACCATGTGCTCAAGCGTCTTTGGGCCGGCAATGTTTCCGTCTTTGGTTACGTGCGCTGTCATCACTAACACGCTGTCGCGCTCCTTCACCCAGCCGATAAGTTCGTTCGCGCTGTATTTGAGCTGGTTGACGGTGCCGACAATCATGCCCGCCTCCGCTGAATAGACGGTCTGAATGGAATCGATGATCACAAACAGCGGGTTGAGCGCGTCAAGCGCGTCTAAAATATCTTCAAGCCGCATGGTGCAAAGGATTTCAATGCCGTTGGTACGCAGTTTTAGCCGGTCGGCGCGTTCTTTGATCTGCGCGGCCGATTCTTCTCCAGAGACATAGAGCGCCCGCGCCGCCTGAGCGCTGTGCGCCGCAATCGAGGAAGCCGCCTGAATCAAAAGCGTTGACTTTCCGATGCCCGGCTCTCCGCCGATTAAAATTGCCGAATGCCGTTCCGCCCCGCCGCCGAGCACGATGTCAAACTCCTCAATTCCGGTAAAAAGCCGTGCGGATGAGTCGGCGCACACTGTTGCAAGCGGAACCGGTTTTACCTTTTGCGCAACGGCTGCCCCCCGTCCCATCGGACTTACCGCATTTGTGTCAACGATGCACTCTTCAAAGCTGTTCCATTCGCCGCAATCCGGACACCGCCCGAGCCAGCGCGGTTGGACGTATCCGCAGTTCGCGCATTTATACGTGATTGTCCCGTTTTTTTTCGCCATGTCCCCTCCTGTTTTGAAAATCAGCGAAGCGGCACTTTAATGTGCGCGACTATACTATATATAGAAGTTTTTTTCAAAAAACGGAGACAAATGCAGCTTATTCCGACGAGCCTGCATTTTTTTCGTCGGCATAGCCTTCGGCAAGGCAGCCTGCAATCAAATCTTTTATCGCCTCGCCTGCAAGAATGAATCCTGCAACCGGCGGCACGAACGCAATGCTTGAGGGAGTCGAACGCCGGAGCGATACGTGCGCGGTATCGCCTGCTGCATCGGCCGGAACGCAAAGGTTTTCCGCCGCAGCATTATGATGAACGGCGGGCTTTTCCGTCGAATAGACAACTTTTAAGTGAGCGATGCCGCGTTTTCGTAATTCGTGCCGCATAACCCGCGCCAACGGGCAGACGGACGTTTCAAATACATCCCCGACGGTAAAAGCAGTCGGATTCAATTTGTTGCCGGTTCCCATGCAGCTGATAATCGGCGCCCGGAACGTATGCGCTGCCTGCACGAGCGCAATTTTCGAGCCGACTGAATCGATTGCATCGATGATATAGTCGAATTGCGAAAAATCGATTGCGCCGGCCGTCTCAGGGCTAAAAAACAACCGATGCGTAACGATGCGGCAGGCGGGATTGATGTCGGAAAAACGCGCCGCCGCCGCATCGACCTTGTACGCGCCTTCCGTTGAACGCAGCGCAAAAAGCTGCCGATTCATATTCGATGAGTGAATGCGATCGTTATCGACCAAATCAAGCGCGCCGACTCCGCTTCGTACCAACGCTTCCGCCGCATAACTGCCAACCCCGCCCAGCCCAAAGACCGCTACCCGCGCCTCCGACAACTTTTTAAGCGCCGCAGCTCCAATGAGCGTCTCCGTCCGAGAAAATAAATCTTCCATAGGTCTCCCACGCGCGGACTGTAACACAAAACCTGAAATTGTGGAAATCAGCGCCCACAACGGGGCTGTGGGGCAGTGCGCAATGTTTTGCTTATTAGAACCTGATTGAAGCCTCATACAAAGACCGTTTAAGGAACAATAGCATAGATTGCCGAGCAATATTAAACTTACGCTCGCAGTTTTTTGAAAGCTATCGTTGCGTTTCAATCCATGCAAGCTTCGTTTCTCTATCCGCCGCTTGGGAATCGCTTGAGAACTCGTCAACTTGTTTCAATAATTCCGTTGTCGAACAAGTCTAATTCATTGCGCTTTACGACTTGTACCGATACATATTCGCCAAAAAGCGACTTTACGGCATCGGCAAAAGGTTTTCCGCCATGCCTTTCATCACATAAAATGGCTTTTTATTTCTGCCAATTCATCCTCGTTTTACTCAAGGCGAGTGACGCACCGCTTCTATCGGGAACCTTTGTCGGCGGTACGGCGATTGCATACGGCGCCGCTTGCGTATCGAGTGCAATATGCGCTTGATTCTTAAAACGTTCTTGCCTGCATCGTAGCCTTTGCTTCATGCGCCGTCGGAAGTTTTAGCAGTCTGCGAAACTGCTCCTGCAAGAGTTCCGCCCCTGTTTTATACGAGCCTATCCAACCAATTTTTTTAAGCATTGATGTAAAAGAGCGGGATTTTTATCTTTGCTCATTCCAGATGCTGAAGGGAACCTCTAAAAAAACAATTTTTAGCGGTAACTTTGAAAATGCGACGTTGTAACTTGCGATAATCCAGCACGTTACAACTCGTCGCAATCTCGAAAAAATCGCAAAAAGCGAGTTTTTTGAGATGTCCTGAAATAGTAATAAATGGCGGGCTATTCTGGAAAAACTTCAGGAAGTATGCGCCATTGGCAGCCGTTTTTGAGCAAATAGGGGATGGCGTAAAAGATTTCGTACGGGGAGACTTTGCAAGGAGCCGACTTTTTGCGTCCGCTTGCTACTCGTGGGGAGAATGGGGTTAAATTGTTCTTTCGTCATGCCTCTAAGGTTCTGCTTTCTTCGTGTTTGATAAAAACTGAAATATATGAAAATCATTTCCGTTTGCACTGAAAACAAGCTGCATGACACGGAAATCAGTTTTGCCATTTTCATAGGTTTTGAGGTCGAAATTACCGGAAAAATACTAAAAACGCGCCTCAGTTTTTCTAAAACTTGAAATTTGGGATACTAATATTTATTTTGAACACGCCCTCAGTCTTAAATCTCTATCATACGACATAGCTTGAGTATAATGGGGGCTGCTTGCATTTCAAGGCAATTAGCCATATCTCTAAAAAACTCAAGTTTTTAGAGGTAACCATATGTGCGCGCCGGCCGGAAAAGCGCGCGTTTTCCGCCTCTTGAAAATCTTTTAAAATACAATGAGAATACAATCCGCTTTAGAACGGTCGGGCAGGAGTGCGTCTTTTACCGTTCGGCGGAATTTCAATCAGGATGGAGAAAAAGTGAAGGTACGTTTTTGGGGCGTTCGGGGGTCTATTCCGGCTCCTTTAAGTTCTCTGCAAGTAAAAGCGAAGATTACGGCGGTGGTTCAGCGGATCGGCGTAAACGATCTGGCCTCTCCCGATGCGCGCGAACGGTTCATTTCTAAGCTGCCCGACTGGATTTTCGGCACGACTGGCGGGAATACGCCGTGCCTTGAGCTGCGCGGTTCCGACGGAACGGAAATTATTTTGGATGCCGGCACAGGCATCAGGTGCCTTGGTCGCGCGCCGGATTTGCCGAAAAGCAAGCATTTTCACCTCTTTTTTTCGCATTTCCATTGGGACCACATTCAGGGATTGCCGTTTTTTGATCCGGTTTATGACAATGACACGACGTTTGATGTGTATTCCGCTTTGGAAAACGCGCGGGATCTTTTAGTTGCCCAGCAGGAAAACCCGTATTTCCCAGCCCACTTTAGTGCGCTTACGCCGCATTTTACTTTTCACACGGTAAAGTCCGGCGCGCCGTTTGCAGTCGGCGGCTTTACGGCCAATTCGTGTTCGATGTCGCATCCGGGCGGTTCGCAAAGTTTTGCGTTTATCGAAAACGGCAGAAAGTTCGTTTACGCTACGGACGTTGAGCTTTCTCAGCGCGATTTTGCGTCTACGCCGGAACATGAATCGGTTTTTCGAAATGCGGACTGCATCGTGCTTGATTCGCAATATACGGTTGAAGAAGCGCACCGGAAGGTGAATTGGGGGCATTCGGCATTTTGCAATGCAGTTGATTTTGCAGTGAATTGGGGCATCAAGAAAATGTTTTTGTTCCATCATGAACCGGCTTATGACGACAAAAAATTGAATTCCATCTTGAATTCCGCCCGCTGGTACGCGCAGTACATCATTCATTCGGATATAGAGATTTTCCTTGCGGTTGAAAACCGCGAAATTGAGATTTGACGGCCGTCTATGAAAGGATCGATGCGGCTTCCGTTCAAATTGATTATCAAAATCGCTGCGGCGGCCGTCTGCCTTGCGCTTGCGGCGTTGGCCGGCGGCATTTTCGCGTTGCATCGCGCAGCTTTACCGCCGGACGCAAATGATACGGCTTCAGCGCGCGTTGCGGTGCCTGCGGGAATGACGGCGCGCGCGCTTGCATCGGAGCTTGAAGGGCGCAAACTTATCCGGAGCGGCAGGCTGTTTTATTTTGCGGCGCGTTTTCCGCTCGTAAAGTGGCTTCTAACGGGAAACGGCGCTCCCTTTCTGCTTAAAAGCGGGGTTTACCGGCTCGGCGGATCGATGAGCCTTCGGCAAACGCTGCTCATTCTTTCGGAAGGCGAACAGGAATACATCCGCGTTTCAATTCCGGAGGGGCTGACAATATCGAAAATTGCGGCGCGTCTTGAAGCGGCTGACATCTGCCCTGCAAAAGATTTTATTGCAGCATCGGCGGATCCCGCATTGCTTGCCGAATACCGCATTCCTGCGCGGAGCTTTGAAGGCTATCTGTTTCCCGATACGTATTTTTTTATTCCGGGAACAGCCGGTACGGACGCTTTAGTGAAGATGGCTGATACTTTTTTTGAGCGGATAAAAACGCTGCCCGGTTTTGCGGATATGGATTTTGAACGGCTGCATCGGACGGTCATTTTGGCCTCAATCGTTGAACGCGAATACCGACGCGATGATGAAGCGCCCCTCATCGCAAGCGTTTTTCAAAACCGGATTACGCACAACATCGGCTTGTATTCCTGCGCGACGGTGGAATATGTTATTACAGAAATTGAAGGGCGGCCGCATCCTGATGTGATTACCTATGCCGATCTTGCGATTGAAAGTCCGTACAACACGTACCGATGCGCGGGACTGCCTCCGGGCGCAATATCGAATCCGGGAGAGGTTGCGTTACGCGCGGCCGCAAATGCGCCGAAGACCGACTATTATTTTTTCCGGCTCACCGATGGGGCTTCCGGCACGCACGTGTTCAGCAAGGATTTTGCCGAACACGTCAATCAAGGCGCTCGCTACCGAACCAAGAAAACGGCAGGCCGCTGATGCGCTTTATTTCAGAAGAAACTGTGCGCACGGTGGAAAACGCTGATATTATCGGCATTATCGGCGAGTACACCAAACTTGAGATGCGCAGCGCAAACGATTGGTGGGGCTGCTGTCCCTTTCATGGGGAAAAGACTGCATCCTTCCATGTTGACGGCGATAAAAAGTTTTACTACTGCTTCGGCTGTCATGCCGGCGGAAATGTTATCAATTTCGTAAAAGAGCAAGAAAAAATCTCCTACTACGATGCGATTGAGCTGCTTGCACGGCGACTGGGCATTCCCATAGCCTATGCTGACGGCGGCACAGAACGCGCAGACCCGAAAATCAAACTGATTGCCGAATATACGGAATTGTATGAGCGATGCGCGGCAATGTTCCATTATGTGCTTACCGAAACGGAACAGGGCAAGGGGGCGCTGCGCTACATCACGGAACGCGGCATCTCTCTGGAGACGGTGAAAAAATTTCAGCTCGGTTATGCGCCGGCTGACCGGAGATGGCTTAAAAACTTTCTGCTCAAAAAGAATTTCAGCAAAGACTTCCTCGATGAATCGGGGTTGTTCAGCAAAAAATATCCGGACATTGCCTTCTTTTCCCATCGCCTGATGTTTCCGATTTATAACCGGCACGGCAAAGTTGCGGCATTCGGCGGACGGCAGCTTGATTCTGATCCCAACAGTCCCAAATACCTCAATTCAGGAGATATGATTCAGTACAAAAAGGGCGAAACATTGTATGCGTTCAATTTTGCAAAGAAAGCGATCAAAGAAGCGAAGAAGGTTATTCTTTGCGAAGGATACATGGACTGCCTTGCATATCATCAGTGCGGCATTGAATATGCGGTTGCGCCGTTGGGAACTGCGCTCACCGAAGAGCAAATAAAAATGGTGCAGCCCTTTATTGAAGAAGCGCTGCTGTCATTTGATTCTGATGCAGCGGGACAAAAAGCGACTGGACGGGCGATTATCATGCTTCGTAAGCAGGGCATCGCAGTGAAGATTATCAAATTGTCCGGCGGGAAAGATCCTGCGGAAATAATGAACCGGTATGGGCAGGATGTATTGACTCATGAAATTACAAATGCTATAGTCGACTCCGATTTTTTATTAGCTAGACTGGGTGAAAAGTATTCTCTTGACACTCCTGACGGAAAACTAAAAGCGTCACTAGAATATTTTACCTATATTGATGCGATTCAGTCGGATATTCAACGGGAATCGTGTCTTGAACAATTGTGTCAGGCATTTAATCTAAAGCCGGAGGCCGTTAAGAGGGATTTCAACAATCGCGAGGAAGCGCACAGACGTTTGAATATACGGCAGCCAGACAGCAACGGCGAAGAGCTTTCCATAAAACCGACTGCAGAATTGCGGTTCGTGCTGGCAATAATAGCCGATTTGAATAAATACAAAACAGTACGCGCTGAACTTTCCCCCGATGATTTTGACGATCCTCATGCTGCACGGCTGATGACCGTTTTGGAGGCGCTCTTTCAAAAAGATTCGCTATCGTTGAGCAGTGTTTTGAATGAATGCAATGATGGGCAGCTGGCCAACGTGATAACGCGGGGAATTTCATTGGGCGAGTTTAAAGGCTACCATGAAAACGCTGTGCAGGATTCAATAAAACTGATAAGAAAAAAAAGCGCTGAAAGGAAGCGGGATGAATTAATGTCCCGCATCCGTCAATTTAAAGCGCTCACTGCCGATGATAAAAGACAATTGAACAGATTGCTTGCAGAAAAGATGGAGCTTGACAGACTGCTCATGCATTAGGCCTGTCGATAACTTTATTGTCGAACTGGCCGATAAGTTCAAGGAAACGTGCTCCAAAACGGAAGTTTCCGAACGATTTTATTAAAAACGGCGATACTTGCGGAGGACAGGAGCTGCCGTTTTCTTCGTTTTTGTAAGTTTCGGCTTATAAAACGGCGGGGGTCAAAGTTGATGCCGGTTCTACGCGAATCGCGAATGGGCGGCGTCTCCTTAATCGATGTACAAAAAGGTAAAAGGCGGATGGATCAGAAAGACAATTCTTCAATGCAGAAAATCCTTGACTATGTAAAGGATAAACAGGTTATAACGTGGGGCGAAATTGCAGACCTTGCGGCGCAGGGCGGCCCGGATTCTCCTGACATGGAGCAGATTGCTGAGTTTTTAGTCTCGAAAAATGTTCAGGTGATGGAGCCGAACGAACTTTCCGACGATGCTGAACCGACGCCGGAGGAAGTGGAAGAAGCGCAGGAAGATGAAGGGCTTTTGGAAGAAGCGGATGATGAAATTCCTGAAAAACCCATAGAAATATGCGAGATAAAAGAAGATGCGTACGATAAAACCAAACTGGTAAACGGCGATAAGGAAGTGAGCGTCGATGACCCTATCCGCTTGTATCTCCGCGAAATCGGTAAGGAAAATCTTCTGAATGCCCAGCAGGAAGTTATGTTGTCGAAAGAGATGGAAAAAGGAAAAAACATCATCAAAGATGTGCTGCTGAATTCCGGCATCATGATTCCCGAATTCTTTTCGATTGCGCTAAAAGCGTTTACGAGAACGGATATTCACGAGCCGGGGCGCTCCCGCAAAGAAATCAATGATGAGCAAGCGGAAAAGAAACACCTGCGGCTGTGTTATGGCGAATATATTAAACCGGTGCTTCCGGAAATGAAGCGTTACATGGCGATAAAAAAGCAGATTTTTGAATCCGGTCAGACGAGCCGCATCTTTGAAGATCCGCAGCTCATTGCGCTGCGCAATAAAATCCAGCCGCAGTTGCAAAAAATCGACATTCAAACGGAAGAACTTGAGCGGTTCAATCAGAAATTCCTTGATGCGACAATCAAAATCAACGATTTCCGTCAAGAACAGGAAAAGAAGATGCGGGAACTGCGGATTTCAAATCCAAGCGAGCTGCGAAGTCTGGGACGGCGCATTTCAATTCGTTCCGAATCGGCAAAACTTGAAGCTGAACTGAATATGACGACGGACGATATTCGCGATATTTATACGCAGATTCAGAAAATTGACCGTAAGCTGCGCCGGCTGGAATACGAATTCGAAAATACCATCGATGAGATTATGGAAAAAGCGATGGAGCTTCGGAACGGCAGCAGTATGATGGAGCGCGCAAAAAACCGTCTTATCAATGCGAATCTGCGTCTTGTTGTTTCGATTGCAAAAAAATATACGAACCGCGGTCTGCAATTTTTTGATTTGGTGCAGGAGGGCAACATCGGCCTCATTAAAGCGGTGGAAAAGTTTGAATACCGCAAGGGATTTAAGTTTTCAACATACGCGACGTGGTGGATTCGGCAAGCGATTACGCGCAGTATTTCCGATCAGGCGCGGACAATCCGTGTGCCGGTACACATGATCGAACAGATTAATAAGGTCGTGCGTGAATCGCGGCAGCTTATGCAAAAGCTCGGCAGGGAACCGACAGACGAGGAGATTGCGCAGCAGCTTGGGTGGCCGCTTACGCGCGTAAAGCAGGTGAAAAATGTCGCCCGCGAACCGATCTCGCTTGAAACGCCGATTGGAGAGGAAGAAGATTCGTCGCTGGGCGATTTTATCGAAGACAAAGATGTCGAAAATCCGGCGTCCAAAACGGCGTACCGTATGCTCCAAGAGCAGTTGAAGACTGTGTTGAGCACTTTGCCGGCGCGGGAGCAGGATGTTCTCAAGATGCGCTTCGGCCTTGAAGACGGCTATTCGCTCACGCTGGAAGAAGTCGGGCTTTACTTTGATGTAACGCGCGAACGCATCCGCCAGATAGAGGCGAAAGCCCTGCGCCGCCTCCGTCATCCGCGCCGCGCAAATAACCTCAGGGACTACATGGAAACCTAACGGCCAAAGCCCTGTTCGCGACCTTCGCTTCCGGACAGGGCTTTTCATGTGTTTTTAAAAAACGGCATACCTAATAATTAAACCTGTTCGGAAACATCCGTTTTGGAACAGATTGCTTTGAAATGCGATGTTCAAAATCGTGCTCTCCGTGCGATTTTTGACTCAACAACCTGTTCGACAAAGAAGTGATCGAACAGGTCTATTATTTTTGCGAGGTTTGTATGGCTCTTACGTTGACAGAAAAAATTCTTCAAGCGCATATTGTTCCAGAAGCGTGTCCCGATGCGCGATTTTCGCAAGGCAACCGGATTACGCGGGGAGCGGACATTGCAATCAAAATTAATCAGACGCTGACGCAGGATGCAACCGGCACCATGACCTACCTGCAATTCGAGACGATCGGCATTCCGCGCGTAAAGACGGAACTTTCCGTCTCTTATGTCGATCACAATACGCTGCAAACCGATTTTAAAAACATGGATGATCACCGCTACCTCCAGAGCATTGCGGCAAAGCACGGGCTGTATTTTTCCCGGCCGGGCAACGGCATCTGCCATCAGGTGCATCTGGAGCATTTCGGGAAGCCGGGAAAGACGCTGCTCGGTTCAGATTCGCATACGCCAACTGGCGGCGGGCTCGGCATGATTGCAATCGGCGCAGGCGGCCTTGATGTCGCAGTTGCAATGGGCGGCGGGGCCTTTCATCTTGCTATGCCGAAGGTGTTCGGCGTGCGGCTTACCGGTCGGCTGCGCAAGGGCGTAAGCGCAAAGGACATTATCCTTGAGCTGCTCCGGCGGGAAACGGTAAAAGGCGGCGTTGGGGCGGTTTATGAGTATTTTGGGAGCGGAGTGAGCGATTTGACCGTTCCGCAGCGGGCGACGATTACGAACATGGGCGCGGAACTTGGAGCTACAACATCGATTTTCCCGTCTGACGATATGACAAGGCAGTTTTTGGAAGCGATGGGACGCGGGGCCGACTGGAGCGAACAAAAAGCAGATGCGGGCGCGGAGTACGACAAAATAATAGAAATCAACCTTGACGCGCTGTCCGCGCTGGCAGCATCTCCGCATTCGCCGGATGCCGTTACGGAAGTCGAATGCGTTGCGGGCGCGGCGGTTTCGCAGGTTGTCATCGGGTCATGCACAAACAGCTCGCTCGACGACTTAGCAAGCGTTGCGGCGGTTGTACGCGGCCGCCATATTGCGCCGACGGTTGAAGCGGGCATTGCGCCGGGAAGCCGGACAACGCTCTTGATGGCTGCAAAATCCGGGATTTTGGGCGAACTTATTGCGGCAGGATTCCGGATTTTGGAGAGCGCATGCGGCCCGTGCATCGGGCAGGGCTTTGCGCCGAATAGCGGAGGCGTTACACTCCGGACGTTCAACCGGAACTTCAAGGGGCGGAGCGGCACGGCGGATGCGTCCGTCTATCTTGTTTCGCCGGAAACGGCTGCGGCCTCCGCCATTACGGGCGTCATCACGTCGGCGGAACGTCTGACGTACGAAGATGCGGCGTATCAAAACGGCGTGCGGGAAAGTCTGCTCGCCGGAAAAGATGCGCGGCTTTCGGCTCAGGATGTGCGGCAGGCGGCCTGCGATGAGGGGATGCTTATCGCTCCGCTTGATGAAGAACGCGCGGCGACTGTTGAAATCATACGCGGCCCGAATATCAAACCATGCCCGCCGTGTCCGCAGTACGCGCCGTCGCTTAAACTTCCGGTGCTTTTAAAGGCGGGCGACAATGTTTCTACCGACGACATCATGCCGGCCGGCTCAAAAATGCTGCCGCTCCGGTCGAACATTCCTGAAATCAGCAAGTTTACGCTGACTCGCCTCGATGAAACCTTTTACGATCGCTGTGCGGCAATCAATTTCAGCGGCGGCATCATCGTAGGCGGCGAAAATTACGGGCAAGGCTCCTCCCGTGAACACGCGGCATTGGGGCCAATGTATCTTGGAATCCGCGTAATAATCGCCAAAAGTTTTGCGCGCATTCACAAAGCAAACCTCATCAACTACGGTATTCTGCCGATTGAACTGGTAAATCCCGCCGACTACGATTCTTTGCGTCAGGGGGACGTTATCGAACTTTGCAATATTGCAAGCGCACTGGAAAATGGCGAACCCTTTACGCTGCGGGTATTGGGGAAAACGCTTGAAGGGGCGAACAGCCTTGCCTTGCGGAGCCGGAACATCTTGAAGCAGGGCGGCCTTGCAGCCTATACGAAAAACGGAGGAAATTGATTCCAATGCAGACTATTTATTTAATAGAAGAAACGAAACGGCAGGTACTGTTCAAATAACCTGCAATAACCTGTTCGGAAAAGTTATCGAACCGGTCTCATACATTTACGGCGCCGCTTTTTCCGAATAAAAAAGAGTCGCGCTTCGTGCACAAGGAGAATGGAGATGGACGCGCTTCAGATTTTAGGCTATGCCGCATCAATTGTTATTTTTATCTCGCTGACGATGAAGTCGCTCGTAAAACTACGGATTATCAACGCAGTCGGCAGCTTGCTGTTTGTTATTTTTGCGCTAAAAACGAATTCGCTGCCGATAGTTGCGCTGAATGCGGGGCTTGTTATCATCAATATGTATTATTTTTTCCGCATGATGCGCTCAAAAGACGAGTTTGATATTCTTGAAATCGAAAAAAGCAATGAGATTTTTACGCGCTTTTGCAAAAAGCACGGGCAGGAGCTGGATGCCCTGTTCGGCGCGGCGGCCTTCGACAAATGCACGAAGGTTGCCGTGTATTTCCGAAATGATGATGTTGCAGGCGTTGTCGGTTATGCGCGGGCGTTTGACGGGAAGCAGCATACCGCAGTGCTGCCGGTTGATTTTGTTGTCGCAAAATACCGCGATTTTGCAATCGCCAGACATTTTTTCATCGATGATTTGGATTTTTGGCGCAATCAGGGAATTGATTGTTTGCAGATTGACTCTCCCGCTTCCGCCCGCATTCCGTATCTTAAACGAATCGGCTTTGCGCCGGCTGGAAACGGAACGCTTTGGCAAAAAGATATTCGAAACGGCGGAACTGCGGCAAAACGCTAAGAATACTGCTCGTCTTGCCGGAAGCAGCCGAAACGCAAGCCGCCGAGCGATTCGCTAACGTGCAAGAAAAACGAAATGCCCGAGTTTTCATTGGTGCAGCGGTGGCCACATACTGCGCGGCGCAAAAGGGCATTCAAGCCGACTGCAATCATCTTATGAGAACATACGCGACAAATTATTGATTGCTGCGCCGGATGCGTTGCATCGGCGTGATTGATTAGGAAGCGTGTTCAGAAATGTTCCGCCGGTAGCCCAGCCGTTTTGGCAAAAACACGGCTGGGCAGGCGGTAAATTATCTTTTTAATGACGTAATGGTTCACCGCCTTCCAAGTGTTCCTTGCAGAAAACAAATTCGCTCCGAGACCGGCGGAAAGTCATCTGCAAGTTTGCCATAGGCACACATGTGCCGACGGGGCATCGCATTGAGGCGGTCAAAAGCCCTTGCGACCGCCAGCGCTGGATAGAAATCTGCGCGGTTTACGAGTTTCCAATCGGAACCGATGAAATCAATCTGAGCATAAAACGAATAATCAACACCCCCAGCGCAAGAATAAATTAGACGGATTCAAACGGCATTGGGACAAACACCGTTCAAAGTCGGTTTTACGTCTGTTTCACACTTGCGTATGCGGATGAGATTAAGCGCAGCTCTATACAACATATTGCGATTCTACTGTATGTTCGCGCTCAAAATCCTGCATTTATTCGCAGCAAAATAACGGCATCCAAAGCCTGAGAAACGGATACATATAGATGAACACAGCCAGCAAAATTTCGCTTCAAAGCGCTCCACGTGTGCTCAAATAGGATTGTATTCCGGTGAATACGGCGGCAGAAAAATCAATATTTGCGAATATTTTTCTGCAAGTTTATACAAGAACTCTTTCTTATGAAACGGCGCGTTGTCCATGATGATGACATGATCCTTTAGCAGCTTCTTTAACAATTCCGCTTCAAACCCGTCTTCGAACACTGAAGCCTTTATCGTTCCGCTGTAGGTGTGCGGAGCAAGCAACGTGCTCTCACGTTGTGCCGCAACAAGCCCAATTCGAGCATGGCGCTTGCCGCTAATGCGGATATTGACTCGTTTTCCTCGTTTACTGCGTGCATATTGGCGGTACATTTGCGTCT
>CAUTOX010000048.1:0-15285 GCA_963539665.1 uncultured Treponema sp.
ATTGCCTTATGGATCCTCAGCATTTACTGACAGTATTAGGCAAAAACTGAGTTCCGTGCCTTCGAGCAGCGCGTCTGCGTTTTGAATGAACATATCCTCTTTACCACGCAAGCTGCGGCAGGCATGGTAACGGGCGAATCAGATTAAACTTCGTGCAAGGCGGATGCCTATATAGTTCGAGCGACGGTACGGAAAATACCAGTCGAGGCGAGATACGGCGCAATCGTATGCCGCATTACGAAAACTTCCGCCGCGGTCAACGCGCGCCGCCGTTGCAAGCGACGAAGACGGCCCCTGCGGATTAGTTTCATAATCATCGGTTATTTTAATCAGATCAGCCCAATCAAAACACCATTCGGAAACATTGCCTGACATATCGTACAGTCCGAGCCGATTCGGCAGTTTTTTTCCGACGGGATGCGTTTTTCCGCCGCTGTTTCCAATATTGCCTCTGCTTGCATCCATACCGCCGTACCAGCCAAACAGATCAAGATTTCCATCCTCAAAAGCATCCGGATAAAAACGCGCGCCATCACGATTTTTCCATTGCGTTCCGGCAAAGGCAAAACGCCACTCTGATAGCGCGGCATCCCCGCCGCGCGCGGCAAATTCCCACTCCGTTTCTGTCGGAAGCCTAAAACCGTTCTTTTTAATATCGCACGTTATTGCATCCCAGACAGCATTCGCCTGATCGGGAATTTCATCATATTGAATATTCTCCCAATCAATATGCTTGCCATGGGGAGCCGAATAACACGGCACGAGTCCCAGCTTGAGGCTCAACTTATTGCAAAAAGCAACCGCATCGTACCAGTTTACCGTTTCCACTGGCCGCAGTTTTTGCTCCGCGCCAGTTTTGAAAGCACTCGGATTATGTCCCATGACCGCTTCGTACAATTCCTGCGTTACCTCGAATTGCGAAAGCGCAAAGGCATCAAGCTGCACCTTCCGCCCATTGATAAACACGCCTTTTAAAAGCCCGTTATTCCCGCCGTCGCAATAATTTTTCCAGCTAAGATCGTCTTTTATGGCGACTTTCACAGAGCGCCCCCGCTTAATAACAGGCGTAAACGCAGTCCGCGCAAAAGTTTTCCCATCAAATGCAAGTTCTTCCGGCAGCTTATCTTCCGGCTCCACGCCGTTTTTGCATGACGTAACCAATCCTGCCGCCAGCAAAACTATAATGCCCGCATACAGCAGGCGATTCCGATTCCCTTTCATGTTCCTCCCAATAAGACTGAAAAATCGATTGGCGGGCACTTTATCCCGAATGCGAAAGAGGGTCAATAAGTTAGCAGGAGCTAACTATGGATTTTATTTTTTTCGCCCGTTCCCTTCGCAATACGCATTTTCGAACCATTCAACAAGTTTTTCCGAAAGACAGTGCTAGACTGAAAGCAAAAATCCGCTCAATCCGAAAAATACGCAGGTGCCAACGACTGTAGGGCATCTCGAAAAACTCGCTTTTGCGATTTTTTCGAGATTGCGGCGAGTTGTAACTCGCTGGATTATCGCAAATTACAACATCGCATTTTCAAAGTTACCTCTAAAAACTGAAGTTTTTAGAGGTTCCCTATAAGGACATTAACACGCCCGATGCAGAGCACTGGGACTTCCCCCACCGCACGAAGCAGCTTAATCGCTCGATAGCGTATTCATTCCCAAGCGTTTATCCCCCATTTTAAATAGTGCGCCCATCATCTGCAGTCCGATACTGCATAACAATGCCGTCCGCTGCTTTTCCGGCTTCTTGAGGAAACGCATTCGGGATGGTCATAGATATTTTGAATCCAGCCGCTTCGTAAATGTGTCGCGCTCCTGCCCATTCAGCATGAACCATCAGCAAAACGCATTTTACAGCCAAGCGGTTTACGAATTCTTTGAGCGCTCGTTTAAACAATAACGCCCCGTTTCCCTTGCCGCGGTATTTTTTGAGCAACGCAAAGGATGAAAGGTATAAAACCGCGCCGTCTACATGGTGCGTATGAGCCGCATCATGCCCGACGGAAAAGTTTTTCGCGCACGCCGGTACAGTTTTCCACCGCTCCGAACATATATATCCGGCAATTTCGCCCGTCGTCTCATGCAAAAAGAGTAGAAAACCTTGAGAAAAGATTTGCAGCCGCTGCTCAAAAACCTGCCGCGCTTCCTGAATCAGCGGATGAAAGCTCTCTTCTTCTATCCGCATGATGGCATCAATGTCGGCGAGGGAGGCATTCCGTAATACAAACATCGAGGCCGCCTTCAAAGCGATGCCAGCAATGCCGACAAAGATTCATTTAAATCCAGCCACGTCCGTTCAAAATCGCCGGTATACCACGGATCGGCAATGCCGGAGTGTTTTCCAGCATACACGGTCAACAGTTTAATTTTATTGTCCGGATCGGGATGCCAGAATCTTCTCATATCAGAGAGATTTTCATCATCCATGCCAACCAGCAAATCGAAATTACGGTAATCATCGGACGTAATTTGTCGGGCGCGACGCGGAGTATACGGCACCCCTTTTTCAGAAAGTTTTTTACGCGCAGCTTTGTACATATCCTGCCCGATGGCATCCGTATGAGCAGCCGCCGATTCAATGAGAAAGTCCTTTTCCCGGCCAGCATCTTTCACCATTTTTTTAAATATAAATTCCGCCATCGGAGAACGGCAGATATTTCCATGACATATAAATAAAATCCTTTCCATTTGCATCCCCCTATTAAAGAGATCAGCGCGCTTCAATACGCATTCATATTTCCAACACCCGCAGAACGGCGTATACGTGTTAAATAAAAATACCGGCCGCAAAGAGCCGGTAGCACAGTTCGCCTCTTACCGTAATCGCCTATCCTAACGATACTTGACCGCTTTCGTTTATAGCAAGAATAGATTTGCATTCCGAACAGCGGAACCGCCCCGGCCGCGTAGCTTTTAGGTTTTTACTACAAACCGGACAGGCAAACACTTTTGGGAATAAGCTATCTTGGGCTCCGGGACCGGCCTTAAAGAAGTTGAGCGCGTCTTCGGCAGAATCTTTGATATTAAAAAACTGTGAAAAACCAAGCAACTGAAAAACTTCGTAGACTTTCGGTTGAATTTCAAGCAGCACAATATCGCCGCCTTTCGGTTTTATCATTTTTAAGAACGAAGTAAACGAACCAATACCAGTAGACGAAACATAACTCAGCGTGGAGCAGTTAAAGATTAAATTGATAAAACCTGCCTCAACAACTTTTGTTATTTTTTTCTGAAAGAAATTGGAATTATACGTATCGATATAGCCGTTCAAATATATATATAGACAATTAGGAATTGCATCTCTTTTTTCGAGAGTGATTTTTAGGCTGTCGTCTTTATCTTCATCAAAACCGGGAACGACATTATCATTATTTGTCATACAATCCAGACTCCTGATTTATAACCGTACTTTGACGTATCATACAGAAAATTAAAAATAAGGTCAAACAATGTCCTTTTTGGAAATACCTTATACAACCGTTATAAACTTTAAGCCGTAATGGGGGAATGTTTTTCTGCATCTATCCGCATATTTTTCCTAATACCGATAAAAACGCATTTTCTTCACCACCATTACAGCTTGATACGGACACGCAGTACGCATCGAAGATATATTTTAACTATGTTCTTTTGCGATTGCGCTTATTTTATTTGCCATCTGTTCAAGCGGCACCTGCGTCTGCACCCCGCCAAGTTCCCATGCAACACGCGGCATACCATATACAACGGCTGTTTTTTCATCCTGTCCCAGCGTCCATGCGCCCTGCTTCCGCATTTCCGCAAGTTCCGCCGCACCGTCACGCCCCATACCGGTCATTATGACACCCAGCGCATCGTTGCGGTAAATCTTTGCAACGGATTCAAAAAGAACATCCGCTGAAGGACGGTGCCCATTCCGCTGCGGAGTCTGAATCGTGCGGATAACATTTCTACTCATCTGCTCTTCAACTATAATATGGTAATTTCCCGGCGCAATATAAATATGCCCATTTTCAATCGGCATATTATCCTGCGCTTCAACAACAGTAAGCGGACAGATTTTATTCAAACTCGTCGCAAATTCCGCCGTAAACCCTGCCGGCATATGCTGCACGACAAGAATCGGCTGCTTTAAATCCGGAGAAATGTCTCGGAATACTTCGCGCAAGGCGTTCGGGCCGCCGGTAGAAATGCCTATTGCTATGATTTTTATTTTTCCGCCTTCCCGTACCGGCGTTACAACAGCAGGTTCTTTATTTTCTTTATTGAACGGAGAAAAGAACGGCTTTACCTGTTCAAGCGCTTCCTTTTTAGCAGCTTCCGGATCAAGTCCTTTTTGTTTTGCAACAAAGCGTTCTGCCGCTTCAAGTTTCATACGGTGCATGAAGTCATCGGCAAATGGAATTTTTTTACCGTGTTTTCGCGCATACGCGCCGCCGTAAGAAACGATCTTTTCTATCAGCACTTCCTGTACTTTGCCGATTTCACCGGAAACAGGTCCGCCCGGCTTCGTAATGAAGTCAGCCGCTCCCAGTTCAAGGCATTCCATCGTTACCGCAGCGCCCTTTGTCGCAATACTTGATAAAATCAGCACCGGAATATCCCAGCCGTTCGCTTTGCGGGCTTTCAGAAATTCAACGCCGGACATGACAGGCATCTCAATATCGAGCACAATGATATCCGGCCGATAACTTGGAACGAGGTCAAGCAGCATTTTGCCGTTCATTGACTTGCCGACCAACTTCAGAAGCGGAGATTCTCCGATCATTCTGGAAATAGTATTCCGCATAAAGGCGGAATCATCGCAGATCGCTACTGAAATAGTATCCGATTTGTTTTCAAAGTTTTCCATGTTTTACCTACCGATTGTTTTACTGCTCGTTCTTCTGATAGATACAAGCCCAGTCCGTTTTAAGGAATTCGAATTTAGTGTTCATCCCAAACAAAGATTCCGAATGACCGATGAAAAGATACGAATGCTTTGCCATCGAATTCCAGAATCTGTTGAGAACCGTCAGCTGCGCCTGCTCATCAAAGTAAATCATAACATTGCGGCAGAATATCACATCAAGGTTCCGCATACCTGAATCATGCTGAAGATTATGGTAGTCGAATTTCACGCAATCCATAATTTCTTTATTCATCTGGTAGCCCTTGTCGGATTTTGTAAAGAAACGAGAAAGATAATCGGGCGGCACCCCGTCTACTCTATTTTCCGCATACAATCCCTGCTGTCCAACCATGAGGGATTTTAAAGAGATGTCGGATGCCGTAACATGAAAGTTGAAACCCGACGGCAGCATCTTCTTTGCAATCATCGCTATCGTGTACGGCTCCTCTCCAGTCGAACACCCCGCGCTCCAAATGCGGACCGTCCGATCAAGCGTCTTCTTCTTTTCTTCAAGAACATGAGGAAACACATAGTTAATGAGCGCATCAAAATGCGGCTGATTCCGAAAGAATCTTGTCAGATTAGTCGTTACCGAATCCAGCATCTTTTTGAGCTCTTCACGATCCTTTGTTATCAGCTTGTAGTACTCATCCACGGAGGAGAGATTTTTTTCGCGAAGCTGCTCCTTTATCCTGCTGTCAAGAATCGGTCTGTTTGTAGGTGAGAATGTAATTCCGCTCTCATCATAAATTATCTTGCGGAATCGATCATAATCTCCATCGTTTAATATATCTGGCATGGATTCATTATACCTTGCTAATAATTTAAAGTAAATGAGCTAATTATGTTTTTCAAAACCGTCCGTTAGCGTTATTCCTTAGCCGGTATTCCCGCGCTAAAAACAGAAATCACCATACCGCTCCGCACGAATAATGAAAAAGCGCTACATCTTAGGCGCCATAAAAAACTGTAATCTACGTCCCACATGCCGAATACGCAGCGCTCCTTCCCCGCTGCCGCTCAGCCATCCCGCGTAACAATCCGCGCCCCATAGCATTTTCCGAATAAAGCAAAAACTGCGGAAGCTATGGAAAACCGTTCATAACCGTATTTTCCGCGGCCGTCCTACCGTCTCCGGACAGCGAGCAGGGTGAGGTCGTCGGTTTGCTCATCTTCCATGAGGGAGGAATAGTACACGTAGTTTCCGTCGCCGGCATCTTCGGAACCGGAGGCGGCAACGCAGTATTTGGAAGCCAAATTAAAATGCTCTTTTAAGAACAAATCAATTCTGCGATCAACCTGCACCGTATCGGATGCGGTTGCAGCGGGGCTTTTGTACATTCTGAAAACTTTTTCGACGGATGCGAGCGCAATTATGCAATCTTCAACACTCCCTGCGCACGAAGAAAAGTCGAATTCCAAAACTTCCGACGGCTCAGGCGAATGGCATTTCTTTAAGACAAATTTTCTTTTATTGAATACGGCTTCGGCAATCTCTTTAATCCGTTCAAACTCAAGCTGCTCCGACTGAGATCCGACGCTATGCGTTCCGTGCATACCGTCCGTAACGTCCACCACTTCCGCGCACTTAATGAGCCGAAACGATGAATCGCGGAAGAGGCGGGTAGATTCCTCGATGCCGTCAGTGTACAAGAACAAAACATCGCCTTTTTTCAAGTTGATTTTTTCGACTTTAAAACCGCCTTTCATCTCTACCATAAATGACGGCAGGGGGCCTGCGGCAGGCGTTTCAAAAAGCCTGATTGTCTTGATTGACTTTGCAGCATCATCGTATACGTGCACGATGCTGTCTCCGGCATTGCACATATACACATCGCCGTTTGACGAATCGAAGAGACAGACAATAATCGTCGCAAACTTTCCTTTTAAGCCGATGGATTCGATGAGATCGTTTATCTGCATGACAAGAGAATCGAGATGGATGCCGTTTTTAGCGAATGACCAGCCGTCAAAATATCGGCGGAACAGCGTTGCGACAACAGTCATGATAAGTCCTGCCGGAACGCCGTGCCCCGATGCGTCGCATTTGATGAAGACATACCAGCGGCTGTCGAGCTTTTTATAATCGAAATAGTCGCCGGAAACCGCGCTTGCGCCTTCGTAATAGCCAAAACACATAATTTTATCGTCTTCAAATGAAGCGATGGTCTGCTGACCGCCTTGCGCAAGTTTTTGCAGCGGCAAAAACGCCTTTTGCACCGCCTTTCCGTCATTCTGCAAGTTTTCTTCGCGGGCAGCGCGCGCAAGTTCTTCTTTTAGCCGATTTACGGAATTGCCGAGCGAACCAATCTCATCGTTCCGCCGGATTCGGATATTTTTTTCCTCGCCGGCAAGTTTTTCCTTGTGCTTTTCCGCCGCAATCGTACCGACGAAGGCTTCAAGTTTTTTAAGCGGGCGGACAATCACGTCGGCAAGGAGGGCTGCTCCAAAAATTCCGAGCGCAATCGCTGCAAGCGAAATAATGCCGGCAATATATAAAATACGCTGCTGGAGCACGGCAAGCTTTTCGGCAAAGGAGGATGTATCGACTTTCAAAAAGATAATGCCGCGCACAAACTCCTGCGAAGACGAAGAGCGGTAGAGCACCGGCCGGTAGAACAAGAAATGCGTTTCATCGAGGCCGCTTTTTACGTGCGGAAAAAAGAAGCTAAAGAACGTCCGCATCTGCGCGACAAACGACGAGTCCGACGTATACGGTTTAAAATCAGGGATGGAGCCATCATTTTCCTTTGCGATGCGCTCAAATTCTTCCTTTATATTGGAGCGAAGCTGCTGCGATTCGACTTGAATCTCTTTAAGCCGCTCGTCATTTCCCCGTTTTCCGCTCAGCGAAGCGTATTCCTTGTTGAGTTTTTCAATTTTTTCATTGATGAGGCCGAATTTTTCCGCCGCCTTTTCATTGAGCGCAATGCACCGCCGCTCAATTTCAAGCTCATGCTCCGATGTCATATACGTTGATCCGGCGGACAGCGCAGGCTTGTTCATCTTTTCGCCGATTGCATTGTCGTTCGTCGCCCAAACATACAAAATCGAGTTTTTATTTTCAGCGGAGATGTGAGAGGCATAACCGGTTACGGTCGCAAACTCAACTTCCGGCACGGCCGCGGTCTGCGGCGGCAGCTCGCTCAGCTCAAGCACGTTGCCTTCCGGCATGAACGTCCGTACGCCGCTTGCCATGCTGGAAAACAAAACGTCTGTGCGGTTCTGAAGCCCTTGAAGCATATTGATGTACTGCTCATGCAGCATCCGCGACGAAAGAAAGACCGTTACAAGCAGCGTTACCAAAATAACCAGAGACACGGTAAAACCTATCATCTGGTAGCGGAGACTGCCTTTCCTGCGGTATGCCTGCAAAAGCTCCGCCTTACCGTTCGCTTCAAGCGACTGAATATATGAATCCATAAGTTCTCCTTTCCGCACTTGGCCGACAAGCTGTCGCACTTTGTAGATTTCTTCGACGTTTTTGATAAATGAATAGGCAAAGCCCACGCATGCGATGAGCAAAATCAAAGCCGCAGAGACTGCAAGCGTTTCTCCGAGTCCAAAATGATATTTGTAATGCGGCAAGAGGATGCGCCATGCCGGAGTATATTTAAAGTCCGGCTCGATTTTTACCGTTCCGCTGCTTTCAATCGTTAAAATCGGCGCACGGCTCAGGCATCGTCCCCGTCTGCTGTGGATAATTCCCGCATAATAGGCGCCTTGTTCAAGTTCGCTGCCGAGTTCAATGCCGGTGATTTTCGAATTCGAGGCGACGGAAAAGGACGCTGCATCCAAAACCATATCGTACGGAGCCTTGCCGTCCCGATCGACGAATACTTTTTGCACCGTTCCGCCGTATAAAAAGTCGCTGCCGTACAGGGATAGCGACACGTCTCCGAACACAGAAACCTTTTTTTCTGCGCGGGCGATAGACGTTACCGGCACGTACTGGTTTAAAAGCACCGGCAGATGCGTTTGCGCGCTGACATTGCCCGCCTCATCGATTGCGGCTACGCTGAATACGTAAAGCCCGTTCGCAACATTTTTCATATATACGGACGTTGCCGTTGTCGGAGCGCCGAGCGGGCGGTTCCGCTCTAACGATGTTTTGTTGTTGGCCAAAAGGCGTTCGGCATAGGATGCAAGCCGCGCCGCCGACGGGCGATAGCCGCCATTAAACGCCATGCTCAGCGGAACGGAGGCCGCGCGATCCCACGAATAAATAAAAGATTTTACGTCCGTATCCGCTTCATCCGCCTTCCAGTCGATTGCAAACGTATTTGATGAAAGGAATGCGCCGTCCGTAGTCTTTGTAACCGTTACCAGCGGAGGATTTGGCGGCGTAAAGTCAAGCGCATAATCCGATTCCGCCGGCTCCGACCAGTTGCCCGCATAATCGTGCGCGCGCACCTTCAAATGCCAGATACCTTCTGATTCAGCGGTGAGCGAAAGCGTATTCTCCGCCGGAAATTTCATGTCGACTTCGCTCATCGGCGGAAGAGCGGCCGGATCTTGTGACCAGCTGTACGAAAATCCTGCGATGTTAGACGAATCGGCAGGGAGGCGGATGCGGTATGTCGCCTTTTTTTGCCGCGAAGAGCCGCCTGCTCTGTGATTTACCGCAGTAATTTTTGGCGGCAGCACGGACAAGTCGGGAGAAAGCCAGCAAACTTTTCCGCTGGTGTCGGCAGATTTCCGGTTTTCCTGCCAAATAAAAGAAAGCGAACGGCTTGCATCAGGCCGCTTAAAAAAGAGCGGAAAGGCGAAAAGAACCGATTTTCCGCCGCCGGACAGTTTAAACTCATCCCAAAACGCGCCGTTTTTCTGCGCCATATAGACGGTTTCAAAACCGCTTCGCGTATCGAACCAAACAACGCCGAGCGTATTATCATACTCAAAAAGCTGCGCGCGCCGGGCGTTGCCCTTGCCGGCAATTTCTTCCTCAGTTCCGGGAACTCTTCCGTCCTTTGCAACCTGCATGATCCAAATCGAATCGGAATCCGAATACACCGAGCGGCGTTCCCATGCGACAAAAACCTTTCCCTGAAAAACCGCCGCCGCCGGACGCTGATTGTGGAGCATCGAAAAAGCGGTTTTGCGAGATGAAAAGGAAGTCAGCAGCGTCGGATTCGACCACGTAGCGCCGTTATCGGCGGAATGGCAGAGGTAGAGCTGGTAGGAAAGCCGTTTTTCCTGCTGGTGCTGCGCCTGAAAAATCATAAAAATGCCGGAAGGAGCTGCGCACACGGTTGGGGCAAAGGGATTTTTACATTGCGCGGCCGGTTTGAATTCCGAAAAATCTTTCCAGTTGAGCGCATCGGAAGATTCTGATGCGTAAAGGTAGAAACTATACGTCTGGACGGAAGCGTTGGCCTCCGCGCTCCGTTTGCTCAGCGACGTAAACAAACGGAATGTGCCGTCGGGCATACAAAAAATACTCGGAGCTACGAGCGAATCTTTTTGCTGCGGTAAGTTTCTGCGGGTAAAAGTACGGGCATGATCCTTTGAAACAAAGACCGAAATCGAATTTGTGCCGGAGAGAACGGCCACGACAAGCATTCCCGATTCGGATACGGCAGCCGAATACAAATCCGGCACTTCTCCCGAATAGGCAAGCGGGCCGGCAAAGCGCAGATTATCGCGCCACGAACCGTCAGCATCCTGCGTTCTACACGAAAGCCAAATGCGTTTGTTTTGTACGTCAGGCTCCTGCCAAAGCGCGTAGGATACGTTTCCGTTCGTTGCAACGCGCGGAAAACTTGCAGCAGATGCGGCAATCGTCTTGCTCTCTTCCCAATAAAATGATGGAGCCGAAAATGCCGTAAAGCCCGCGCCGAAAAAAACGGCAAAAAAAATGAGAAGCTCTGCGCCGAATCGCGTATACCGGTTTCGTTTTTGCATCATGTTAATTCCGTGCCTTTATGCGCCGCTGCAATTCAAGAATACGGGACGAATTGCGGTTGCCCGACGTGCGTAAAAGCGTTTCTACCATATCATTTGCGGCAAGAATGTTGTTTTCGTTGAGCGCTTGCACCGCGCGGTTATACAGCTCAAGATCTTTTGAAGACAGTACGACCGTCGCGTTTCCGCCAAGCCGCATCGAAATTTCGTCCTTTAAAAGCAGGGCGTCCCCGTTTTCCGCATTCATCTGAATCGCCCGATCGATAATCGCCATCGCGCGTCTGAGCGTATCCGAATCCCCTCGCCCCGCCGACTTAAACAAGCTCCGCGCCTGCGTTACCAGCTCTCCTGAACGATCGACTTCTGTACGCTTAACGGGTTTTACGCGGATTCCAATTTCAATTTCCACATCATAAATGAGCTGCTTGAGCCCCGGATAAGAAGGATCGATTGCGTATAAGTCGAGCAAGTCGGTATAGGTTGAACGGCGGGTTTCCGGATTTTTAAGCGCATCTTTGGCCGTAGAAACCCGCTGCGAAAAACGCCGATTAAACTCCGCAGGATCGCGAAGCTGCTGAATCCTAAGCGTCAGCAAGTTCGCATCTTGGTTGAGCGGATAGACAATACGAAGCTCATCGAGTTTTTGCAGCGCTAAAGTCAGTTTCGCATTTCCTTCCGTCCGATTCCCTCGTTTGATCAAAGCGGCTCCTTGATGGTAATACTGGTGCGCAATGCTTAATATCTGCGACATTTCCGGATACAGCGAATCGCTTGGGAACATAATGCGGCCGGTTTTCATCGAAAGCGCAGTTTCCACCATCGCAGTAAGGTCGGCAATTTCCGTATCCTCATCGACATTGGTAACCGCCCAACGCGCAGCGGCCTGCGTCAAAAACTTCTGCGCCGCTTCAAAGTTACCGTTAAAGTATTCATGCCGCGCAGAATTTTTGAGCGTTCGTACTTCACGGACAACATCGATATTCTCCCTCAGCTTAATTTCTTCCCCAAGAGACGCGATTCGGGCATCGCTTGAGGCGCGGAGTTCGTCATCATCATTATAGGAAAGCGATTCGACAAATTTTTCGCCCGCTTCTTCAAGCCGCTTCCGCGCCGTCGTAAATTCAGATGCGTCAAGCGCCCGTTCCGCCTGAGACAACCGCGATTCGGCTTCATTCTTCGCTTTTTGCGCGGAGCGGAGCAAGGAAGATGCGTTTGCAGAAAGAGAGGCGCTGAACGCATTCATGCCGGAAAGTTTATTCAGCGCGTCCTGAACGGCGACCGCTTCGCTTGAATTGCGCGAAAGACCGGCCGCATAAATATTTTTAAGCGCGTTTTCCAAAACCGGTTTAGCGCGGGCAACGTGGTCATCCAATGCGGCAAGCGTATCAAGCGCCTTTTGCGGATGCTTTTTCGGCGCGTCCGCATTGTTTTTCCCCTTTTGCGCTGCAACCGCCGCAATCGCTTCTTCCTTGAGCTTTTCTGCAGAATCGACATACTCATTGCCGCACGTCGCATAAAAAGCCGCAGCCTTTTTGATAATCGAAGAGCGCACTTTTTGCGCGTGCGAGGTAAAGGAATCGCTTACCGTTTCCGCAGCAGCGTCCATATCCTTCCACGCGATAATGTCGTCATCAACCTTTAGCAGCGCCTTCTTTTTTGCAGCCTGCGCCGTGCGCCGCGATAGCCTTTTCCTCGATTCAGCCTTTCCGTTACGGTCGGCTTGCAACTCATCCTCTTTTGCCGGAGTTTCTTCAGCCGGTCGCGCAGCTTCCGCTTTCTTACGGGCCGCATCGTAGTCTTTCCGCCATGCGCTGTTTTCCGCCGCAGCGTCCGACGGCTTTTGCATGAGCTTTGCAACGTCTTTCGCCGCGTCAAAAAGCGGCGCGGCAAGATTTTTCCCTGCAAGCTCTTCTTTCGGCGCATCCGAGCCGAATTCAATAAAATCCGACTGCTGCTGAAGCGAAACCGCTGCAATCGGATATTCAAGCGCCCCCGCCGTAAATTGCGCTTCGTTTCCAACATACTGCATCGACAGCGCATAATTCGGCGGAGACGGCGCGTCCGCACCACCGCCTTTTTCCCTGAGCAAACCGTACAGACTGTTTACGGAAAGCCCATAGTCTGCAACCGTTTGCACATCCGAAAGCAACGTTTTATTCTGCGCATTCGCGGCGGCGCTGATGTTTTCACTTGAAAGGCGGGAAGCAAAACTTGCAGACAATTTTTGTACCGAATCGGCGGAGGCATTCTTCATTTCCTCCACATAGGTGCGCCATTGCGTATCCATCGCTCCGGCAATACCGCCGCCTTCTTCATTTTTACGTCCGAGAACGGCAGCATGAGCATACCGGCAAAAAAGAGCGGCGTAATCCGTCCCCTCCCCTTTTGTATCCGCTGCATCTTCAGCGCCGCTACCAAAAACGTCCGCTGTTTCAAGCAGCCGGTTCCTAAGGTCGGCGAACTCGCTGAATACGCTTTTTACCGTCTCAAGCGCAGCATCGGCCGTTGCCGGAGACGCGCCGCTTACGGCAGAAATATACGCATTTTTCGCGCTCTCAAGTTTTTTTTGGAGCTGCTCATACTGCGTAAGCATGGCGTTCACCTCTCCGAGCGCCTGTTCAACTTCGGCAAGCCGCTCCGTTCCCGCATACGCCGTCGAAAAATCATTCCGGTATAAAAAGAAGCCCGCCGCCGCAGACTTAGCCCCTTCGACAAAGCGCCCGTCTCCCGTCAATTCCGCAGATTTTCTTTGATAGCGGCTGTAGCGCGCCAAAGCGGTAACATCGTCCGTGTCTTTTATAATATCAAGCCGCCGATCGCCGGGATTACGTTCGATGCTCAAAAGCTTCCGAGAAAGCGCGCCGAGCTTTTCGGTGTTGTCCGGCTCCTCGCGGATGGCTTCCAATAGTTCATTTGCAAGCAGCGTATAGCCATCGCGCAACTTCATAATGCGGCTGATGCGTTTTTGAACCGAGTCGAAACTTTCAGGATGCGCTTCTAGATAGGCGTTGAGCTCAAGGAGGGCTGTGTCGTACTCGGTATTTTTGATCAATTCATCAATCTGCCGGAGCGTCATAAGCGGCGGAACGCCGGACGCGGCCGATTCTGCAACAAGGGCGGCGCATGAGACGATACATAACATGATGACTGCATTCAAAAGCCTTCGCATTCTGAAAGACCATATTAGCACATTTTTCAAGAAAAAACCTTTTTGTTTCAAATCACTTAAAAAGCAACGCGAACAGGGTACCGGCTCCCCTGCGCATTCACAAAATCAACGCCCCGACGCAAGCCCATCAGGGTATAAAACCCTCCGCACGAATAAAAAAGGCTGGAAAACCTCACACGTTTCCCAACCTTTCGATGAAGAACACAATACGCGGCAGGCGTCTGGATGTAAAACGTCCGCCACATGACTTTATTATCGGGAACGGCATAAGGAACTTTAGAAAAAAGAAAAATTATATGCAATTTATCGCTTTTTACGTGAAAGATATTTTCAGAAAGGAACGCAAAGACGGCCGCGCGCACATCCATGCCGTCAATTCTCGCTGACACGCTGCTGGATGCAGAACGAGCATCGCGCTCATCACGCAATCGCCCTAAACGCCTCCTCCCCGCTCTGCAAACTCCCGCCGCAAAACTTGCCGCCCGCCCATTCCGCCATTCAAAGCATCTGGCTAGATGCGACGCCTTTCACGAATCTGCTTTTATCCGACAGGATATGGCAGCGAGCCGCAGATTGAGTAAAGGAGAAACAATCACCCCCCGAAACAGGGCATTGGGGACGGCGCACTCTGTTTCGCATACTCTGTTCTCATAAGGCGGTTATACCAGGATTCAATGTATTCAAAAATCGAGTTGTAAGCGGCTTTTGAATCTTTCTATTTCCTAAGGTTTACCGCTTCCTTTTTCAGGACAGAATGAAATGATTCGATGCAAGCATTGCCGTAAGGGCATCCTTTTCTACTGTAGGAATGGCGGATTTTCAATTCCTCATGAGCCGATTCAAAAAGATTGCTCGTATACTGACTTCCCAAATCCGGCTGAATAATTATTCCCTCGGTATGCTTTACATTCAGGACGGCATTCTTCAATGCCTTGAATGAAGCTGTGTATCCATGATTTTGCCAAATGCCCAGCTGATTATTTTTCTCAAATACAAATCTTCAACTAAAAGCTTGGTAGGTACAGCCATCTTTTTCGGTATGAATGTACGTGATGTCCGTGCACCATTTTTGATTGATTGAAGCGGCGGTACAATCTCGATTCATGATGGTCTCCTTCTATTCGATATTTATATCAGCCGTTATAGGCTTGTATTTCTTTACAATGAGAGACTTTATCCCTAGCGCCGCCATCCGTATCTGGCTCCTCTTGAGACTTGCCGTCTGGCCTTCATTACGAAGAACCTTGAAAATCTTTGGGCTTCATAGCGTTTTTTGCTTTCGTAATCAACAACCCCGACGCGAGCATCGGGGTATGTTGTTCTCATAAGGTGGTTGCAG
>CAUTOX010000049.1:0-14841 GCA_963539665.1 uncultured Treponema sp.
TATGATTCCGTTTCACAGGCTCTGGATGCCGTTTTAGAAGGCAATTAGCTATACATATACGCCTCCTTAGCTTAAAACAACCATCGGTTTATTGCCGAAGCTACGGCACGTTTCAGCATCAAGCTGTTCCGATTGAATACCGAGCGCATCTTCTTGCATATCAACAACTTCGTTAGTTTCTTTGTTATAAAGACAGTTAACCGTATGATAATTTCCGTTAACAAGGTTCTCTTTTACAGCAACGGCAAGTAGATTCGGATCGCTTTGCAGCTTCCGTAATCGGTTTGGATTTTAAAAAAAGCTTACAATGTTATTAAAAAATTGTAATACTCTCTGAAAAATACGTTTAATGTAATTCCAAATTGCCCTTACGATTTCGACAATAGCATCCATTAAAAAAAACATAGTATTCTCCTTATTTTAAAAGCAGCATATTTTTATCTGCTAATTGCGCTTTGAGGTCAGCATCAAGAGCCTTTGCATAAAAGATTTTATGCGGTTCGGACCCATCTAAAAGCGGCTGATCATTCTTATCTAAAAAGAATAAGTTGTACTCATTTTCACCAGAACTCACTTTATCCAAGAGCGGCATTTGGCTGCTTTTCTGCTTCGGAGATAAAAAACATACCGCACTATATTTATCTTGATTAAAATACCGTTTGCTCCACGTAACAAGAGCTTCAAACGTGAGTACCTCAACCGTTTCTTCTTCTACATTCCATGCCATTTTGAGCAATGCGCTGATGCCGCCCATTTCTTTAATAAGCGTTTGGTATTCATCTATTTTGTCTGAAAAAGCTCTAATCATATCAAGCAAGCTTACTTTAAAATTTTTTGCAACCGCTTCGGCGTTCAAGTTATCGATGCCGGTTTTATTTGTTGCCGAACCGATACTGTCTTTTGCCATTTTTTTTAGTTCTTCTCTGAGATCAAGCTCATCATCTACTATATCGTTGAGACTCATTTTTCTTCCTCCTTGTGAGTTTCCTGTTGCCCGTTTTCATCTTCCTTAACTACATTGTAGTTTTTTGTTTCAAGGTTTTCTTTGATCCCTGCGCTTAAACTTTTGCTTCCGCTCCTCCTTTTTACGTTTTTCTTCATCTCGTTTATTTTTATCTTCAGTGAATACTGTAATAAACAACTCCGGCGTAAGCGTTTGCTCTTCGGACGTTGCCGCTTTGATCAGCGTATTCAGCACAAGGTTTTTTAATTCCCGCGGGGCAAGCTCTTCGGATAAATCGCCAAGCGTATTCCAAAATTCCTCGCTTGCCTGCTCCTTAGCAAATGGAGCTTTCGGCGGAATATGCTTTTTGATAATTTCTATGCGTAGCTCTTTATCCGGCAACCGGAATTGAATATGCTTGAGTATTCTGCTTTCAAAAGCCGAGTCGTAATTTTCTTTTAAGTTGGTCGCAAAGATGGTAATGACATCGTAGGTTTCAAGGAGAATGAGCATTTGACTGCGCAGCGAGTTAATGGCTTGATCGGAATTGGAGCCGATATTGGTGATTCGCTTACCTAAAAAGGAATCCGCTTCGTCAAAAAAGAGGACAGCCCCTGTTTCTTTTGCTTTTTTGAACGCAGCAACTAAATTCTTCGGCGCATCGCCGACAAATTTTGATTCAATGTCGGAATAATTGAGCGGTAAAAAGGGCATTCCTAATTCTTTTACAACGGCATGTGCCGCCATTGTTTTACCGGTTCCCGGCGGGCCGTAAAAGTTGACCACCGAGCGGGCAACAGGATCAACTTCGCTAAAGCCCCATTCGTTGTAAATTAAATCCCGCTTTTTAATGAGCGTAATAACATCGTTTAATTCCGCGGCAATGTCTTTAGGCAGTATCAGCTGCGAAAGCGAATAGCGCGGCATAACCGGCTCTACAGTTAAGCGTACTTCATCGTCTTGCTCTTTGTCTTTTTTTCCTTCCACCGAGTACTCCTCTTTCGTTTTGTGTTGCGGATCGCCTGCAATCCGTATGGTTATGCGGTGTTTTTCGATGTCAGCGCGGTATTTTTTTACCGCATGGTCTGCCATTGCTATAAAAACTGACCATTTAAGATCGGTATTGCTATTTTTTTTGCTTTTACGATACAAAATACAGGAGAAAAATGTATCCTCCTGCCAATTTTGTACGCCGTAAGTAAAGGTACATTCCACGCTATTTATATCCCGAACAGCGCTTTCAAGTTTTTGCACATATTGCGCGCGTATTTCTTCTGAAAGAGCTTCGATAAAAGCAAAATCTTCTTTTTTATTCCGGTGAATAACAGTAAAATTCATGCAATATTTCCTTATAGATATAAAATATTTCCTTCACGTATTTGCGATGCGTCATAATCTTTTGCTTCAATCATTTCAGTATCTATATGACGATTCTGATTATCATATAAGTTAACATTGATTTTATTATAGTTACCGCTCTTTATTATCGAGGAAACTTGAGCAGCAATAGCATTTGGATGTTTTTGCCTCAAATGCCTTTTTAAGGCATCAATGGTAAGATATGCTACTGTTCCAACTAATAAGGCCGCTGCAATACCTCCGGCAACTAATCCTAGAATTTTTAACCACATGGTCAAACTCCTTATTCTTCTTTATGAAAAAGCGCACGCTCTTTTTGTATCAGCCTAAAAAATTAGGACATTAAAGAAATCTCCCTTCCCTCATAGACTTCATTCGTATCTCTTGTTTCCGCTTCAATATCATGTGCGGCAATCAGCCCTTGCTCATCGTATAAGCCAACGCACACTTTTTCATGACCGTCTTCAGACTGAAGACACTGCAAAATTTTTGCTTGCAACGCTTTTCTTTTCTTTTCCTTCTCCAGTTCCGCTTGTTTCCTTTTCAGTTCCTCTTTTAACTTTTTAAGGTCTAAAAACTTAATAAGCGTATATGCGACACCAGCAGAACTTGCGGCTATTCCCAACCTAACCAATTGAGAAAAAACCATGCCGACAACACCGACATCATCCAGTAATCCGGCAATCGGAATAAAATCAGGTACAATATCAAGCGGACTGACAACATAAATTAATCCGCCGATAATAATCGCCTTCATGTACGCAGGGGTTGAGGGTGAATTAAACGCTTTCCACATTGCTTGAATCTTGTCCCAAATTGCAGCAATCGGCCCTTTATTCATCGAATCTAATTTTGCCGCAACATTATCAATGTCAGCTTGGCTGGCATTTTTACCCATTTTTTCGGCCATCGCCTGTGCTTTTTCATCATCAGTCATTGATTTCCTCCTTATTTTGTAAATGTATTTATAAGTTCTTTACTCATAAAAATAAATTCATTAACCATATTTTCCACAAGTAGATGAGAATTTATATTTTTTTCGAAATCTACTATATATATATATATAGTCAATAGACGGAAAATCGGCTAAAAGAAACGAACGGCAGAGACTTCGCCTGTATTTTTTCAGCTCAAAAATTTGAGTTCAGGCTTCAGCGCAAGAAGGCAAGCCACCTCCTTCATCTCGGCCCCATTACATCCGCCCCCAGATACGGTCTTTCTCGCTCGTTTTCCCACCGGAAAAACAAGAGCGGACGGACAAGCCTCCGCCTGCACCTCGAAGCCGTTACATCCGCCCGCCATATACGGCCTTTTTCGCTCGTTTTCCACCAGAAAAACAAGTACGGACGGACAAGCCTCCGCCTGCACCTCGAATCCGTTCCATCCGCCCGCCATATACGGCCTTTCTCGCTCATTTTCCCACCAGAAAAACGAGAGCGGATGGGTAGGCTTTCCGCCATCATCTCGGCCCCTTACATCCGCTCCATATACGGCCTTTCTTGCTCATTTTTCCACCGGAAAAACAAGTACGGACGGACAAGCCTCCGCCTGCACCTCGAATCCGTTCCATCCGCCCGCCATATACGGCCTTTCTTGCTCGTTTTTCCACCAGAAAAACAAGAGCGGACGGGCAGGCCCCCCTACATAATTTTGGTGCCCTTACATCCGCCCCTAGATACGGTCTTTTTCGCTCGTTTTCCCACCGGAAAAACAAGAGCGGACGGACAAGCCTCCGCCTGCACCTCGAAGCCCTTACATCCACCCCAGATACGGCCTTTCTCGCCCGTTTTCCCACCGGAAAAACGAGAGCGGACGGGCAAGCCCCCGCCTGCACCTCGAAGCCGTTTCATCCGTCCCCATATACGGCCTTTCTCGCCCGTTTTCCCACCGGAAAAACAAGTACGGACGGACAGGCCTTCCGGCATCATCTAAATGCCGTTACATCCGCCCGCCATATACGACATTTCTCGCTCGTTTTCCCACTGTAAAAATGAGAGCGGACGGACAAGCCTCCGCCTGCACCTCGAAGCCGTTACATCCGCCCGCCCCATTGTCATTTGAGCGATTCGTATTCGATGGTGCGGCGCATTGTTTCTTTGTTTACGGTTTTTTCGCCGAGGATTTCGACGAGGGTGAGATTTTCGGAGAGGAGACTGGAGCCTAAGGCGATGCGGCTGCCTTCGATGCGGTTTCCGAGGCATTCGAGGATTGTCGGCATCATGTCGTAGGATGAAAACTGCCGGTTCTTTTGCATATCGATTGAAACCGGATGCGCGGGATTGATAATGATGTCGAGAAAGCGCCGCCGCGCCGCCACTTCTTTGGCTGGAAGGGGACTTTGCTCTGCGATAAAATTATTTTTCGGCGCGTTGAGGTAGCAATGATCGCCCATAATTACGATCGTAGTGTCATCGTACCAGTCTTGCGCCTTAATCCAGCCGATAAACTCGCAAACTTGCCGGTCGGCGGCGCGGAGTACATCCATCATCGGATGCGGCATTTCCCGCGCGGCATCTTTTGCTAAATATCCATACGGAAAATGCGTGTCGACTGTCAGCATGGCATAGCAAAATGGTTTTTCGGCCGCAGCAAGGTCAGAAAGTTCCCTTTGCGCAAAACTATAAAGCTTTGCATCCTCGAATCCCCAAAAAACCCGATAACTTTGCGGCAAAAATCCCTGCGCCTTATACCAGTTAATATCGTGAATCGTAAACCCATGCGTTTCGAGGAAGGCATCGCGGTTTTCAAACTGTTTTTCAGATCCCATCGAAAAAATGAGGTTGTAGCCTTGGCTTTTGAGTACATCGCCAAGCGACACCGCGCGCGGAAGACACGTAACAAAGTCGCCGTCTTTCGTAAAGGGATTAAAATACGGTACCCCCGTCAGCTTTGAAAGCAGCCCCGCCCCTGTCCATGTCGTTCCTTCAAGATTGATGCCGCCGCCGATTTTGTCCGTCCCGCTAAAATTGACGTGCTCCTTCGCCATGCGGCTGAGGTTTTCGATCAGAGCCTGCTGGAAAACGCCGCCGTCTTCAATGAGCGCGTAGGTCGATTCCATCGATTCCATAAAAATCAAAATGAGGTTGCGCTTTTTCTCTGGAGCTGTGATTTTGACGGTTGCCGGATCCACATAATTTTCCCGATAAAACGCGGATGACACCGGCGGCCGATTCACGATCCGCGCAAAATCGATGTAATTCCAAAACTGAAAAAGCGCGAAGAATACGGACAGCGCGGAAACAAGATAGAGCGCCGTTACCGCCAAAGTCCTGCGCGGATCAATGCGGCCGCGCTTTTTATGCAACGCAAAAAGCGCGGCGCGGTAAATGAAATACAAGGCTGCCATTGGCAAAATGATGCCCCTTATTCCGGAAGCGACCGTTTCTGAATCAAAGCCTGATGTTTCGGCGGAAAGAACTAAATACACCGTCCAAAAAGAGTCCATCGGGTAAAAGCGTCGCGTCCAACGCATGGCAAACGACAAAAATGCGGCCGCAAGAAATATAGCGTCGGAAAAAAAACATAACAGAAAATTGCGAATCCTATCTTTCATACATACACCTCTCTATCTGAACGCAATGGCTTCGAACGGGGCTAATTCTTACGCAGCGCATAAACGGCAAGCAGGGGCCGCCGCTTTACTCCTACGCGGGGGCTGAATATAGCGCATTTTAATGGAAAATAAAACGAGAAATGCGCCTTTTGCAAAGGCGGTTATCAGCATGAAAGAAATTCTGTGCGATACCAGCAAAACGGAGGCTTTCTAATAGAGCCAGAGCGGATTTTTAAATGCTTTTCAGGACAGAGAAATTCAAAAATCCGCATTTTTTTACTAATGTCAGGAATTTGTATGAATGAAAATAGCAAAAAAAAATGAAATATATCAGAAAATCGTGAAAAGAGAGGTACCTTAATGACTTTTGAGCGTAACAAAAGAGTCCCAACATCCTCTTTTTTTGCGAGCGCTATCACATAACACGGATATTTTTCTATTAGTATACTTTCATGCTGAAGCCCTGAATGCCCGACATACGGCAGCAGCAAGAGTCATCGGAGTGCAGAGCGGTTGTCGAAAAATGGGCAGGCTATTATGCAGACTGCGCGGAAACACTCCTGCAGGATAAAGGGACTATAAAAAAGCTACGGCATCATCGAAGTGATTGCCAAAACAGCTGCGGAATGCAACAAATTGCAAGCATTGAAAATATAAAGTCTCGCATATATACTGCGTTCATGGTCGAAATACTTTTTAATATCGTCATTTATCCGATTATCCTGATTATTGAATTTATTTTTATGCTTTCGCAGCGGATTTTCTCGAATACCGGATTATCCGTGATGTGCATAAGCGCGGTCGTTACTGTTTTATGCCTGCCGTTGTATGCCGTTGCCGAAGAATGGCAGGAGCGGGAGCGTCAGATGCAAAAGCGGCTGAAAAACGGCATTGAACGCATAAGGGCGGCATTTAAGGGCGATGAGCAGTACATGATTTTATCCGCTTTCTATAAACAGCAGCACTATCACCCGATTATGGCGCTGCGTTCTTCGTTTGGCTTGTTGATTCAAGTGCCGTTTTTTATTGCGGCGTATTCATATTTGTCCCATCTTGAGGTCTTACGCGGAACGGCGTTTTTGTTTATACGGGATTTAGGCGCTCCCGATGCCATGCTTACAGTCGGCGACTGGAAGATAAACCTGCTTCCAATTGCAATGACGCTTATCAACATCATTGCCGGAGCTGTGTATACGCGCGGCTTTGCATTCAAAGAAAAAGCGCAGCTTTACGGCATGGCGCTTTTGTTTTTAGTCCTGCTGTATAATTCTCCCGCCGGTTTAGTTCTTTATTGGACGCTCAACAACGTCTTTTCGCTCCTTAAAAACATTTATTACAAAGTCAAAAGTCCGCACAAAATGAACATTCTTTTGTGGGCGGCAGCAGGAGCGCTGCTATTTGTCATCGGCTACCTTAACTATTATCGCATCGGCGGAAACGCCCGTGTGCGGAAAATTCTTACGCTCATTTTAGCGGCGGTTACATTCACTCTGGCAGTTTTTCCGATTGCCAAAAAACACATCAAAGTCGACTTGACAAAAATCCTTTCCGATAAGGGAGCGTTCGCACTCTTTCTTGCATCGGCGCTTTTACTCACATTTACATCAGGGCTGCTCTTGCCGACAAATATGATTGTCGCATCTCCGCAAGAATTTTCCTATGTTGACCGATACTCCTCTCCGCTCTTTTTTATCGGAAATACACTGACGCAAACCATAGGATTTTGCCTTTTTTGGCCGCTTGCGCTCTATTTTTTATTTTCCGATAAAACTAAACGCATATTTGCCGTTGCCGCTTCATTTGCCGCACTCAGCGCGTTGGTTAATGCCTTTATCTTTCCCGGAAAATACGGATTTATTTCGACCGCGCTCGTATTTGCGCACGATGTAAAACATCCGCTTTTTGAATCGGCAATCAATTTGGGGGTAATTGCGATAGTCGCAGCTGCCGTTACCGCCGTAATAAAACTTAAAAAAACAAAAATACTTACCACCTTTGCAGCGCTTGCCTCCTTTTCCGTGTTTGCGCTTTCGCTTATTAACACGGTGCGCATATCATCAGGATTTAAAGCGCTTGCTTCCTATCAAAAAGCTGAGCAAGCGGCAGGCGCAACATCCGTCGAACCGATTTTTTCGCTGTCAAAGAAAGGAAAAAACCTTGTCGTTCTCATGATTGACCGGGCAATTAGCGTACTTGTTCCCTACATTTTTGACGATTACCCTGCGCTTAAAACACAATATTCAGGATTTACGTTTTATCCGAACACCGTTTCATTTCATGGCTATACCTCGCTCGGCTCTCCCCCGATTTTCGGCGGCTACGAATCAACTCCGACGGCAATTAATGCGCGAAAAGACGTGCCGCTGCTTCAAAAACGCAACGAAGCGTTGATGATGATGCCGCGTATCTTTGACGAACACGGTTTTCATGTTACGGCAGCAGATTTACCCTATGCAAACGGTCAGTGGATTCCGGATATGAGCATTTTTGCGCCGTATCCAAACATCAAAACGTACGTTACCGATAGTTTTTACACTGACCTGTGGTGCACGGAAAATAATTTGCATCTGCCGAGCGCAAGCGACGTACTCAAACGCAATATACTTTGGTATTCGCTCTTAAAAACATCCCCGCTTTTGCTGCGTGAAAGTATCTATGGCTCCGGAAACTGGTGTGCGCTGACTCGAAATGTCGCGCTCAGGAAAACGATTAACGGATACGCCGTACTTGATTATCTGCCGCGCCTTGTTTCTATTACCGATGACGAGAGCAATAATGCGCTTATCATGAATAATAACACGACGCACGAAGGGTCTTTGCTTCAGGCTCCTGAGTACCGCCCGGTCGCCGCCGTTACCGAAGCCGGAGACGGAAAATATGCAAGGCGCATTGATTATTCCATAAATGCCGCGACCGTCATGCGTCTTGCAGATTGGTTTGCGTATATGAAAGAAAACGGCGTTTACGATAATACGCGGATTATTATTGTCTCTGACCACGGTCCGGAAGAAAATGTTGTAACGCGCAATCATTTACCGTTTGAGCAAGACCAATTTAATGCGTTTTTAATGGTCAAGGATTTTAATGCGGAAGGCAGCATAAAGACCGACATGACTTTTATGACGAACGCCGACGTGCCATCCCTTGCGCTCAAAGACTTGATAGAAAATCCCGTCAATCCCTTTACCGGAAATCCCATTACGCAGGATGCCAAAAAGCAACCCGTGTATATCGCCATCTCCGGTACGCAATTACTTGGCTCGAACGCATATCAATTTTTCATCGATCCCAAACAGGACTTTTACGTGCACGACAATTTGTTTGACCCCAAAAACTGGGTTCGTGTAGAGGAAAAAAATTGAGCGCGGACGGCGGTGTCGGAGAGCGCGTCATTTATGCGCGGCGTTGCCTCCGTGCCTGTCATAATGCGCCGTAATTTATCGCCAAGACGCATCAATAGCCCGTAGGGCATCGGGGGAAAATCATCCGCACAAATCAAGCGTATATTGGCGCGTCGTCTTTGAGAAAGAAATATGTTTTAGCGTCAGTCGTCCTGCAACTTCATCTGACAAGTCAGTTCTTTTCTCTCGCACTACAGATGCAGGCAGGAATCCTCGTAAAATCGTCCGAACCAACTGCATTTTCCCAGTACCGTTCGGTTCGATTACGGAGCGCCTATTCTACAGTTCATTTCGCGGTTCATAGATTTAATGTCATCGATAAAAAGATGCAAATGCGAGCTTTGCGTGTCCGTTTAGAGCATTTACGCGTTTGCAATGCCGAAAAGATAGGCGGTAGAAACGGAAAAGAGCTTGCACGTTTCATACGCATTTAAACGGACGGAAGAATAGTGTCATTTTCCCAATTTAAAACGCTCTATTTGGTTCCGCCAAAGCGCATCTGCACGCTGTATTTGATTAGTCCCTTTTGCGAGGCGACGCGCATCTTAGAACCTGTTTTAAGTCTCACAAAAAAGACTGCGTAAAGGGCAATAGCATAGATTGCAGAGCGGTATAAACCGTACGCTGTTTTGAGCAAAACGCAGCTTCGTTTAAGCTTCATTGTCTGGAAAAGACCTGAAATATATGAAAATTATTCCGTTTGATCAGTTAAACCTGAGGATATGGAAAACTTTAAGCAGGTTCTAAGAAAACTCGGCACCGCATGAAAAAAAGAGCACATTTTACAAAGAGCACGCCCCTAAACAAGTGCGCAGTATTTGGAACGTATGAAAGACATTTCCAAAGAAAAGCGCGCATATTATCGATGAGACCAGCATTCTGACGCATATACACAGAGTAAAAATGAGGAAAACGGGGGAATACTCGCATCAGCTGCAAGCGTCATGCTCGAATTGGCTTGTTGCGGCGTTATGTGAATGTGTTTGCTTGGCTCCGCACACCTACAGCGGAACGATGAAGGCCTCTGTGTTTGAAAAGTGATTTGAAAGGGATTTTCTAAAAGAATTGCCGTCGAGCCGTGTACTCATCATGGACAATGCGTCGTTTCATAAGAAAGCGGTCTTGTATCAAATCGCAAAAAATACTCGTAAACCTTGATCTTTTTACCGGAATACAATCCTATTGAACGCTTTGGAATATTACACGTCAAATCTATCGCTACCGCTCCATCGCAGAGACGCGCAATGCAGCTTTACAAGACAAGCAGCTATAAATCTCGACATTCAATGTAAAAAATGATCAGATTTTACCCAAAAACTTCCGATAAATTTCTTTCCATTTTTCTGATTTTATAGACATCTATGCCGAGAGCGTGTATGATACCGACCACTATCGAAAGGAGTGTTTCTTGAACGTAAAAGGGCTTGGAGAAATAAAAGCGGTGGCTTTTGACATTGACGGGACTTTGTACCCGCAGTGGAAGATTCATTTGAGCGCCTGTTTGCATTATTTTTCGCATCCGCTTTTTTTTCTGCATTATGGGCTTGTCCGAAACTCCCTGCACGGCGCTGAGCGTTTGGAAAATTTCCGTGCGGAGCAGGCCGAACGGATGGCGCATCGGATTGGCTGCCTTCCGGCGGAGGCGGAGCTGCGGCTCAATGCGATTGTGTACGACGGGCTGAAAAAGAATTTCGACCGGATTGCCTGCTATAAAGACGTGCCGGAAACATTTCGGAAGTTTAAGGAAGCGGGATTAAAAATTGCGCTTTTGTCGGACTTTCCGCCGGAGCAAAAAGGAGACATTTGGGGCATCAAGCCGTACTGCGATGTGATTTTGGGTACCGAATTTTTGGGCGCGCTCAAGCCTTCCGCCTATTCGTTTGTCGAGATGGCGCGGCAGCTTGAGACTTTGCCGGAAGAGATTTTATATGTAGGAAACAGCGCGCGTTACGATGTTGCCGGAGCGCGCCGCGCCGGAATGAAAAGCGCGTATCTTTTGTCCGGATTCCGAAAGCTCTTTAATATTCCGCTAAAAGAAAGCGATATTTCTTTTTCGAATTATCGCCAATTGCAGGATATTGTATTAAACTGACCGTATATACCGTCAACTGATTATATAGCAATAGAATGGGTGGGGAAAATGTCTGTTGTAACTATTCTAATTGCGGCTGTCGTTGCCGCAGGAATTTCTTATACGCTGCGCTTGATCGATAAAGACAGCAATACGCTGGAGAAGGTGCGAAAATACGCCGATGAGCGCAAGCGGAATTTTGAACTTTTTTTTACTCAACAGGAAAACCACCTGCGCGGGGCAAAGGCTGAAGTCGAGGCGCGTCAGGATCAGGCTGCGGCGGCGGTAAAGCGGCTTGAAGGTCAAATTGCCGACTTTGAGGCGATGGCAAAAAAGTTTGAAGACGATTCAAACGCGGTGCGGGCTATTGAGGCGCAGCTTGGAACATATGAAAAACACGTGCATCGGCTTATGGAAATGTCGAAGAGCGTGGACGACAATCTGGGGCGGCTTAAAAAGGAGTCGGCGATTGTTGACCGGCTCCGCGCAGAACTCAACGCGCATGAAAATGCCGTTGGTAAACTTGAAAAAAGCATTGCAAATGTCGCGAAAGATTTTTCAGTTACAAATGGCGAGCAACTGAAAGCAATCGGTACGCGCTTGCTTGACGAATATACGGCTCGCGCGGAAAAACTTAAATCGGTTGTGGACGGGGCGGAAAGCGAGGCGGAAAAGACGCTTATCGATCTGCGGAAGGAAATCGATGCCGTTTATGCTGCCGCAGCAAGCAAGGCCGAGTCTCTTGAAGACGATGCGTTCAAGCATTTGAGTGTGCAGGCAGAGCAGCGCGCCGATGCCTACTTGAAACAAACTGCCGAAAATATCCATGAGCTTGAAGGGCGGCTGAATGCGCGGCTGGACGAGGTTGAATCGGCCGTTGCGGCGCGGACGCTTGCGCTCGATGAAGCGGCGCGGCAGAAAAACGCCGACTTCGATAAAAAATCCGGCCAGATTTTCGATGCGCTCGATGCAAAGCTCAAGCAAAAATCAGATGAGCTTGATGCGGACATTGCGGCGAAGACCGTTGCGCTCACCGAACGTTACAACAGCAACACGAGTAAGATTATCAGCGACATCAAGCAAAACCTCTCAAACCTTGATGCGACCTGTAAAAAATACGTGGATGATTTAGACCTCAAGTACGGCGGTACGGTCTCTGCTCTTTCGGAAAAATACGACAAAGCAATCAGCGCTATTGAAAACAAAAACGGCGCGCGGCTGAACAGCCTCTTTGAGCGGATTAATGCGGTTGATGCAAAAGTCAAGCAGACGGTTGAAGGCGCGAGCGCAAAGCTTACGCAGCAAACCGAAGATGCCGCGCGTAAATATGCGGCAAAGTGCGATGCGCTTGAAAAGTCGTATGCGGGCGCCGTCGATGCTCTTGCTGAAAAATATACGGCGCTCATTGCAAAGGCCGATGCGCAAAATGCCGGCCGGATTGAATCTCTTACGCTGTCCGTTGCGCAAAGCGATGAAAACAGCCGCAAAATGCTCGATGACGCGCTCAATGATGTGGCCGTTCGTCTTGAAATGTACCGGAAAAAGCATGATGAGCTTGACGCGAAAGTTAAAGAGCAAAGCGCCGCATTGAGCGCAAAATATGCCGATTCGGTGAATGGTCTGACGGAACGATATGCGCATCTGCTTGATGCTGCGGCTGCCGAAAACAGTGCGCGGCTTGAAAAGCTTAAAAGCGACATTGCCGAAATTGACAGCCGGAGCATTCGTATGGTCGAAGCGGCGATGCAGAAAAATACCGGCCGCGTGGAAATCCTCCAGAAGCAGTTTGCGGATGCCAATCAAAAATATACCGAAAGCCTTGAGCGGCTTAAAACTGAATATGAAGAAAATCTGTCTGCGCTCAACGAAAAGTATCTGAAAATGCTCGATTCTACTGTCAATCTCAATTCCGAACGCCTTGACCGGATTACGCAGAGCATCAAGGACACTGACGAAAAGCGCGACCAGCTCTATGCTGCGGCTGCCCAAAAGAATGCGGCTCGTGCGGAAAAATTGCAGCAGCAGTTTGTAGAGGCGAATAAAAAGCACATGGCAAGTCTTGATCTGCTCCGCAAAAAATATGAAGAGAATGCCGAACGGCTCCGCGCTCGCTATGAGCAGTTGATGGCCGAATCCGATGATGTCAATTCCCGAAGGATTTCTGAAATCGAGCTTCGGATCAAGGAAGCGGACGAAACGTGCCGCGCGTTCTATGAGGAAGCGGCAAAGGAAAATGAGTCGCGCGTTGAAACGCTTCGGCAAAAACTTGAGCGGGCGAACTGCGAATATGCGGAAATTATCGATTCCATGCAGAAAGAATACGGCGGAAACATTACTGCGCTCAATGAAAAATACAGCGGACTTCTTTCAGAAACCGATACGATCAACGCCGGCCGCATTGAAGCGGTGCTCCGGAGCATCAAGGAGACCGATGAGCGGGGGCTTCAGCTATTTAAAGATGCGGCGGCAGAAAGCGTTGCCCGTGCGGAGTCGTTGCGGGAGCAGCTTGAAGCAGCCGATGCCGAATATGCCGAAAACATCCATGCGCTGCAAAAAGAATACGCGGGGAACATCAGTGCGCTCAACGACAAGTACACGGAGCTTTTAAGCGAGTCTGAAAACCGGAATGCCGGCCGCATCGAGGCCGTTTTGCAAACCATTGCAGAAACGGACGCGCAGAGCCGCAAAGCGTACGAAGATGCCATAACGGAAAACGCCGTGCGCATTGAAGCCGCCTTGCAAAGCATTGCCGCAACGGATGAGCAGAACCGCAAAGTATATGAAGATGCCGCCGCAGAAAATGCCGCGCGTGTAGAATCAGCCTTACAAAGCATCGCTGCAACGGACGAGCAGAGCCGCAAAGCGTATGAAGATGCTGCCGCAGAAAATACGGCTCGCGTTGAAGCTATCCGCGGCCAGTTTGAGGAGACGAAGGCGGAAATTGCCGCCCGTCTTACAGCTTTGAGCGAAGCCTACGAGGAAGGCGCGACGAATCTTGAAACGCAGTACGCCGCCCGCCTCGATGAAGCGGAAAATCTGAACGCCTCGCGCATCGAAAAGCTCTTGCAAGACATTGCGGAAACGGATACCGCAGGCCGCGAAACCTACAAATCAGCGTCGGCGGAGAACGCTGCCCGCATGGAAGACTTGTCGCGCCAGCTTGACGAGGCAAAACAGCAGTATGCCGCCCAGCTTGAAACGATTTCACAAGAGTACGCAGACAACATCAGTGCGCTCAACGACAAGTACACGGCGCTTTTGTCTGAATCCGACGCCCTGAACACCGGCCGCATCGAATCCGCCTTGCAAAGCATTGCCGAGACGGACGAGCAGAACCGCAAAGTGTACGAAGATGCTTCCGCAGAAAATGCCGCGCGTGTAGAATCCGCCTTACAGAGCATTGCCGAGACGGACGAGCAAAACCGCAAAGTATATGAAGACGCCGCCGCAGAAAGCACGGCTCGCGTTGAAGCTATCCGCCTCCAGTTTGAGGAGACGAAGGCGGAAATTGCCG
>CAUTOX010000050.1:0-14554 GCA_963539665.1 uncultured Treponema sp.
TTTTTGCGCTAATTCTGGCCGTACGTGCGATAGTAATGATGACTTTTTTTCATTGATGTTCTAACAAGCGGCCCGGTTAAAAAAATCTGCAAGCGAGGGATATGCGCACGGACTTTTTCCGGCCGGAGAGGTTCTGTGCGGAGCCGGTAGACAAACTTTGGATAGGCCGACGTATGCGGCCTCCTGCGCTTACCAGCTGGCATTGCCCTCTCGCTCTGCGAACTTTGCTTTGAGCGCAGCTTCGTCTACAAAGCCTTGCGCCGCTCCGTCGGAGCTGATTTTTATTGCGGCGAAGAGCTCGGCGTATTGCAAGGCATCCGCTGCGCTCATTCCGGCTGCGTGGCAATGAACAAAACAGGAAAAAAGCGCGTCTCCTGCGCCGACAGTGTTTACAATTCGTTCGGGCTTTGCCGCAGGGAAATGCGCGATTGCGTCAGTACGGCGTTCGTACAGGAGCGCTCCGTCCGCGCCGCAGCCAAGAACGATTGTTTTCATTCCGTATGTGTTTTTGAGCGCGTACAAAAAGTCTTCGCGCGGGCAGGGGAGATTTTCATCGCTCAAAAAAACGATGTCGGCATATTCAAGAAACGCTCGATTGTACTCGTCATCGACACTGCCAAGCACGTGTACATCCGTCGCAATCGTTTTGCCGGCATCCTTTGCAGCTTTCAGCAGCGGACGAGAAAAGTTTATATTGCACGCCGCAACGATATCCGCCTCTTCCAGCAGCTCTTTTATATGCGGAACAGCCAGTAGGACTTCCTGAACGTCTTTTAGGTCGCAATAAATCTTCCGCCGTCCCGCATCATCGTAAAAAATGACGCTTTCAGGCGTTGACCGTAAACTTCTTTCTATATGATTAGCGGCAATGCCGTCCGCTGCAAGCTGCGCCCGTATCGCGTCCCCCTGCGCGTCGCTGCCGGTGAACGAGAGCAGACGCGCATCGTCGCCCAAAACCGTCAGCGCTTTGGCAATATTGTAGCCGACGCCCGCAACGCCGGAATGCACACCGAAAAACGAAAATTCAATCGGCGAATACTGGATGGGGAAAGCGGGGACTTTGACCGTCGTTTCGATATTGACGAGCCCCGAAACAAGAATGTTCATGGCGGCATGATGGCGGAGATAAATCGTGCTGTCAATACGCGGATGCGCGGGGCGGAAGGGCAAAATGCAGCGAGGCCGCAGGTTGTCCGTCAGGCCGCATTGTTGCAAGCGCAGCGCGCTTTCCGCGTTCTGCCTGCCGCTCGTCTTGCGTTTCTTTATAAGAAAACTCAAAAGCGGCAGGCATCTCGCGCATCGCGACGCGCCGATTTTTCCGCCATCCAGTTATCGCTCCCGCTCCCAGTTTGCTCAGAAAACTGGGCCAGGCGGCACGATAAATATTCGATTAACAAAAATATTCCAGCCGTACCCTGTTATCGCTTCCGCTCCCAGTTTGCTTTGCAAACTGGGCCAGGCGGCACGATAAATATTCGATTAACAAAACTATTCCAGCCGTACCCAGTTATCGATCCCGCTCCCAGTTTGCTTTGCAAACTGGGCCAGGCGGCACGATATATATTTGATTAACAAAACTATTCCAGCCGTACCCTGTTATCGATCCCGCCCCCAGTTTGCTCCGCAAACTGGGCCAGGCGGCACGATAAATATTCGATTAACGAAAATATTCCAGCCGCCTGCTTAGTAGAGCTCGTGGAGGAGGCGGTAGATTTTGCTGAGTTTTTCGCGGTCGGAATGAGAGAGCGGGGCATCTTTTTCGTCGGCAAGAGTTTCAAGGGAGGACAAACTTTCGTTGAGCGCGGTGGAAAAGCCGCGGCTGACCTTGAAGTAGTACGTTCCCCGCCCATCGGTGAACAGGCAGATGAAGCCGTATTCGCGGCTTTTTTCTTTTGCGACGGCAACGCGAAGTATGTTCGGGGCAAGTTTTAACAAGGCGTTGGCGCCTTCTTTGTCGGCGATGTTGATGTTCGTTTTGCGCCCCCACGATTCATTTGCAAGCGGCGAAAGATTCAGCAGGCGGGCAATCCGCGCAATGAGGGTGAGCTTTTCGCCTTCAAGCAGCGAGTAGCCGTTAGAATACACGACTTTTCCCTTGAGTTTTGACGGCGGCAGCTCCGGTTTTCCGGTTTTGACGGCGCGCATGAGGCTTTCATACGGCAAAAGCGCCTGCCCTTTGCCTTTTCCCTTTTGCACTGCAAATATTTCTCCGCCGAACGCAACCGTTTCTTCTCCTTTTTTGCTTTTATCGTCGGCCTTTTTCTCCGATTTATCCTTTTTCTTGCCCTTTGCCGATTCGTAGTCTTCCGAAATCTTTTCAAGCGTGCGTTTGGCCGGCTTGCAATTCGACAAGCGCGTAAGCAGTTCCGGTGAAATTTGTTCAAGAATCGGTTTGGTGAGCGGAGAAACGCTCATCGCAAACATTCGCGAAGTGCGGACGATTTCGCCTGCGACGATGTACAGCGGGTCTTGCCGGAACATAACCGAGCCGGGGTGGATGCAGATGCGGTCGGTCGTTACGCTGCGGTAGTTGTCGCGCCCAACCCTCATGCAGACAAATTGGATCATGCCCGCGCCGATGCAGCTCAAGTAATCCGCCCGACTGCCGCCGCCGGTTATGGGGATTTTCATTTGCGACACGATGTCCCGCAGCTGCTCGTTGATGTTCGCAATTTCATTCATAATTTTTTCGTCGAGGTAGTTGCTCGTGCAAAATCGCGTTTTGTTCGGCGCATCTTTGAACGCCTGAAAAATATTCAGGTAGGACGCAAAATCCCCCTGCATATCGCGGAATGCGTGATGGGCTTTGCGCGCTTCCATTTCTTCACCGGGCGGCAGGGCGAACGGCGAGTTTGCCGACAGGAAGGACGAGGCGACGAGCGCTTCTGCAAGTACGGCCGGAAAGCGCATGATGGCTTCGACGATGATGCGGCTGATGCGCGGCTCAAGCGGAAAGGCGACCATGAGCTTGCCGATTGACGAAAGGGTGTTGTCAGGATCGAGCGCGCCGAGCATATTGAGCGTGTCTACTGCGCCGGAAATGCCTTCGCGCCCCGGCGGAGAGATAAAATCGAATCCGTGAAAATCCGTGATGCCGAGGTCTGCCATCTGCAACACGACTTCGCTCAAATCGGTGCGGTAAATCTCTTCGGTTGTGTACATCGGCCGTCTGTCAAAGTCTATCCGCGCATACAGGCGGTAGCACGTGCCCTCGCACGTTCGCCCCGCGCGTCCGCGCCGCTGGCTGCAACTGGCCTTGCTTACCGGCGTTTCCGTCAAGCTGGAAGTAAAGGTGCGGGGATTGTAAAAGTTCATCTTGGCAAGCCCCGAATCAATGACGGTGGTGATGTCCGCAATCGTTACCGACGTTTCCGCAATATTCGTCGAAATGACGATTTTCTTTTTGCCGGCCGGCGGTTTTTTGAAGACTCGCTCTTGTTCCTCCTTCGGCAGACGGCCGTAGAGCGGCAGCACGTGAATCTTGCGGGCAAAGGACGAGGAAACGAGCGCCCTCATGCAGTCCTTGATAATTTTTTCGCCCGGCAGGAAGATCAGCACACCGCCTTTGTCTTTGTTGTCGAGGACGCGCGCGACGATGCCGCAGATTTTTTCGATCAGCGCGGCGCTGGCCGCATCGGCGGAGGCGCCGGCAGTAACGGCAGGCGGATCGTAAATCATCGTAACCGGATAGGTGATGGTGTCGATAGTAACAATCGGGCAGCCGTCAAAATAGGCGCTGAACGCTTCCGCATTCATGGTTGCAGACGAAACGATTACTTTGAATTCCGGCCGAGCAGCAAGAATCCGCTTTAAAAGCCCGAGCACAAAGTCGATGTTCAAGCTCCGTTCGTGCGCTTCGTCAACCATAATCACCGAATACTTCGACAGCCACGGATCAAGTTTAAGCTCTTGTAAGAGGATGCCGTCCGTCATGATTTTTATTTTGGTGGACAAGTCGGTTTGATCTTCAAAGCGCATCTTGTACCCGACAAGTCCGGGGTAGGTGGTGTGCAGCTGCTTTGCGATGAACTCGCTGACGGAAAGCGCTGCAATCCGGCGCGGCTGCGTAACCGCAATCATTCCAGCCGCTGCATAGCCTGCCTCATACAAAATCACGGGGAGCTGCGTGGTTTTGCCGCTGCCGGTCGGGCTTTGCACAACAACAACTTGATTCGTTTTTAATGTTTCGAGAATCCGGTCTTTTTGCTCGTAAACGGGCAACTTTTTCCAATCTACTGCCATACTGTCGTTTCCTTGTGTTTTTCCGTGATTTGCTTGCGCTGCATAAGGTAGTGCGCCCAGTCTGAGCGGCCGTTTGTCTTTAATGACGAAATAAAATCGTCGTCCAGAAAGCGTATAACGAATTCCCGCGCGGGCGTGATATACGTTGTAATGAAATACGGTTTTGTCTCCGCGATGGCGGGTTTTTCATTCCCGCGTTTAGTAACCGTTACTTTGAGCAAGAGGCCGTCGCCGGTATCGTCGCGCGGCGTTGCAGGGGAAGCGAACTGCGGCTTGGTACGTTGCGCGCTGATGGTGTTGCCGTTCCCGTACATGACAAGCTTTACGCGGCGTTGCGCGTCTTTTTGTCCGTATATTTGCCAGTCGCGCACGACGTGCGGGTGGTTCGCCCAGATGATGTCGATGCCCGCATCCAGCAAGGAGCGGTAATGGCGTTCCCGCGCGTCGCTAAAGTCCGCAATATATTCGGCTTCATCTGAATGGACGGAGAGCACGAACAGGTCGCACGGGTGTTCCGCCCGCAGCTTTTGCACAAACGCTTTGAATTCGGCGCGGGCTTCCTCCTTTGACGGAACGTAATTGAGGTAGTCGGTGAAGGAAAACGGCCGATTTAAAAGTTCGGTAACGGCGCAAAAAAGGATTGTCCAGCCGTCTTTGCGTATAACCTGATAGGTAAACGCGCCGCCTTTTTCGTCCCGGATGCCGCTGAAAAAAAGCGGACGCGCGGAGGCGCGGTATTTTTCCTGTACGGCGGCCGCCCATGCGCGCGTTTCAAGGATTCCCTCAAGGCCTTGATCGTTTGAATGGTTGTTCGCGGTGGAAAACACGTTGAATCCTGCTGCGATTGCCGCTTCCGGATAGGTATTCTGCATATTGAAGTCGGGATAGCCGGAAAAGGGACGGCCGTTTACAACGGGCGATTCGATATTTGCAAAGGACAAGTCGCACGAAGAGACGAGCGGCGTAACCGCCTCCCAGATTTTTCGGTAATCTTGCATATTGTAATTCGGCGTGTGCGCCATAATGTCGCCGGCAAAAAGGAGCGTAAGGCTTTCGTCCTGCACGATTTCAGGTTCGGGCGCAGGTTCCGGAAGCGGAGGCGCATCGGGCAGCGGCGCAGGCGGCGTTACGCAGGAAAAAATGAAAAAAGCGCCGGCGATAAGTAATGATAATAGAGAATATTTTTTCATATTGCAGTCGGAGAAAGCATCGACGCGCCAAAAGACGCGCCGACTGTCTTTACGCCTGTTCCCCCGCTTGAACCAATGTGATTGCAGAGGTGGTAACGATGTCGTCAACTGAACAGCCGCGGCTTAAATCGCTGATAGGCTTTGCAAAGCCTTGCAGAATCGGCCCATAAGCGTCGGCCTTTGCCAGCCGCTGCACCAGCTTGTAGCCGATGTTGCCCGCGCTTAAATTCGGGAAAATGAGCGTGTTCACCTTGCCGGTAATCGGGCTTCCGGGCGCCTTGAGCGCGGTTACTTCCGGAATGAGCGACGCATCGGCTTGCAGTTCGCCGTCAAGCAAAAGATTCGGCGCCTTCTCGTGCGCTTTTTTGACGGCCTCCTGCACTGTTACGACGGAATCGAGTTTTCCGCCGGAGCCTTTTGTCGAAAAGGACAGCATCGAAACGACCGGCTCGCACCCCAAAAGCGCGCGGCAGGATGTCGCCGCAGCTACCGCAATGTCGGCAAGCTGTTCGCTGTCCGGCTCCGGAACGACGGCGCAGTCGGAAAAAATGAGCATTCCCTTGTGCCCCCACTTTTCATCGTGCGTATCCATGACAAAGCAGGAGGACGCGGTAGACGATCCCGGAGCCGTTTTGATGATTTTAAGCCCCGCACGGAGCAAGGACGCCGTCGATGAAATCGCGCCGCTGACCATTGCGTCCGCCTTACCGAGCCGCACCATCATCGCGCCAAAGCTCAGCGGATCCTTTTCGATATATTCGCGGGCGCTCTGCTCCGTAACTTCCGGCTGGCCGGTACGCTTGTCGATTTTCCCCTTGCGCAGCTCAAAATATTCCTTTCCAAACGCATCAAGCCACTCGGAAGCGGCCGGATCGATAATATCAATTCCTGCAAGGCTAACGCCCTTCGCCGCCGCAGTCTTTTCGATGTCGTCTTTCTTCCCAATCAGCGTGAGCTTTGATACCAGCCCTTCCGCGACAATCTTTGCCGCAGCTTGCACCGTGCGTTCCTCCGCCCCCTCCGGCAGCACTAAACTCTTCTTAAAACCCCGCGCTTTCGCTTTCATTTCCGCAACAAAATCCATAATACGTCTCCAAAAAGTGATTTTCCCGCCCAGTATAGCACAGCGCCGCCCCTTTTGCGAGTTGCGAATACACGTTGTTCGATGCGTAAGCGGTTGAAAAGAAAAAGAAACCGCCGCCGGACGCGCGTATTACCTTACCGGCGGCGGTAGCTGCAAGCGGAAGGCGTTTAATCAACGCGCCGCCGCATGAAACAACCTGTTCGATTGCATCGTTTGTGAACAGGTCTAATATTTATTTGCGATATAGCCCGCCCACATATCATTGTCGATAATGGATTTATCGGAATTGTGCAGCTTGAACGGATAGCTTTTTGAAAGGCTTCCGGCAATTAGTTTGACTTTTGCGCCGCCTTCATCGCTTATAACAATCTTACATTCCGTATCTTTGCCGGAGAATGTGCGGAATATATCGTCGAGCGACTTTCTGTCAAGTTCAACGGCAATAACGGCGCATTTTTGCATATCCTGCTTGAACGCAGGCGCAAAATTTTGCGCAACAACCGTATAAATGCCGCTGGAGCTCAGCGCATCCGCAGCCTGTTCGCGCGGGGCTCCGCAACCAAAGCCATCCCGCGTGATAATAACTTTTTTTCCCGCCGTATCGCTTTTCGGATTAAAACCGTCCAATTTTAAATCTTCAAAAAGGTACGGCGCCAACTGTTTGGGATTTTCCGTCAAATATTTTTCCGGAATAATTTCATCGGCGTTGATGTCGCTGCGGTTCAAAAAAAGTACAGCGCCGCCAAATTGTTTCATAGTCTTCCTCCATGAATTGATTGATGTATAGTGAGTGCATAACTGCATTGTTTTTTGCTGTAATAAACATACAATAGCCGCCGCCCATCGTCCAGAGTAATGCGACTGTTATAGCCGAGCAAGGCGGCCGCGTTCGATACAAAGCGGGCAATCCGGCATTCTGAATGCGTTGAGGAGCGCCTTTGCGCGCAGTCCGTACATCCGGCAGCATCTTTGTGCCGCAGTCTTCGCAGATTCCGAGCGTTCATATTTGAGTCTGCGCTCCGACAGAGCCGCCGTTTTTCGGATGAATAAGGGGCGCATACGCACGCTTCATGCGCACCGGAGAGCGGCGGTCGCATCGCGCTGCGGGCAGAGAATGCGGCGTACTGGATTTCGCAAAACCTGCGATACGATAGCTTCCGCGGTACGGAAAAGCAGCCTGCCTGTTATATCGTTTGAGCGCGTCCCGACTAAATGCGGCGGGATTGGAAAGATTGTTATCGCGAGCGGTAATTTTCATTTTAATTGAGAACGGTTACGCCGAGAGATTCAATGGCGGCGTTTATTGCATCTTCAATTCCGGCAACGCCGTTATCAAAATCTACAAGAACCTGCGATTTTTCAGAATTGGCAACTACATTTGAAACGCTTGCAACGGCTTTTACTGCCGCGTCTACTTTTTCTGCTGTATCGTCGTCGAACATACCGGCGACATATATCTTTTTTTGCATATTGGCTCCATAGTTTTAATCTTGTATATAACTATAAAGCATAAAAATGCGATGTTCAAGCAAAATCCTTGCCGCTGAATCGAGCCGGTTTCGTAGAAAAAAATCCCTGCCGCTGCGTCATCTTGAAGGCGCGCATCCGGTTCATTTTGCGGACTTTTGAATCACTCCGCCTTGACTTTTTATATACCAATCAGTATATAAAGGCGATGAAACATGATTCTTCCCAGATTATTCTTGATGCGGCGTGCGAGCTTTTTGCGCTCAAGGGGTACGGCAATTCGGCCGTGCAGGAAGTGTGCGAGCGGGCGGGGCTGACAAAACCGTCGCTGTATTACAAGTTCGGGAGCAAGGCGGGGCTGCTAGAAGCGCTCATTGCGCAGCGCGGGGGGCCGCTGCGAGAGGCAATTACGGCTGCGGCGGCGTACCGGCATGACTTTCCGGGAACGCTTGCAGGCATTCTGGCGGCCGTACTGGACTTTGCGCGGAAGGACGCGCTGTTTTTCCGGCTGCACCGCTCGCTGGCTAATGCGCCGTCAGAGTCAGAGGCGCACGCCATCCACCTGCCGTTTGATCGGGAAATTGCCGCGCGCTACGAAACGCTTTTTGTGCAGTCTGCCGCCGAATTCGGAAATATGCGGGGCAAGGAGGCGCTCTATGCCGTGCTGTTCCGAAACGCAGTCAGTTCTGCGGTTTTTGCGGAGTTGAACGGGCAGCTTACCATCGATGATGCGGCTGCCGGAAAAATCATTCATTCTTTTATTTATGGAGTTGCAAATTGATGAAACAGGAAATGACGCGGGCATTTTTCTACCATATTTATCCGCTGGGGCTGTGCGGTTGCCCGGATCGGAATGATTTTTGTTCGCCGGCCGGAGACGGATTGCGGCGTTTGGCGGAGCTGCTGCCTTCGATTGCGGAGTTGGGCTGCAATGCGCTCTATATCGGGCCGCTTTTTGAATCGACGGCGCACGGCTACGATACGGTTGACTACTTTCACGTTGACCGCAGGCTCGGCAACAATGAGGATTTGCGTTCGTTCGTGGAGCGCGCGCATTCGCTCGGCATTGCGGTTGCGCTGGATGCGGTTTTCAATCACACCGGCAGAGACTTTTTCGCTTTCAAGGATATTCAGGCGCACGGGGAGCATTCCGCCTATCGCTTTTGGTATAAAAATATTCAGTTCGGCAGACAGAGCTGCTTTGGGGATCCTTTTGAATATGAAGGGTGGGCTGGATGCAAAGATTTGGCCAAGCTGGACGGAGACAACGGCGATGTCCGCAATCATCTTTTTAGCGCGGTAAAAACGTGGATTGAGGAGTTCAAAATCGACGGGCTGCGGCTCGATGCAGCTGACGTGCTGTCGTTTTCGTTCATGGATGCGCTTGCTTCGCATTGCAAGACGATAAAGGAAGATTTTTTCCTAATCGGCGAGGTTGTGCACGGCGACTACAACCAGTGGCTTACGCGCGGACGGCTGGACAGCGTTACGAACTATCAGCTCTACAAGGGCTTGTGGAGCAGCTTTAATGACGGCAATTTTTTCGAGATTGCGCATAATCTTGAGCGAGAATTCGGCGCGGGGGGACTGTATAAAAACACGCCGCTGTATAATTTTGCCGACAATCACGATGTTGACCGCGTTGCATCTGTCCTCAAAGACGAGCGGCATTTGTTTCCATTATACGGAATGCTGTTCACAATGCCGGGAGTTCCTTCTCTCTATTACGGAAGCGAACGAGGCGTAAAAGGACGGCGGCAGAACGGCAGCGATCGTCAATTGCGCCCGATGCTCCCGCCTTTTGCGGCAGCCGTCCCCGATTTTGCAGCTCCGTCCGTCGATTCAGCCGCCCTCACCGACTGCATGAAACGCTTTGCCGCCATCCGGAACTCATGCCGCGCCCTGCAATGCGGCTCCTACCGGCAGCTGGCAGTCGCCAACAAGCAGTTCGCCTTTGCCCGCAACATTGACGGCGAAGAGGTCATCGCCGCATTCAATGCCTCCTTCGATGAAGCCGTCATCTCGCTCAATGCCGTCGGCACATACGAAGACATACTGAACGGCGGCGTGTTTACAGCGGAAGCGCTGCGCTCCTTGCGGCTTCCGGCTTGCTGGTTGCGAGTTCTCAAGCGGGTTGGGTGAGGCGGATGCAGGGACGTGTGCGCACCGCGCGTGTACCCGCTGAACGCGGAACCTCCGGTGCGTGTCGCGCACAAAAGCCCTCGCCTTGTATGTTCGCTCGGTTTTATATATAGTTACGTCATGTTCGTTCGAATAGTAAATGTGTATGCAAAAAATCGATACTGCGTTTCAAACCTCTTGACACGTATTTTCGCGCTCTTAAAATCTCGGTGCTCGGTGCTCGGTGCTCGGTAAGATTTTCGGCGCATACCTATTTTCTTCATAATATTCCGGCTTTCTCTATAAAACTTTTACGCTTTTTATGTTTGCTCGTTTTTGGAGCGTTTTGTGCGGAGCTTTTCGCGCAATCGGTAAAGCTGCCGTATTCTATTACCGGCATTGCCGTCGATTCGGACGGCGCGCTGTTCGCTGCGGCCGGTAAAAAATCCGTCGTCATCTTTGACGCATCTTCCTTTGAACGGCGCGCCGCGTTTTCCGAAAAGGACGTTGCCGATAGTCTTTTTTCCAAAGTTTCGGCACAAAACGTGTTCATCACCATGACGAATGCGGGCGCATTCCGCCTGCACAACTTGGAATCGGACTCTATAACGGAAGAATATTCGCCGACGGACTATGCGGGCGGAAAAAAAATCCGCTGCAGCGCGTTCAGCAGGAACTACATTGCTGCCGCGTTTTCTGATTATTCCATCGAGATTTCTTTTAAGCTGCACAGCAAAGAGACGAGTACGACCCGAACGCTCACCGAACATACGGCTCCCGTTTATGCGCTTGCGTTTAGCGCGGACGAAAAATATCTTGCGTCCGTTTCAAAAGACGGCAGCGCATACATCTGGGACACGACGCATGACGAGCCGCCGGTGCGCATTGAAGGCGCGTACGTTAAATCGAAGATTCCGGTTTGTTTTACGGCGGACAGCGCGAACGTCTTGTACGCCGACGGCCCCGATTCGTTTGCGGCGTACCGTTTGACGGGAGAGCGCACGGCGCGGATCGAAACGGGACGGAAAATTACCGCGCTCCGTGCGCTTACCGATCCTGATACGGTTGCCGTCCTGCACGACGATGCGGAAATTACCGTCTACCGGCTGAGCCTTGCGCAAACGGTTGACGTGATTACGCTGCCGCCAAAGGAAAGATCGCGCATTACCGCGTTTGCGTTCGCTCCGAACGACGATTCGGTCTTCGTCGGCTGTAAAAACGGCGCGGTCTATCGCATTTTCCCGCCGTCAAAAAGCCAATCCGAAGCAAATGCGGCGGGGAGCGAAACAACTGTTCCCCCAGCTGCATCGGGCGGAACTGCGGCGCACGGCAAATTGCGCGTTTCAAAAAACGGTTTTCTCAACATTGGAGCGGTTGCAGGATTTTTTCCTGCGGAAACCATCGGCTACCGCTTTCCGTTCGGCGGGGAAGTTGCGTACCGCACACACGCGCTAACGCCGCCGGCGTACGAAGGCATCGGGCTCCGTGCGCTTATTGCCCTTCCTGAACGCACATTCCCCGTGCGCTACGAGGATTTTGACGGCAATCCGCTTATGCCGCCCGCTTTGTGCGCGGCGGAGTTGTACCTTCCGGCCGGCATTGAAGTTGCGCTCGGCAAAACGGATGCAATCGTCTTGTTTGAAGAATGCGCGTTGACCGGCAGGCTGAGCGCGCTTATCAATCCGGGCGTAGCTGCGTCGAAGGCATTTTTTTCATTCGGCGGACGCATTGCAACCGGCATCGCAATCAAAGGCGTATCGCTCGGCGTTGCGGTGAATTACGATTCCATTTGGCAATTTTTTCCGGAGCTGACAGTCGGCGGCCGGATCGATTTTAAGACGGAGAGAAAACGGAAATGAAGATGCGTTTGATTTTACCGGCGATTTTCGGCGCGGCTGCGCTGTGCGCTTCGTGCAATTCGGCACAGGACATCCTCGACGATTACAACAGCCGCTTTATAAAAGTCCCCGTTTTGGAAACGGACAATTTTGACGAAACGAAAGCCGCCGCAATGCTTTCCGACTTATATAAAGTGAGCGTTGAAAATATGTTCATCCTGATGGCTCCCTCCGGCTGCGACGAATACCGGTGGCGCATTACCGACCTTGGCGGAAAGATGGCGCGCATCGGCGAACAGCGCGGGCAAATGTTCCGCGTGTATTTGCCGACGACGGATTTGTACGCAGCCGTTTACCGCGCGGAAGGCAAGAGCCGCCTGTATGAAGTAACGCTGACGGTGCGCATAGGCGGTAAAAGCTATTCCGATTCGGCTGTGTTGGTTTTGTATGGAACAGAGTAACTTCTGTTTTTATAAATATTTTCTCATGGAGGTTTGTATGAGATTAAAAACTTGTCTTACAACCGCGGCGGCGGCCGTTACGCTGCTGCTTGCCGGTTGTTCAAACGTGACCACCGATGCCGGTCGCATTCCCGATGCGGGCGCGGCCGAACGCACAGTTGTGTTTTCCGTCGAAAATATTCCGACAGATTACGATGCAATGATCCGCTCGGCGCAGACCGACGCTTCGCGGGAGCTTTTCAGCATTTTGCCGGACCAACCGTTTGTGCCCAGTTTTCCGCACTTGGTCTTTATGCTGCAAGGAAAGGCAAACAACGGCGCATCGTTCGCTGAGACGGACATTACGCTCACGCATGCCGCTCCTACCGCCCCTTACACCTTTCAGCAGAACCTTCAGGCTGCCTTGTGGGACTTGACGTTGACGGCATACAAAGAAACGGCTGCTGGTACGGCAGACCCGAATCAGCCGGTTTTGCGCGGTCATTGTACGGCCGACTTAGCAAACGGGAGCGCACAGGTAACGTTCAATATGTCTACCAGAAATCTGACAACGCCGGGAACTGTCAAAATAACCGGCGACGTAAAAGATCCTGACGGCATCTGCAAGCATTATGAAATCGGCATGTATCATGCGAATACGGGCAAATTGGTTGAAAAGTATACAAAACCGGCAGGCGGCGAAGAGGATACGCATGCAAAACAGGGCTATGACGCAGCGCCAAGCGGCGGTCAGTTTGATTTTCATTACGGTGATGACAGTCTGCCGACGCCTGACCCAAAAGTTACGCTGAACGCCGGCGCATACGAGTTCCGCATGATTTTTTATAAGGGAGCTGCGCCAAATTGGATTCCGGTCGGTTCGTACAGCGATATAATCGTGGTCAATCCCGGAAACGATTTAGTACAGACGCTCCACATCGGCGATGTGATGAACAAAAAGCCGACGGCGCCGGATGATTTGCGCGCCTATTTGGTAGACAACACGGAAGACACGGAAGGCCGCTATTATCAGGTAAAGCTGACGTGGAAAAAAGCAAAGTTTGAAACCAATTATGAAGTGGAGCTTACGACATATCCGGATGATGGAACGGCGCTAAATCCGCCAAAAGAAGTGTACGGATTTAAGGAGACAATGGACGCTTTGACAACGAAAGAATGGGGCGCCTCTCCAGTTCGCTATGCAGGCTCTCTGGGCTGGGCTACCGAAGAATGCACGCTCAAGCTGGAACTCGGCAAAGTGTACGAAGTCCAAGTCCGCGCACGCAACTATATCGGCGAAAGCCCATGGTGCGCTCGGGTTGTGACTGCGGTATCGCCTCCGGGAACTCCGCCGGCCGGCTGCACGTTATTTGCTACGTCGGGAAAACATATTAACCGCCTCCGCATTAAATACGATTTAAATGGCGGCAACCTTACGCTGAATCCGGCTCCGGCCCCATCGCCAACGATGCCGATAAAAAATCAGTATATTGCGTACGATTCTTACGACAGCGCCGCGCCAAAGACTCTTTTGGCGATCGATACGGGTACTTCGCCAACCGGTAATACTTTGATCAAAATGGTTGGTACGCCGCCGGCTCAGCTCAACTTCATCACATGGCTTGATTCTAATACAGGCATTGCCGCTGCCACAACATACACATATAAAAATGTATACGTAACGGCGGACTTTGGGGCGGGGCTTGACGGAACGGTAACGGTACCAACGCTGACGGATATGCCGTCCAATGCGGTTACTATTAAATATGCCGATCATACGGGCGCGCCTGCGCAAACCTCAACGGCTAATACAACCGGCCATCACGAGATTCCGAAGTATGTTGCCGCGAACACGGTAACGTGGATTACGGTTGAGTTTGCTTCTCCTTCTCCGCCTCCGGCAGACACATATTCCGACATGGAATGCTCGATTTATTTTGCAAACGGCTCCGGCGCGTACAGCAAAATCGATCTGACGCCGGCAGCGGACGGTAAAAGCTGTACATTTTCGACCGGCTTATATGCGCCGCAGACCTTTACGCTCAGCGTTAAGGCAAAAAATCAACACGGCGCAACATTAGGCAAAACTTACTTAATCGATTTGTATTAAGCGGACGGCATTTATTTTTTCGTGGAGTGAATATTTTGCCGTGCCGTCCGGCCCAGTTTGCG
>CAUTOX010000051.1:0-14426 GCA_963539665.1 uncultured Treponema sp.
CTTTGAACACGCCCGCAGTCTGTGTCAATGAGTGGCCTTCTTTTGCATATTCAAGTGCCCGTAGTCTTAAATCTCTATCATACGGCATAGCTTGAGTATGATGGGTTTTTACTTGTATTTAAAGGCAATTAGCTATATTGCCGTCGGAGGTTTTTTGTCTCCGGCGGCGTTTTTTATGGGGACGAAAAAGCAACGAGTTTGCTGAATGCTAGCTACCTAGCCTGTTTTTGCCTACCGGCAAAAACAGGAGGTGGACGGTCGCCCCATTCCAGCCCTCTCGCGCCCATTTCCCCGTCCGCCCGGGCAAGCTGCACGGCCATGTATTCCTTTCACGATAAATAGAAGCAGCCTGCAAAAGGACAGTATCGAAGGGATGTCAAGCGAGGTGCGGAAGTTTAAGGTGTGAGGCGGGGGCGGCCTGTGAGAGTTGCTCCGTAAAGATGATAGGGCATTGTACAGGCCGTTCCTGTTTGCAATATCGGAGAAATTTTCGGCACGTTTGCCCAAGGCAAACGTGTTAGGGCGGTCTGGCAGTTACAGCATTTAAGAGCAATTTTTACCGCCCGACGCAAACTGGCTAGGGGCTCGTGGTTGAGGCATCTTGGAGGGGTGCGTTCTGTTTTGGTTTTCCCGCTCCTCGTTTTGCATGAGCAAACCGTGCTAATGGATTGGCTTTGCAGGCACTCCTGTTTGCATACGCAAACTAGCGAGAGGCTCGTAAGCACAGGCGGAAAAAAAGCACTTTTATGATAGAAGGGCTTGACCGCCAGCTTTCAGCTTCGCACTATCAGACAACTTTTAAGCACGTTTGCCCAAGGCAAACGTGTTAGGGCGGTCTGCCAGTTGTGTCGTTCAAGAGCAATTTTTACCGCCCGACGCAAACTGGCTAGGGAAACGAAGCGGCACCAAAAAACTACATATTATTCCAATAACAGGCAGGCGAAACAAAAGCCGTGGTCACGCAAGCGGGACGCAGCCGTAGAGCGCGTCTTTGTAGGTCAAAAAGGCTTTTGTGAGCGCCGCCGTCTTAGGAGAAATGTCGGCAATGCGGCGCGGGCTTTGCATGCCGCTTGCTTGCACAAGCGGATTTATCCATCGCTGTTTTACGGTAAGATTCACGCAAAAGCAGCCGCGTAAAGGCTCGTCGCTTCGGATAATGTCCGTCATGCGCACAAACGTGCGGTACAAGGCGCAAAACTCCGCGTAGGCGGCGCGTTCGGCAGGAGCCATTTTAACAGATAAAACGAGTGCACCGTCATCGTTGTTCGCAGAAAATGCGCCGCTTGTGCTGTTGCGAGGCTCTCGTCGTGCAGCAATGTCGAACCGGCGCATAATTTCTTTTTCCGAAAGCGCATATAGGTCTTGGGGTCGAATAATTGCAGCTTTTTCCGCACTCGAAATGATCTGTGCAAGAAGCTGCAACGTCAATTTATCCTCATTGAGTTGTAGGACAAGGGCTGTTTCAAGGAATTTTTCCGTGTAAAGCGCAGCCGCCTCCGCATCGGTAAAGCCGAGTTCTTCCTGTCCGTCCTCATTACGCATGATTTTTATGCAGCCGTACACCGTCGCAATTTCATCAAGCGTCCAACTGCCGAGCAGCGCCGCGCCTGACGGAAACATATATTCGAGCCGGTCGGCGGAAAGACGGGGAAGGTCATTATCGGCGATGGGATAGGCGTGGTAGTCGCTGATTTTTTCGATGGGGATGCTATCGCGCCGCAAAAGCGCACAAATCTCTTTTGACGAGCGGATAAGGGATTCGGTGCGGTTTTCTGTGGACGTTTGCGTCAAGTGATCGCCGTTTTTAAAGTCGATAACGTGGCTAAATGCGGGCGTCGAAATATCGTGGAACAATCCTGACAGCGTTTGAACTTTATCGCGCGTAAAATGCCAGATGATGAGTGCCGCGCCCTTGCTGTGGTCAAGTCGCGAATAATAAAAACGGTTACGATACAGCGGCGTCCAGTCCGTGCCGCACAAAAGCCCCGCGCCGTCAAGTCGCTGCATTGCAGGCGTGTCGAGGTAGTCCTGCAAAAAATCGGGAACGTCCGGCGACAAAATTGCATGATACGCATCAATGTCGAATGCGCGTTCCGACCCATATTTTGCAAGCAGAGTTCTCCAGTCCGTGTACTCCGGATAACAGGAAAGACGAGCCGTGTTTTTCGCCTTCTTCATGCGCAGCCTCCTCTAGCCTTCTTTTTCCGAACGCAAGAACAACATTCGCCCGCCCACACAAACCGCGATCTGCTAGCCAATTTTGCACCTGCGAAACAGGAGGCGGGCAGGCAACTAAACCAAATCTACCAGATAATTCTCTTCCGCCCACACAAACCGCGACCTACTAGCTAGTTTTACGCCTGCGAAACAGGAAGCGGGCAGCCAACTAAACTAAATCTACCAGATAATTCTCTCCCGCCCGCACAAACCGCGACCTACTAACCAATTTCGCACCTGCGAAACTGGAGGCGGGCAGCCAACTAAACCAAATCTACCAGATAATTCTCTTCCGCCCGCACAAACCGCGACCTACTAAGCAATTTCGTGCTTACGAAACTAGAAGTGGGCGACCGACTAAACTAAAATCTACCAGAGAATTTTCTCCCGCCCGCACAAACCGCGACCTACTAACCAATTTCGCGCTTGCGAAGCTGGAAGCGGGCGGACGGCTAAACTAAATCTACTAGATACTTTTCTCCCGCCCACACAAACCGCGACCTGCTAGCCAGTTTTGCGCTTGCGAAACTGGAGGCGGGCGGCCGACTAAACTAAATCTACCAGATAATTCTCTTCTGCCCACACAAACCACATCCTGCTAGACAGTTTCACGCCTGCGAAACAGGAAGCGGGCGGCCGACTAAACTAAATCTACCAGATAATGCTCTCCCGCCCGCACCAACCACATCCTGCTAGCCAGTTTCATGCTTGCGAAACAGGAGGCGGGCAGCCAACCAAACTAAATCTATCAGATAATTATCTTCCGCCCACACAAACCGCGACCTGCTAACCAGTTTCGCGCTTGCGAAACTGGAGGCAGGCGGCCGACTAAACTAAATCTACCAGATAATTTTCTCCCGCCCGCACAAACCGCGGCCTGCTAGCCAATTTTGCACCTGCGAAACTGGAGGCGGGCGGACGACAAAACTAAATCTACCAGATACTTTTCTTCCGCCCTCACAAACCGCGACCTACTAGCCAGTTTCGCGCTTGCGAAACTGGAGGCGGGCGGCCAACTAAATTAAATCTAACACAGAATTTTCTCCCGCCCGCCCATTTACATAGATATAACTGTCCGCAGGAATTGCTGGAGGCGTTCGGTTTCCGGTTTTTGAAAGATGCGTTCGGGGACGCCTTCTTCCAAGATTACGCCTTTTTCCATAAAGACGACGCGCTTTGCAACTTCGCGGGCAAAGCCCATTTCGTGGGTTACAACGACCATCGTCATGCCGGATACGGCAAGCTGCTTCATTACATTTAAAACTTCCCCGACCAGCTCAGGATCGAGCGCGCTCGTCGGTTCGTCAAAGAGCATGATGCGCGGATTCATGGCAAGGGCGCGCGCAATGGCAACCCGCTGCTGCTGCCCGCCGGAAAGTTTATTCGGATAGGCGTCAATCTTGTCCGCAAGCCCCACCCGCTCAAGCAGCTCAATGCCCCGGCTGCGCGCCTCGGCCTCGCTTTCATGCAGCACGTGCAGCGGCGCAAGCATCACGTTTTCGAGCGCAGTTTTGTGCGGGAACAGATTGAAGCGCTGGAAGACCATCCCAACGCGCAACAAAATATTGCGTTGTTCGTTCGGATGAAGGCGCAGCTTGTTCACGCCGTTTTCATAATGCGTCAGAAGGCGGTTTTCGATGAAAATCCGGCCGTCGGTAATCGGTTCAAGATGATTGATTGCGCGGAGAAAGGTCGATTTTCCCGCTCCGCTTGGGCCGATGATGCAGACGACTTCCTGCGCTTCCACCGAAAGCGAAACATTCTTCAGCACTTCCAATTTTCCGAACGCTGCGGATACGTTTTCCGTTTTAATCATGCACATAAGTTCCTCACAAAGCTAGCGGAGTCCCAAACGCAATGCCGCAGGGCTCACTCGTATACGGAATGGCGTTTTTCCATCAGGTGGAAAACGAGCGTAAAAATCGCCGTAATAATAAGGTAGAGAATCATCGCAGGAATGTAGACGAGCGATGAAGCCGTCGATGCTTGAATGTTCCGAGTTACTTTCGTAATGTCGGCAAGCGCGATGAGCGACACAAGCGAGGCATCCTTGAGCATCATGATAAGCTCATTGCCGACCGGAGGAATGAGGCGGCGCACCGATTGCGGCAGAATAATAAGCCGCATTGTCTGAAAATAGCTCATGCCGAGCGCCTTGCCTGCTTCAAACTGCCCCTTGTCAATCGACTGAATTGCCGCGCGGATAATTTCTGAGCAATAGGCGCCGCTATTCATGGCGAACGCAATAAACGCCGCCAAAAACTGGTTGTTAATCGTCAGCGCACGGTTGATTTCCGGCAGCCCGTAGTAAACAAAGTAGAGCTGCATCAAAAGCGGCGTTCCGCGGAAAAAGAAAACGTACGCATTGCAGAGGCCGCGAACAAAAGCGCGCTTCGACAGCGTTCCGAACGCAAGAAACACGCTGATGACAAGCCCCGCCGTAACGGAGCAGAGCGTCAGCAACACCGTAATCCGCGCGCCGGCCAACAGCTGCGGCGCCCACCCCGCCATCTTAGACAATGTTGCAATCATCAAACTCTCCGCGTTACTTGTCTTTAATTGAATCCAAAAGGTCGATGCCGAATGCGTCGATGTAGAGCTTGCTCAGCGTTCCGTCCTGCTTCATGGCATCGAGCGCAGCGTTTACTTTTTCCAGCAGCTCCGTGTTCGCCTTGCTCATGCAGATGCCCATATATTCATCGGAAGAACCCGTCCACACCAACTTGTAAGCGGTGTCAGTCTTGCTCAGGTAGTCCGCCGCAACCAAATAATCGCAGACAACGGCATCAACTCTTCCGAATTTCAAATCATTAAATGCGTTGAACGCTTTGTCATATTCGGCATGGATATGCGTAACGCCCTGCTCGTTTTCAAGTTTTTGCATGAAGATGTGGCTCGTTGACTGCGTTTGGTAGCCGACTTTATGCCCCTTCAAATCCTCCGGAGCCGCAATCGGGAGTTCGGAATCCTTGCCGAGCAAAATCGCCTGACCGTTGCCGATGTAAGGCATCGAAAACGCATAATTTGCTTCCCGCTCCGGCGTAATCGTCATGCCGGACATGATAACGTCATAGCGTCCCGCATCGATCCCCGCAAGCAAACCGTCCCAGTCCGTGTCGATAATCTGCACTTCCAAATCGAGCCGCTTTGCAATCTCTTTGCCAAGCTCAATGTCGAATCCGAGCGGCGTTTTGCCGTCTTCGGCATAATATTCAAACGGGGGAAAATCAACGCTCACGCCGATTTTATATGTTCCCTTTGCCAGAGCGACTTCTCCCTGCCCGTCGGCCGCCTTCAATTCCGCCGCCTTCTTTGAACAGCTCACCGCCCCCATTGCCAGCAACGCCGCCGTCATAAATAATACCGCAGGCTTTTTCATACAATTTCCTCCATAATAATAGACCTGTTTGAGCGATTCGCTATCGAACAGGTTATCTTAAAATGCGTTATTTTATGCTGTCGGAAAGGTCATTTCCGAACACGCTGATATATAAATCTTTGAGCGTACCGTCGGCCTTCATTTCCGAAAGCGCCCCATCGATTTTTTTCAAAAGCGCCTCGTTACCTTTTTTAAGGCAGACGCCGAAGTACTCATCCGGCTCATCGATCCAGACCGTTTTGAATTGCGAATCGGGTTTGCCGACGTATGCCGTTGCGACAAGGTAATCGCTGACCGCCGCATCAATCCTGCCGAGCCGTAAATCGTCGTAGGCGTTCATCACCTTGTCGTATTCGGATTTGAGCGCAGCAACTCCAGCGGCCGTTTGCTTTTCCATAAAAAAATCCGACGTCGAATCCGCCTGATAGCCGACCTTTTTTCCGCTCAAGTCGGCAGGCCCGAAAATCTCAAGCGAAGAATCCGCACGGAGCACGATTGCCTGCCCGTTTCCAATATACGGTGCGGAAAAATCATAGTGCGCCGTGCGCGATGGAACCATTGCCACTGCCGACAAAATGATGTCGTACCGGTCGGTATCAAGTCCTGCAAAAATGCCGTCCCACGCCGTATCGATAAAACGCGCCTGCAATCCGAGCCGCCCGGCCAATTCCTTTCCGAGTTCGACATCGAAACCTTCCGGCGTTTTGCCGTCGGCAGCGTAATATTCAAACGGCGGGTAGCCGATTTCAATCCCGATTTTGAGCGTTCCCTTTTCAAGCGTGAACTCTCCGCGCTCCGCCTTTTTTGCGCATCCGAACGCAAGCAGCGCAGATACGGCAAGCAGCGGCATCATAATACATTTGTTCATACGTGCATCCTGTAAAATCTCTCAAGCGGCCGTCTGTTTGTCCCGACTGGCGTAGCCGCAGCGTGAACCGAAAGCCCGCGCGGAAGCAGCCGCATTCTCTTATGCGGCGCAGTATAAATGGAGTAAATGCGCACGTCAATAATTTATGCAGAAAATTTGCAGTTTTATTGCATAATTATGCAATTTCAGTCGATTCGGGACGGATGGTTGAATGCGCAGAAGGCGCTGAAAGCAAATTACGCGCCCGCCGACAGGAGCAGCATCATCGAGCATCTTCAATGCGCCGCTGCGGTTTTACCGCGCTTTTGCCTCATTTTATGCGATTCAGACGGGTTTACGCTGCGTTTATCGAGCGTTTTATCCGCTTTTTCTTCCGGCTAAAGCGTATTTTATTTTTTCCGGCAGGGCAAAAAGTCTAAAATTTCTCTTGCTAATAGGAAAACAAGTTTGTATAGTGGGAAACAAAATTTATGATAATGAATAATTATGCAGTTTATGCGGAGCGCGGCTGCCGCAGGTTCCCCTCCTGCAAAGCCGCACGGGAGCGGAATTATGGTGAAAAAAGATTTTGCAAGTAGATTTATTAAAAAACTTTCGGCGCTTGCCGAATACAACGATCCCATTAATCCTGATTTATACGAAAAATATGACGTCAAGCGCGGCCTGCGTCAGTCGAACGGAACGGGCGTACTGGTCGGCTTAACGCGGATCGGGGATGTCGTCGGCTATCGCATTGGAGAAGACGGCAAGAATACTCCGATTCCGGGACGGCTTCTTTACCGCGGCTACGATGTTACCGATCTGATAAAAGACGCCGAAAAGTCCAGTCAATTCGGCTTTGAGCAGTGCGTCTACCTCCTGTTGTTCGGCGAACTGCCGACGCAAAACCAGCTTGACGAATTCACCGAATTTCTTGGCCACTGCCGCGCCCTGCCGCCGAACTTTACCGAAGATATGATTATGAAAGCACCGTCAAACGACATCATGAATAAGATGCAGCGCGGCGTTCTTGCAAGCTATTCCTATGACGCCGATCCTGAAAACCGCTCGGCGGCGAACAATTTGCGCCAGTGCATTGAGCTTATCTCCCGCTTTTCCACGCTGGCTGCATACGGCTACCAAGCCAAACGCCGCTATTACGATGAAAAAAGTATGTTCATTCACAATCCGCTGCCAGCGCTTTCGACGGCGGAAAACTTTTTGCACCTCATCCGCCCTGATATGCAGTACACGAAACTTGAAGCGGACACGCTCGACTTGTCGCTCATTCTCCATGCCGAACACGGCGGCGGAAATAATTCAAGCTTTACCGTTCACGTTATTTCTTCCGCCGATACCGATACCTATTCGGCCATTGCCGCTGCGGTCGGTTCTTTAAAAGGGCGGCGGCATGGCGGCGCGAACATCCGCGTCGTCGAAATGATGGATGAAATCAAGGCGAACGTAAAAGATTGGAGCAATGAAAAGGATGTCCGCAATTACATTCAAAAAATTGCCGCGCGGCAGGCTTTTGACCGCACGGGGCTGGTGTACGGGATGGGGCACGCCGTCTACACCGTAAGCGATCCGCGCGCGCTGCTGCTGCGGGATAAGGCGAAACTGCTTGCCGAAGAAAAGGGGCTGCAGGACGAATACAATTTGTACCGCCTCGTAGAAGACGCCGCCCCGGAGATTTTGATGAATATCCACACCTCGGGTAAAAAAATCTGCCCGAACGTAGACTTTTATTCAGGATTTATTTACACGATGCTCGGCATTCCCCGCGAACTATTTACGCCGATTTTCGCAATTTCGCGGATTGCCGGCTGGTCGGCGCACCGGATAGAGGAAATCGTCGCCGGCGGCCGCATTTACCGTCCCGCGTACAAAAACGTCAGCACGGAGCGAACGTATGTTCCGATTGAATCGCGCGGCAGAAAACGGTTTTTCAGATGAGCGCGGAACGGCTCGACAAGCTGCTCTCTCATGAAGGCTTCGGAACGCGGCGAGACATTAAACGCCTTGTGCGCGCCGCTTCCGTTACGGTCAACGGCCTGCGCGTTACTGACAGCGGTACGCCGGTCGATGCGGACTGCGATGAAGTCGCCATTGACGGGCAGCCAGTAGAGCTGCACAAAAATATTTACCTTATGATGAATAAAATGAGCGGAGTGGTGAGCGCAAAGCGCGATCCGCTTTTCCGAACCGTCTTTGACTGCCTCGATGCTGAATATAAATCGGCCTACCTTTCAGAAAAACTCCACATCGTCGGACGGCTCGATCGGGACACCGAAGGCCTCCTCTTATTCACAACCGACGGTATTTTGACGCATCGCATCATCTCTCCCAAAACAAATTGCCCGAAAACCTATTTTGTCCGCCTCGAACAGCGCGAATCGAGCGCGCGGCAAGAACGCATCGCCGCCGCTTTTCTTGCAGGCATTCACATTCCGGCCGAAGATAACGATGGGGAAGCGGATTGCAAAAGCGCCGCGCTTATCTGGCAAACCGACCGCGAATGCCTCCTGACCATCACCGAGGGCCGCTACCACCAAGTCAAACGAATGTTTACCGCCGCAGGCAACGCCGTCGCCTACCTCAAACGCATCGCCATCGGCGCACTGCACTTAGAACCTGTTTAAAGTCTTCGATTGTAGCTAATTTAGACTGGTTAAACGGAATAATTTTCATATATTTCAGGTCTTTTCCAATCAATGAGACGTAAAATAAAGCTTTGTTTCGCTTGAAACAGCCGTTTCGTTGGAAAAACAAAAAGTGTAAGGTTAATTAGCGCGTGCAATCTATAATATTGACCGTTGTAATAATCGTTTATATAAGACTCCAAACAGGTTCTTAGATCCTGCCCTCCCCTCCGGCTGCTGCCGAAAACTTACCCGCGATGAAGCGCTGATGCTGCAAGACGGCCTCTTTGGCAAGGAAGCGCAATAAACACAGCGACCAGAGAAAAGCTTGCAAACGCTAAAAAGACAGAACGGTATCCGTCCCCTCGCGTTCTTTCAGATACGGAAAGGTGGGTGCAGGCGGAACAATGCTATCATTTGCGCGCGATAATTTTGCAGCTGCGCTCATCGGCGCACCCCGCACAGAGGACGCAGCTTCATCGTGCAGGGCGATTCCTGAAAGCTCGTATAGTCTTGCGGGAGCTGCGCCATCCCCAAGTGCTTCGCAAGTGAACACGGCGAGTCTGAGACTTTTCCGAAAATGATATTGCAATCTAACTAATTTTATGACGTTCTTAGAACCTGTTTGGAGTCTTCTATAAAAGATTGTTATAATGCAATATTATAGCTTACAAAGCTCTATTAACCTACTCTTTTTGTTTTTCCAATGAAACCGCTGTTTCAAGGCGAAACAAAGCATTATTTTAAGTCTCCTTGATTGGAAATAACCAGAAATATATGAAAATTATTCCGTTTAACCAATTTAAATTAAGTTATGGAAGACTTTAAACAGGATATAAAGGGTATCTCTTCCTTTTTCAGGACCGAATGAAATGATTCGATGCAAGCATTATCGTAAGGACATCCTTTTTTACTGTAGGAATGGCAGATTTTTTAATTCGCAAGACCGATTCAAAAAAATTGCTCGTATACGGACTCCCCAAATCCGACTGGATAACTATTCCCTCAGTATGCCTTGCATTAAGGGCTGCATTTTTCAGTGCTTGACCACAAGTTGTACACCCATGATTTTGCCAAATGCCCAGCCGATTATTTTTCTCTAGTACAAATCTTCAACTAAAAGCTTGATTCGTCCAGCCATCTTTTTCGGTATGAATGTATGTGATGTCTGTACACCATTTCTGATTGATTCGTGCTGAGGTTTTAATACCCTGACGCACTGCGTCGTAACAAAGGGTATTAAAGCCGACTGCAGCCACCTTATGAGAACAACATCCCCTCGATGCCTGCGTCGGGGGATGTTGATTGAAGTGGCGGTAAAATCTCGATTCATGCAGTTATCCTTCTGTTCTATGTTTTTTTCTGCCTTGATAGGCGTGTATTTCTTTACAACGACAGACTATATCCCTAGGGGCGTCATCCTGCGCAGGATTCTCTTTAGACTTGCTGTCTCGCCTTCATTACGCAGAACATTGAAAATCTTCGATGCTCCATAACGTCTTTTACTTTTCGTAATAAACTTTAAGAATTTTCAAATCCAGTTGCTCATTACCAATCTGTGTCTTTGTTTGTTTGCGTTTTAGAGCTCTGTAATAGGTATATCCAATTGCCTTGTAAATACGCAACAAAAGTATCTACTGCCAAACGGTATTGGGATATACAACTCACAGAATTCCTCTTTTCAAGTATAAATATTGGATGTATCTACACCGGCTTAGCTTTTATCCTAAAAGTAGTTATTATATTTCATAAAGCAATTAGCCATATCGCCACTATGTACGCAGTAAACGCGGAATGCGCGCCAACATCCGCATCGGCGGCAAGCGCCATGCTCGAATTGGGTTTTTGCGGCGCAATGCGCGGGTAAATTGCTTACTTCTTTTCAGTATGAAAGGAAGATAAATAGCGTTTTCTTCGAGAACTGGTTTGAAAAGACACTGTTGAAAACCTGCCCAAAAAGCGCGTCATCATCATGGCCAATGCTGCTTTTCACAAAAAAAGGTCTTGTATCAAATCGCAAAAAATATTCGCAAAACTTGATCTTTTTGCCGCCGTATTCGCCGGAATACCCCCATTAGAGCACATGGGAGCGCTCTAAAGCGGAATATTGCAAGTCAAACCCATCGCTACAGCTCCGTTGCAGAGGCGCTCGATGCAATTTTACAAGACAATCAGCTATATAACAGTCTTTTGCATGAGCATCCAAATAAGTTCTAAATGTCGAACGCGCCGCCTTCCGAGTAGCGTATGATGCGGTAATTATATCCTTGTTCTGCAAGGAATTTCTGGCGGTTCGCCCCGAAATCTTCTTCAACCGAATTGCGCGTTATGAGCGTAAAAAAACGCGCTGTACGCTCCTTCGGCCGCAGAATCCGCCCGAGCCGCTGCGCCTCTTCCTGCCGGCTTCCGAATGTGCCGGAAATCTGCACCGCAACCGACGCATCTGGAAGATCGATGGCAAAGTTTGCGACTTTTGATACCACGATTATGCGGGCCCTTCCCTCCCGGAAATCCGAATAAATCTCATCGCGCAGTATGCTCGGCGTTTTACCGGTAATAATCGGCACATCCAATTCCTTTGCAACAATTGCAAGTTGATCCAAATATTGCCCGATGATGATAATCTTGTCATCGGGGCACCGCGCAACCAGCTCCTTTGTCAACTGAATCTTAAGCGGGTTGCAGCTTGCAAGTTTATGTTTTTCGCGTTGCGGAGCCGTCGCATATTCGATATCCATCGATTCCGGAATATCAAGTCGAATTTCAATGCATTCGGCGCTTGCAATCCAGCCGGAACGCTCAAGCTCCTTCCACGGAACATCGTAACGCTTTGGGCCGACCAGACTGAACACAAAGCCTTCGCAGCCGTCTTCGCGCACGAGCGTTGCAGTCAGTCCGACCCGCCGCACTGCTTGCAGGTCAGCGACTACGCGGAACACCGGCGCCGGCAGCATGTGCACTTCATCAAAAATAATGAGTCCCCAGTTGCGTTCATGGAAAACGGAAAAATGCGGATAAGGCGCATCTTTTGACGGCCGCCACGATAGGATTTGGTAGGTTGCAATGGTTACGGGTTTGATTGTCTTTTCTTCGCCGGTGTATTCGGCAATCAAGTCTTCCGTCAAATAGGTTTTGCTCAAAAGCTCGCGAATCCATTGACGCACGGCGGAAATATTTGTCGTAATGATGAGCGTATTGGTTTTGAGCCGACTCATAATTTCCATGCCGACGATGGTTTTGCCCGCGCCGCATGGAAGCACGATTGTCCCAAATCCAGTTCCCGGCCCCCCGCTGCCAAGCAAGGCATCCGCCGCTTCCGTTTGATAGCCGCGCGGTTCAAACGGCGCCCCTGCCGCTGTAGTCGTTCGCAATGCAATGTCAAGCGGCTCGCCGTCTTCAAGCTGGATTTCGTCCTTGACCGGAAACATTGCATTCAAAAGGAGCTGCTTAACGGTACCGCGGTCGGTAAGGCGCAGGGAAAAACAGTTTTTCTTTTCTTCTTCCGATAATTGCGCTCGCTCATCGGGCGGAACAGCCGCTTCATCATACGTGCACGGCCGCAAAAAATGCGTGGTCGTCTGATTCGACGCAACTTCAAGATATACTTTGCGAGAAGCGGCGGTAAGATACAAATAGCGCTCGCGGATCATTTTGATGCCCTTGCCATCGGCAGTGCTCATGGGCGTGCCATCAGCCGAAAGTCGCGGCGTTACTCGTTCAAAGCCCCTTACTAACCGGAGCATCCCAAATCTGCCCGCCGTCTCCAACACCCAAAAACGAACCGCCTGCGGAACCTCGTAGCGCGAGTAGCGGTCAAGCGTCGCAAGGGCATCTTCCGGCGTGAACCCCGCGCTTGCCGCATTCCACAAAGACAATGGCGTGATTCGATAGGTGTGTAAGTGTTCCGGCGAACGCTCAAGCTCCGCAAACGGAATAAGCGCATCGCGGCATTCTGCGGCCAAAGGAGCATGAACATCAAGCAAAAGCGTGCGGTCTCCCTGCACAATAAGCGGATTATCCAACTGCATAGCGCAATATCTTAGCGAATATCGGAGATATGCTCAATTCATGACGGCAGGCGGGCATGGAAATCAATTTTTGAACGGGTCCTACGTGTTGTTCGCTCAATGTTATAGTTTTTGGAGCTGCGAACATTCGTAAAATGCTCAAAAAAATTGCAATTTTTCTAAAAAAATCGTCCTCTATTCAATATAAGTACCAATTTTTTCAAAAGTTGATTTCCGTGGCGGGCGGGGTAGGGAAATCAGTTTTTGAATCACATCTGTCCATTATCTGTTTATTGAACTCAATTTTAATCACTTTACAGGTTTTAAAATCGGGAATATCCATAAGACACTCAAAAAAAAATTATTCTTTTTTCTAAAAATACCATAACTCATTCAATGACAACAGCAATTTTCCTTTCACCGCTATTTAAATAGCCAGCAAAATGCTACATTACATAAATGCGATGGGAACAAATAGAAGTAGTGCTCAAAGCAGAACCAAAATACGACGGATATTTTTGCAGCATAAAGATGCAGTTCTCATCATCATTTTAGAAAGCCTGTGCGATTTGAAGCGTGTGAAAAAAAGGTACGGATGGGCGACAAATGAGCGTACAAAGGTATAAGAAAAAAATCACGTTACAAGCGGTTATAGCTAATTGCCCCCCATCAAAAGCCTGTGAAAGGGGCCGTATAAATGCACATAAATTGAAACATTTTGCTTCAAAGTGCTCCATGTGCATTCAATCGGATTATATTCGGGCGAATACAGCGGCAGAAAATAATTCCTGAAAAACACGACCAGTTCGACAGCATCGTTATCGAACTGGGCAACGAGTTTTAAATAGCATTTTAAGGTAACCAGTTCAGAATCGGAAATTTCAGAACTGGATTAATCATCGAATATGTGGAAGCGCATCTTGATGCCCTATCTCAAAGAAATCACGGAAGGCTTCGGCGAGCACTCATCTTCAGCGCTGATGCGGCTGAGAAAACTCGGTATCACGCGAAAAAAAAGAGCACGTTCTACAAAGGCCAAGCCCCCAAACAAGTAGGCATATTTAGAAAAAATTAAAGACATTCCCAACGAAATGCTCATATATAGCTAATTGCCTTGAAATACAAGTAAAAACCCATTATACTCAAGCTATGTCGCATGATAGAGATTTAAGACTCCGGGCACTTGAATATGCAAAAGAAGGCCACTCATTGACACAGACTGCGGCAGTGTTCAAAATAAATATCAGTACAATTATTGCTTGGAAAAGGCGATATGAGACAACCGGCGACGTAAAAATAAAAATCCGTTGTCCAGTTAACAAGAAAATCATCCC
>CAUTOX010000052.1:0-14286 GCA_963539665.1 uncultured Treponema sp.
GGTGCAAGACAAACCGAAAAGCCGTGCGCTACCAGCGGCATGAACGGCCGTAGCCATGCGGCGGCTTTTGCTAGTATTCCCGTCGAAATATGCCGTTCTCCCGCACGCACGATCTGCTGTTTCAAGCGTCTTGCGCGTTTTCTTTCTTCAAAGCAGAACCGGCAACAATATCGACAGAACGGCGTTTCTGCCGCGTAAAGCGCACGGCGCGTATCTTAACGTACCGCCTGCTTTTCAATCTTTTGATGAGATCTGTGTGATAACTCCAGTTGCAGAACAGGCTTATTTTGTCATGATTCATGCGGATTTTATTGATAGGAACTTTTGATACAGCGCAGCCGTGCCGCACCGCAAACCGCGCAAAATAGATGAAACCAGTTCCGAACACTTCAACTGACGGGCAGACTAAAAGGCGCCGACAGATGGAGGCCGCAAGAGCCGGCGGATGAGCCGAGCGCGGCAATCAACAACCCTGATGCGCGAGCGTCGGGGTATATTAAACCCTCCGCACGAATAAAAAACATCGTCCCCTGCGCGTATGCAAGCGTACAAGACAAAACGAAAAGCCGTGCGCTACCAGCGGCGTGAACGGCCGTAGCCATGCGGCGGCGTTTGCTACTATTCCCATCGCAATATGCCGTTCCCCCGCACGATCTGAGGGTTCAAGCGACTTGCGCGTTTTTTTCTTCAAAACAGGAAAGAGAACCGGCAACAATATCGGCTGAACGGCGTTTCAAACCGCGTACAACGCACGGCGCGTATCTTAACGCACTGCCTGCTTTTCAATCTTTTGATTTTTTCATGCTTCATGCGGATTTTATTTATCTATCGGAACTTTTGATGCAGCGCAGCCGTGCCGCCCCGCAAACCGCGTAAAATAGATGCAACCTGTTCCGAACAGTTCAACTGGCGGGCAGGCGAAAAGGCGCCGACAAATGAGCGGCCGCAAGAGCTGGCGGATGAGCCGAGCGCGGCAGGCGGAACGCACAAATAAAAAACGCCGGCCCATGCGAAAATGAACCGGTGCGCCGGCCCCCTGCGCGTATGCAAGGGAGTGAGAGGAGCGGGCGAGACAAAACGAAAAGCCGTGCGCTACCAGCGGCATGAAAGACTGTAGCCATGCGGCGGCGTTTGCTACTATTCCCGTCGAAATATGCCGTTCCCCCGCACGCACGATCTGATGTTTCAAGCGACTTGCGCGATTTCTTTCTTCAAAGCAGAACCGACACCTATATCGACTGAACGGAGTTTCAGTCCGCGTAAAGCGCACGGCGCGTATCTTGCAGTTATTCGTAAATTAAAGAGCTTTTACCGCAATGCACCGCCTGCTTTTCAATCTTTTGATTTTGTCATGCTTCATGCGGATTTTATTTTATCGATCGGAACTTTTGATGCAGCGCAGCGGTGCCGCCCCGCAAAGCGCGTAAAATAGATAAAACCAGTTCCGACCACTTCAACTGGCGGGCAGGCGAAAAGGCGCCGACAGATGAGCGGCAGCAAGAGCCGACGGATGAGCCGAGCGCGGCAGACCGAACGCGGCAATAAAAAACGCGGCCCATGCGAACATTAACCGGAGCGTCCCCCCCTGCGCGTATGCAAGCGTGCAAGACAAAACGAAAAGCCGCGCGCTACCAGCGGCATGAACGGCCGTAGCCGTGCGGCGGCGTTTGCTACTATTCCCGTTGAAATATGCCGTTCTCCCGCACGCTCTGAGGGGTCAAGCGTCTTGCGCGTTTTTTTTCTTCAAAACAGGAACGAGAACCGGCAACAATACCGACTGAACGGCGTTTCTGCCGCGTAAAGCGCACGGCGCGGATCTTAACGTACCGCCTTGCTCTTTTGATGAGACCGGTTCGATAACTCCGGTTGCAGAACAGGTCTATTTTGTCATGCTTCATGCGGATTTTATTTTATCGATCGGAACTTTTGATATAGCGCAGCCGTTCCGCCCCGCAAAGCGCACAAAATAGATGCAACCTGTTCCGAACACTTCAACTGGCGGGCAGGCGAAAAGGCGCCGACAGATGAGCGGCCGCAAAAGCCGGCGGATGAGCCGAACGCGGCAATAAAAAACATCGTCCCCTGCGCGGATGCAAGGGTGCAAGACAAACCGAAAAGCCGTGCGCTACCAGCGGCATGAACGGCCGTAGCCATGCGGCGGCGTTTGCTACTATTCCCGTCGAAATATGCCGTTTCCCCGCACGAACGATCTGCTGTTTCAAGCGTCTTGCGCGTTTTCTTTCTTCAAAACAAAAAGCAGAACCGGCAATAATACCGACTGAACGGCGTTTCAAACTGCGTAAAGCGCACGGCGCGTATCTTAACGCACCGCCTGCTTTTCAATCTTTTGATTTTGTCATGCTTCATGCGGATTTTATTTTATCGATCGGAACTTTTGATATAGCGCAGCCGTTCCGCCCCGCAAAGCGCACAAAATAGATGCAACCTGTTCCGAACACTTCAACTGGCGGGCAGGCGAAAAGGCGCCGACAAATGAGCGGCAGCTGGAGCCGGCGGAAGAGCCTAGCGCGGCAGACCGAACGCGGCAATAAAAAACGCCGGCCCATGCGAACATGAACCGGCGCGCCGCCCCCCTGCGCGTATGCAAGGGAGTGAGACAAAACGAAAAGCCGTGCGCTACCAGCGGCATGAACGGCCGTAGCAATGCGGCGGCGTTTGCTACTATTCCCGTCGAAATATGCCGTTCTCCCGCACGATCTGAGGGGGCAAGCGACTTGCGCGTTTTCTTTCTTCAAAACAAAAAGCAGAACCGGCAACAATATCAACTGAACGGCGTTTCAAACCGCGTACAGCGCACGGCGCGTATCTTAACGTACCGCCTGCTTTTCAATCTTTTGATGAGACCGGTTCGATAACTCCGGTTGCAGAACAGGTCTATTTTTTCATGCTTCATGCGGATTTTATTTTATCGATCGGAACTTTTGATACAGCTCCGCCGTGCCGCCCCGCAAAGCCACAAAATAGATAAAACCAGTTCCGAACACTTCAACTGGCAAGCAGGCGTAAAGGCGCCGACAGATGAGCGGCCGCAAGAGCCGGCGGATGAGCCGAGTGCGGCAATCAACACCCCCGATGCGAGCGTCGGGGTATTAAACCCTCCGCACGAATAAAAAACGCCGTCCCCTGCGCGGATGCAAGGGTGTGAGAGGAGCGGGCGAGACAAACCGAAAAGCCGCGCGCTACCAGCGGCATGAACGGCCGTAACCATACGGCGGCGTTTGCTACTATTCCCGTTGAAATATGCCGTTCTCCCGCACACACGATCTGTTGTTTCAAGCGACTTGCGCGTTTTTTTTCTTCAAAACAGAAAGCAGAACCGGCAACAATATCGACAGAACGGCGTTTCTGCCGCGTACAGCGCACGTCGCGGATCTTAACGCACCGCCTTGCTCTTTTGATGAGACCGGTTCGACAACTCCGGTTGCAGAACAGGTCTATTTTGTCATGCTTCATGCGGATTTTATTTTATCGATCGGAACTTTTGATGCAGCGCAGCCGTTCCGCCCCGCAAAGCGCACAAAATAGATGCAACCAGTTCCGCACACTTCAACTGGCGGGCAGACTAAAAGGCGCCGACAGATGAGCGGCCGCAAGAGCCGGCGGATGAGCTGAACGCGGCAATCAACAACCCCGATGCGAGCGTCGGGGATTAAACCCTCCGCACGAATAAAAAACATCGTCCCCTGCGCGTATGCAAGGGAGTGAGACAAACCAAAAAGCCGCGCACTACCAGCGGCATGAAAGACTGTAGCCATGCGGCGGCGTTTTGCTATTATTCCCGTCGAAATATGCCGTTCTCCCGCACGCACGATCTGGTGTTTCAAGCGACTTGCGCGTTTTTTTCTTCAAAACAGAACCGGCAACAATATCGACTGAACGGCGTTTCAAACCGCGAACAGCGCACGTCGCGTATCTTGCAGTTATTCGTATAAATAGCTTTTATTACAACGTATCGCCGTGCTTTTCAATCTTTTGATGGGACAGGTTCGATAACTCCGGTTGCAGAATAGGTCTATTTTGTCATGCTTCATGCGGATTTTATGTTATCTATCGTACCTTTTGATGCAGTGCAGCCGTGCCGCCCCGCAAAGCGCGTAAAATAGATGCAACCAGTTCCGCACACTTCAACTGGCAGGCAGGCGAAAAGGCGCCGGCAGATGAGCCGAACGCGGCAATCAACAACCCCGATGCGAGCGTCGGGTATAAAAACCTCCGCACAAATAAAAAACATCGTTCCCTGCACGTATGCAAGGGAGTGAGAGGAGCGTGCAAGACAAAACGAAAAGCCGCGCACTACCAGCGGCATGAACGGCCGTAGCCATGCGGCGGCGTTTGCTATTATTCCCGTCGAAATATGCCGTTCTCCCGCACGATCTGATGTTTCAAGCGTCTTGCGCGTTTTCTTGCTTCAAAGCAGAACCAGCAACAATATCGACTGAACGGCGTTTCAAACCGCGTACAGCGCATGTCGCGTATCTTAACGTACCGCCTGCTTTTCAATCTTTTGATGAGACCGGTTCGATAACTCCGGTTGCAGAACAGGTCTATTTTGTCATGCTTCATGCGGATTTTATTTTATCGATCGGAACTTTTGATATAGCGCAGCCGTGCCGCCCCGCAAAGCGCACAAAATAGATGAAACCTGTGCTAAACACTTCAACTGGCGGGCAGGCGTAAAGGCGCCGACAGATGCGCGGCAGCAAGAGCCGGCGGAAGAGCCGAACGCGGCAATAAAAAACGCCGGCCAATGCGAACATTAACCGGCGCGCCGCCCCCCTGCGCGGATGCAAGGGTGCAAGACAAAACGAAAAGCCGCGCGCTACCAGCGGCATGAACGGCCGTAGCCATGCGGCGGCTTTTGCTATTATTCCCGTCGAAATATACCGTTCCCCCGCACGATCTGAGGGGGCAAGCAATTTGCGCGTTTTCTTTTCTTTAAAACAAGAAACAGAACCGACACCTATATCGACTGAACGGCGTTTCAAACCGCGTACAGCGCACGGCGCGGATCTTAACGTACCGCCTGCTTTTCAATCTTTTGATTTTGTCATGCTTCATGCGGATTTTATTTATCGATCGGAACTTTTGATGCAGCGCAGCCGTGCCGCCCCGCAAAGCGCGTAAAATAGATGAAACCATTTCCGAACACTTCAACTGGCGGGCAGACTAAAAGGCGCCGATAGATGAGCGGCCGCAGAGCCGGCGGACGAGCCGAGCGCGGCAAGCTGAACGCGGCAATCAACAACTCCGATGCGAGCGTCGAGGTATTAAACCCTCCGCACGAATAAAAAACATCGTCCCCTGCGCGTATGCAAGGGAGGGAGACAAACCGAAAAGCCGTGCGCTACCAGCGGCATGAACGGCCGTAGCCATGCGGGGCTTGCGGTTGCTATCATTCCCGTCGAAATATGCAGTCCCCCGCACACACGATCTGCTGTTTCAAGCGTCTTGCGCGTTTTCTTTCTTCAAAACAGGAAACAGAACCGGCAACTATATCGACTGAACGGCGTTTCTGCCGCGTACAGCGCACGGCGCGTATCTTAATATACCGCCTGCTTTTCAATCTTTTGATTTTGTCATGCTTCATGCGGATTTTATTTTATCGATCGGAACTTTTGATGCAGTGCAGCCGTTCCGCCCCGCAAAGCCACAAAATAGATAAAACAAGTTCCGAACACTTCAACTGGCGGGCAGGCGAAAAGGCGCCGACAGATGAGCGGACGCAAGAGCCGGAGGATGAGCCGAGCGCGGCAGACCGAACGCGGCAAGCGGAACGCACGAATAAAAAATGCCGGCCCATGCAAACATGAACCGGTGCACCGCCCCCCTGCGCGTATGCAAGGGAGTGAGACAAAACGAAAAGCCGTGCGCTACCAGCGGCATGAACGGCCGTAGCCATGCGGCGGCGTTTGCTATCATTCCCATCGCAATATGCAGTTCCCCCGCACGCACGATCTGATGTTTCAAGCGACTTGCGCGTTTTTTTTCTTCAAAACAGGAAGCAGAACCGGCAACAATATCGACTGAACGGCGTTTCTGCCGCGTACAGCGCACGTCGCGGATCTTAACGTACCGCCTGCTTTTCAATCTTTTGATTTTGTCATGCTTCATGCGGATTTTATTTTATCTATCGGAACTTTTGATGCAGCGCAGCCGTGCCGCACCGCAAACCGCGCAAAATAGATGCAACCTGTTCCGAACAGTTCAACTGGCGAACAGGCGTAAAGGCGCCGACAAATGAGCGGCCGCAAGAGCCGGCGGATGAGCCGAACGCGGCAGACCGAACGCACAAATAAAAAACGCCGGCCCATGCGAACATGAACCGGCGCGCCGCCCCCTGCGCGTATGCAAGGGAGTGAGATTTAGATGGAACTAGTTAAAGTCACGCGCTACGAACGGCATGAACTGGCCGAAATCATTCTGCCTTTTCTCTTCATCATTACCGTTGTAATATTTCGTATCACCGAATGTATCAACTGCTTGGTAGATACAGTTTTCAAGTCCAAAGTTAGTCGCGCTTGAGAGAACGTTAATCCCGATTTTATTTTTAACCGCTGTGATGAATTTCGCCTTATTATCTACAAGCGTTTTCGGCTCGCCTTTCTTCAAGTATCGTTCTACGTTTTTTAACGGCCCCTTCCAGTTTTGATAGGCATTGGTGATGCTGGTTCCCATTTCAATATCATCGGTATAACTAGGAATACACCGGACACCAACGCACGTTGCACCGGACGTGGATATAATCACGTAGTAGGTTCTACCCGGTTTCGTTTGAAATGTATCAGCTTTGTGCCGGTTGCCCAGGTCGTCAACAATGTCGCCAAACTCGTAGGCTGGAGCTTTCTCCTTAATTTCTACTTGGAATTTTACCGTATGGCCTCGGTAGGTCAGCGTTACGTCTTTTTTTCCCTTTGTGCCGGAGATTTCTTTTAAGTTGTCCGTGCACTGGTCGGTTACAATAGTGCGGGAATTGTCTTTGTAGACCGCCTTTACTTGCAAGCCCGTTCTATTAAGCGTCTTTTCGCCAACGAAGTACGTTGTTACGTTCGCGGGGTTGGTAATCTCGAGATTTTCAAGCTGCGTCCACTTTGCGCTGTATATAGTATTCTCTAAAAATTCAGTCTTCGGCGTTTCGTTCCATCCAGCAAACTTGTCGCCGTTTGCATTCAGCCGGTCTGCCGCGGCTGGCAGCGGTACGTCATCGTTCGGGTCAAGCTTTTCGCCGTACTTACCTGTCAGCACTATTTCGTCTTTTGCCTCACTGTAAGTAGGGGTGCCATTCTCGTCTCGCGAAAGTACACGCTTAATCTGTCCGCCGTTGCCCTTAAAGGTCAGCGTTACGTCCTTACGCAGGTAGTAGAGGTCAATAACCGTATTGTCATCAATCGTTTTTTGCATAAACGTTGGCAGAACAAAGCCCTTGTACGCTCCGCTCGTAACATCTTTGGCTTGGGCGTTGGTCATATCGCCGCGTTCGCCGGACAGCTCCTCTCCAGCTGTCTTCTCAAAGTTGGTATTGTTGTGCTCTGCGCCAAGTACCTTGCCGTTTGCGCCAAGCTTTTGCTGCCAGTGGTTTACCGTGTATTTAAGCAGCGGCTCTTTTTCCCATTCGGCCGTGTAGTCGGTATTTTTTGCCGGGAATGTTTCAACCATTGCGGCAGCCGCACTTCCACTCTTCCAGCCTTTGAGGATAAATTTGCGTTTTGTAGGCTTGGTAAATCCGTATGCAGACAGCTTTTCGCCGTACTTGCCGTTGTACTCTACGTTCTCTTTATCGCCCGCAAACTTGCCGCCGTCTCCCTTGAACGTCAGCTTCACCGCATTGCGCTTGTAGTAGATGTCAATGACGGTCGCGCCGCCGGCAGCAATCTTCTGCTGCGTAACCGTAAGCGCAGTAAAGCCTTCGTAGCCTGCGTCCGCTTGGGTCTTTGCCTTTGCGTCGGTGTTTGCGCCCACTTCGCCCTTGAACTTTTGGGTGTCGGAGGAAACTTCATAGTTTGTGCCATTGGTGTCATCTCCAATAACCTTGCCGCTTCCGCCAATCTTCTGCTTCCAGTGCTTGACGGTGTAGTCTGCCTGCGGCTTGTCGCTCCACTTGGCGGTATATGCCTTATCCTCTTTCGGGAATGTTGCAGGAATGTCTTTCCAGCCGCCAAACTGGAAGCCGGCCTTTGTAGGCTCCGTCGGCAGCGTTATCGTTTCGCCGAACTTGCCTTTAAGCGCTGTGCTGTCTTTGCCGTCCGTAAACGCGCCGCCATTTGCATTCAGCGTCAGCTTAACGTCAACGCGCTCGTAGTAGACTTGTACAACAGTGCTGTTGTCCGCGCTGACGGTCTTTTGCCTGATAATCCGCTCCTTAAAGCCGCCGGCGGTCAGCTCTTTGAGCGCTTCGGCTTTGGTACTCGCTCCAACCGAACCTTCCAAGGTTTGCGTTTTGCCCTCTTGCTTTTCGTAATTCTCCGCGTCCAGCTTATCCGCATCGGCCGCTTTGCCGCTTGCAAGAATCTTCTGCGTCCAGTGTTCAACCAAGTACGTCGGTTTAGCGCCTTCAATCCACTTCGCTTTGTGCGTTGAGTCTTTCAGGTACTTTTCCGGCAGCGGAAGCTCCCAACCGCCGAATGTGTAGCCGTCCTTTTTCGGCGTTCCTACGCCCCGAAGCTTCGCGCCATGTCTGCCGCTTACGGAAGTGGAAATGCCTTTGCCGCCCTGCAAATCAAGCGTTACGGTATACACGTTCCGATCGTAATAAACCGTAAGCACGGTTGAACCGTCTTCTTTAATTTTTTCCGTCGGCAGCGGGCGAACTTTCGTTCCGTCTTTGAGCGTCTGCTCCGGATGGTGCGTGTCGCTGATATGGAAACCTTCAAAGGTTTTCGCCTTAGCCTTAGCATCCGTACCCGCAATTCCCGTAAGATTCTCTTTTTCAAGTTGCTCGTAGGTGTCGCCTGTAACCGGCTGCCCCAGATGCCGCACCGTGTAAGAAACCCCATTTTCAGGCTTCCACTGCGCTTCGTATGTTGTATCTTTGACAGGGAATCTTTCCGGCAGCTCCCCATTCCAGTTGTTGAATATCTTACCGTCTTGGCTCGGCTTTGGAATGTCGCTTTGAGGGATCGTTTCGCCGAATTTACCGGTGAGCGTTTTGCTCTTTTGGCCGTCCGCAAACGCGCCGCCGTTGCCGTTGAACGTCAGCGTAATTTCGTTTCTCAGGTAGTACACCTTCACCGTTACGCCTTCGGCAATGGTTTGCGGTTCAATCCGCTTTGCCGTAAAGCCGTCAAACGTCTTTGCAACTGAGCTCGTGCTCGCTCCCGCCTTGCCGACTTTGTTATCGGATTCCTTTAATTCGTAGCTTGCATCTTGAGCAGGATCGGCAGCCTTGCCGATTGCAGCGTCAATTTTTTGGAGCAGGTGCTGAACCTCGTACTGAACATCCGCGCCTTCCTTCCACTTCGCGCTGTACGTCTTGTTCTGCATCGGGAATGTTTCCGGCAGCTCCGCATTCCAGCCGCCGAAGTTGAAGTTCTCTTTCGTCGGCTCAGCAGGCTTGTTCACCTTTTCGCCGAATTTACCGGTGAGCGTTTTGCTCTTTTGGCCGTCCGCAAAAGCGCCGCCGTTGCCGTTGAACGTCAGCGTAACTTCGTTTCTTAGGTAGTACACCTTCACCGTTACGCCTTCGGCAATGTCTTTCTGTTCAATCGGCTTTGCCGTAAAGCCTTCAAACATCTTTGCAGCCGCGCTCGTTTTCGCTCCCGCCTTGCCGAATTTTTTATCGGAATCCCTCGATTCGTAGCTTGCATCTTGAGCCGGATCGGCAGCCTTGCCGGTTGCAGCGTCAATTTTCTGGAGCAGGTGCTCAACCTTGTACTGAATATGCGTTTTATCAAACCACTCTGCTGTGTACGTTGCATTTTCGGCCGGGAATGTTACCGGCAGCTCCGGCTTCCAGCCGCCGAAGTTGAAGTTCTCTTTCGTCGGCTCATCAGGCTTGTTCACCTTTGCGCCGAATTTGCCGGTAATGGATGCAACGCTGCTGCCGCCGTCAGAGTTAAAGCTCAGCGTTATCATCTTTCTTTTGTAGTAAATATTGACAACCGTCTTGCCGTCCGCAGTAATGTCCTGCTGCGTAATCTCGCCGTCCTCAAAACCATCCCGCTTCTCGGCCTTTGCAGCAGTCTTGCTGCTCGCTGCGCCGTACAGCTCCGCTTCTTCGGTTTCATAGTCATTGCTGTCCGCCTTCTGCCAGTAGTGCCGGACGGTGTAGCGCACAACACTTTCGCCAGTCGGTTTCCAATATGCGTAGAAAGTCTTGTTGCCCTTCGCGCCTTTGGCAATTTCGGTAACCTTCTCCGTGTACGCCGCGCTTGTATACCAGCCGATGAACTCATAGCCCTGCTTTTTCGGGTCGTTGAGCGTAAGCGGCAGCGTCTCGCTCGTGTACGCTGCCGGATTTTTTTTATTATTCTCTCCGTCGTCAAGCTCGTAGGTAATCGTGTAGCTTGGCAGAACGAATTTAACGGTTACGTTCGTTGTCTTTTTTATTTCAACCGTTACGGTAGCTTTGCCGTTCTCTGTCGTTACGTCCTTCTGCTGAACGTCGCCCGACCATTTGGCCTCATACCCATCAGCCGGCGTTGCGGTAAAGGTAACCTTTGTGCCGCGCAAAACTTTGCCGCCGGATTTTAACGACTTGCCGTCGTAGGTAGCGGAAACGGCGCCGCCGTCGCCTTTCTCCGTGTAGTTTACGGCAAACATTTGATCCTGCTGCGGATCCTCGTCGCCCGTCTTACAAGAAACAAACAGCGCAAACAGCGCCGCGCTTCCCAACAAAAGGCAGTTACGCCCAAGCCCCTTGAGCATCTTGCCGAAGCGGGCTTTTTCCGTGTATTTCGTCATTTCTGACCTCCATTACGGTAGTTTGTTTCGACAGCTCCCTCCCCTGCCGTCATTTTCGGGCGATTATAACGAGCGGCTTATTTTAGGGCAATAGTTAGCAGGGGCTAACCAGATAAGGAGAAAGCCCTTCTCTTGCGCGTTATTGACAAGAGGGAACCTCTAAAAACTTCAGTTTTTAGAGGTAACTTTGAAAATGCGATGTTGTAACTCGCGATAATCCAGCGAGTTACAACTCGCCGCAATCTCGAAAAAAAATCGCAAAAAGCGATTTTTCCGAGATGCCCAAGACTGCAACAAATGAGCCGATTGGTTTTGCAGGATGCGACTGACAATCGCCCAAATGGACAACATATATCCTTTTTCATAAAATGAGTGCATAGGGCATCTCGAAAATCGTGCTTGTTGCGATTTTTTCGAGATTGCGACGAGTTGTAACTCGCTTGCCGGAACTCCGCAAAGCCGGTCGCGTTCGGCTTACGCCCGATTTTTTTTGAGAAAAGGAGTGGAAGATGGCTGACGAAAAATATATCCGGCCGACATGGGATGAGTATTTTATGGAAGCGGCGCGGACGATTGCCAAGCGGGCGACGTGCGGGCGGGGACGGTCGGGGTGCGTAATTGCCCGCGATAACCAGATTTTGGTTACAGGCTATGTTGGTTCTCCGGCGGGGCTTCCGCACTGCGATGAGGTTGGACATCTGATGCGGAAGGCGGTTCATACGGACGGCAGCGTTTCGCAACATTGCGTCCGCACCGTACACGCCGAGCAGAATGCAATTTGTCAGGCGGCCAAACGCGGCATTCCCATTGACGGCGGCACCGTCTACTGCAAGATGACCCCCTGCCGGACGTGCGCCATGCTCATAATCAACTGCGGAATCCGGCGCGTGGTGTGCGAAAAGCATTACCATGACGAGGCGGATTCGCTCGAAATGTTTAAGCAGGCGGAAATTGCAATAGAACATTTAGAAGACACCGTGCAGCTGTACGAAAATATGTAGCGCAGACAGCAGGAGCGGCACCGCTTGCTTGCGAGATAAGCCGCCTGAATGAATGCAGCGCATTCCGCACACAGAAGCGGCATCTTCCGCGGTCAATGACGAAGGCAGGGCGCAAAAAGCGGAATACTTGCCGTGCCCGCAGAATCATCTAATTAGAAGACAATGTACAGATGCACGAAATATGTAGCGTACACGGCGGAAGCAGCATCGCTTGCTTGCGAGCGTGAGAAGCCGCCTGAATGAATGCGGTGCATTCCGCGCACGGAAGCGGCATCTTCCGCGATCAATGACAACGGCGGGCATGAGAAGCGGAATGGTTGCCGTGCCGCAGATCATTTGGAAAGACCGCGTGTACAGCTGTACGAAAATATGTAGCGCAGACAACAGGGTGGCATCGGTTGCGGGCGGGCGTGAGAAGCCGCCTGAATGAATGCGGTGCATTCCGCGCACGGAAGCGGTATCTTCCGCGGTCAATGACGAAGGCGGGACGCAAAAAGCGGAACTATTGCCGTGCCCGCAGAATCATCTAATTAGAAGACAATGTACAGCTGTACGAAATATGTAGCGCGGACGACAGGAGCGGCACCGTTTGCTTGCGAGCGAGATAAGCCGCCGGCGTGAATGCAGAGTATTCCGCGCATAGAAGCGGCACCTTCCGCGGTCAATGACGAAGGCGGCGCAAAAAGCGAAATGGTTGCCGTGCCGCAGAATAATTAGAAGACAGCGTACAGATGTACGAAATATGTAGCGCAGACAGCAGGATCAGCATCGCTTGCGGGCGGGCGAGAGAAGCCGCCGCAATGAATGCGGCGCATTCTGCGCACGGAAGCGGCATCTTCTGCGGTCAATGACGAAGGCGGTCGAGCGTGAGAAGCGGAACTATTGCCGTGCCGCAGAACATTTTGAAAGCCCGCGTGTAAGCTGTACGAAAATATGTAGCGCAGACAGCAGGATCAGCATCGCTTGCTTGCGGGCATGAGAAGCCGCTGAAATGAATACAGTACATTCCGCACACGGAAGCGGCATCTTCCGCGGTTAATGGCGGGGGCTGGCGCAAAAAGTGAAATATTTGCCGTGCTCGCAGAATATTTTGAAAGACTGTGTACAGCTGTACGAAAATATGTGGCGCACACGGCGGAAGCAGCATCGCTTATAGGCGAGCGTGAAAAGCCGCTGAAATGAATGCAGTGCATTCCACGCACTAAAGCGGCATCTTCCGCGGTTAATGGCGAAGGCTTGCGGGCGAACGAGAGAAGTCGCCTGAATGAATGCAGTACATTTCCGCGTACGGAAGCGGCTTCTCCCTCGGTCAATGACGAAGGCGGGCGAGAGTGAGAAGCGGAACTATTGCCGTGCCGCAGAACATTTTGAAGACGGTGCGCAGCTGTACGAAAATATGCAGCGCGGACGACAGGAGCGGCATCGCTTACGAGCATGAGAAGCCGCCGGCATGAATGCGGTGCATTCCGCGCACGGAAGCAACATCTTACGCGGTCAATGACAACGGCGGACGCAAAAAGCGGACTGTTTACCGTTCCGCAGAATAATTGGAAGACAATGTACAGATGCACGAAATATGCAGCGCAGACAGCAGGGCGGCATCGCTTGCGGGCGGGCGTGAGAAGCCGCCTGAATGAATGCAGTGCATTCCGCGCACGGAAACGGCATCTTACGCAGTCAATGACGAAGGCGGGAAAAAAGCGGAGCTATTGCCGTACCCGCAGAACATTTAGAATGCAGCGTACAGCTGTACGAAATATGTAGCGCAAACGGCGGGAACGGCATCGCTTGAGAGCGAGCGTGAAAAGCCGCCTGAATGAATGCAGTGCATTCCACGCACGGAAGCAACATCTTCCGCGGTCAATGACGAAGGCGGGAAAAAAGCGGAATGGTTGTCGTGCCCGCAGAACATTTTGAAAGACCGCGTGTACAGCTGTACGAAATATGTAGCGAGAACAGCATGAGCTACATCGCTTACGAGCATGAGAAGCCGCCGGAATGAATGCGGTGTCTTTCCGCGTACGGAAGCGGCATCCTACACGGTCAATGACAAAGGCGGGCGGGCGCGAGAAGCCGCCGGAATGAATGCAGAGCATTCCGCGCACAGAAGCGGCATCTTACGCGGTCAATGACGAAGGCGAATGCAAAAAGTGGAACAGTTGCCGTGCCGCGGAATAATTAGAAGACAACGCACAGATGCACGAAATATGTAGCGCAGACGGCGGAAGCAGCATATTCCGCGGACAATGGCAATGGCGAAGGCGGACGCAAAAAGCGGAGCTATTGACGTGCCGCAGAACATTTTGGAAGACAGCGTACAGCTGTACGAAAATATGTAGCGCGGACAGCAGGAGCGGCATCGCTTGCG
>CAUTOX010000053.1:0-14137 GCA_963539665.1 uncultured Treponema sp.
CTTGTAGCTCAGCTGGTAGAGCGCAGCCATGGTAAGGCTGAGGTCTGCGGTTCAATCCCGCACGGGGGCTGGACACAGCAGTAAAGAATTAAGTTAAAGGAGTAATATAGATATGAGCAGCAAAAAAAAAGGCGCGGTAGAAATTATTGCGTTGCAGTGTTCTGAGTGCAAAAGAAAAAACTATACTACAACGAAAAACCGCAAAAATATTCAGGGAAAACTTGAGTTGAGTAAATATTGCCCATTTGATCATAAGCATACTATGCATAAAGAAACGAAAGTAAAATAGTTTGAATCCCGCTGTGATACAGCGGTCGTATTATAGGCCAGTAGTTCAGTTGGTAGAGCAGCGGTCTCCAAAACCGCCTGTCGTGGGTTCGAGTCCTGCCTGGCCTGCTTTTAATAATCTGTTGGAGGAATTATGTCGAAAGTAATGCAATTTCTGCGTGAAAGTAAGGCTGAACTTAAAAAAGTTGTTTGGCCGTCGCGCGAGGATGTCGTTTCTTCTGTGCAAGTCGTTATTATTTCCACCGTCTTGATTGCAATTGTACTTGGGGTGCTCGACTTTGGTTTTACGGAAGCGTTCCGTGCCATAATGAGATAGTCTGGGATTTTTATGTCGAAAAGCTGGTACATACTTCACACATTTACAGGCTACGAGGGAAAAATCGAACGCACAATCCGTTCGCTTATTGAAAAAAAAGAGCTTGATGCTGCGATTGTTACCGATATAAAAGTACCTCTTGAAGAAGTTGTTGAAGTAAAAGATGGAAAACGAAAGACGCGGAGCAATAAATTCTTGCCGGGCTATGTCATGATTGAGCTTGATTTGCCTGAGATTGGGTGGAAGGCAACTTGTTCTACAATCAGAAGAATTCAAGGAGTGGCAGGTTTTTTGGGGACGGAGCCGAATGACAGACCGCGTCCGATTTCCGCAGATGAGGCAAAAAGTATTTTACTCAAAGCAGGGGCAATAAAAGGCGAAAAACAGATTAAAATCAAGCAATCGTATTCGATCGGCGATTATGTAAAGATTACTGATGGGCCTTTTGCAACGTTCAGCGGCGCGATCGAAGATATTAATGATGAAAAGGAAAAATTGCGCGTAAATGTTCAGATTTTCGGTCGTGCAACGCCGGTCGAAGTCGGAATGCTGCAAGTAGAGAAAATTTAAATAAAACAAATCAGGGGCAGCCGCAACTGCGCGGAGCTCACCTGTTTTTGGGAGAAATGCAAGTCCGTTGGACAAAAACATTTCGTTAGGAGCGGTAAAACTATACTACTCCATACCAACTTTAGGAGAATGTAAATGGCAACAAAAAAGGTAACGGCTGTAATTAAATTGCAGTGCCCTGCCGGCTCGGCAACTCCGGCTCCGCCGATTGGGCCGGCGCTCGGCCCTCATGGCGTTTCCGCGCCAAAGTTTGTGCAAGAATTCAATGACAGAACCAGTAAGATGGAAAAAGGCTTGATCATTCCGGTCGTTCTTACGGTTTATCAGGACAAATCATACACATTCGTTCTGAAAACGCCGCCGGCGGCTGTTTTAATCAAAAAGGCGCTGAAGCTCGAAAAAGGTTCTGGTAATCCGCTGCGTGATAAAATTGGAACGCTGACCCCGCAGATGCTTGAAGATATTGCAAAAACGAAGATGCCGGATGTTAATGCAAACGATCTTGAGGCGGCAAAAAAAATTATCGCTGGTACGGCACGCAGTATGGGCGTTGAGGTGGAGCACTAATATGAAACACGGAAAAAAATATCGCGCATCCGCTGCAAAATACGATCTTACAAAGAAATACAATGTCTCTACGGCCTGTTCGATGGTCAAGGAGATGAAGGTTGCGAAATTCGACGAAACGGTTGAAGCTCACGTTTCGCTCCGGCTCGAAAAATCTGCAACGGTTCGGGATACGCTGGTATTCCCGCATCAATTTAAGGGCGAAAAAAAAGTCCTTGTGTTCTGTAAAGACGACCGCGTAAAAGAGGCGCTTGATGCAGGAGCTGCGTTCGCCGGTTCCGATGAATACATCGAAAAGGTGAAAGGCGGTTGGCTTGACTTTGACATTGCCGTTGCAACACCTGATATGATGAAAGATGTTGGACGGCTTGGTATGGTGCTCGGCCGCAGGGGCTTGATGCCGAATCCTAAGACGGGAACGGTAACGAATGACATTGTGAACGCTATTTCAGAATTGAAAAAAGGGCGCACTGAGTATCGAGCGGACAAGACGGGAACTGTACATATTGCAGTTGGAAAGGTTTCTATGGATGTAGAAAAGGTTACGGAAAACGTAAATATGCTGCTTTCCGAACTGAGTAAAAAAGCTCCGAATGGAGTTGCGGCTAGCTTCATCAACTCCATTTCGGTCTGTTCGACGATGGGACCTGGAGTCTGGGTCGATATGAAGGAAGGTGATTAATTATGGCAATGCTTGCAAAGAAAGTGCAGCCTGCAAAGACTGCGGCTATAGAAGAAACAAAGAAAGCGTTTGCGGATTATAACAATTTTATCTTTGCGGATTATCGCGGCATTTCCGTTGAGCAGCTTACCGCGTTGCGTAAAAAATTACGCGAACAGAACGCGGCGCTCAAAGTTGTAAAGAATAATTTTGCCCGCATCGCGTTCTCGGATATGAAAGTTGACAATGTGGCCGACTACTTGAAGGGACCGACTGTCGTCGCAATGACAAAGGAGGATGCGAATGTTGTCGCGCGGGTTTTGTTTGATTTTGCAAAAGACAGCAAAAAGCTTGCAGTTAAAGGCGCGAGCATTGAAAATGAAATCTTTGATGCGGCAAAGATAGAAGCGTTCTCGAAGGTTCCGGGCAAGAAAGAATTGCTTGCTATGCTTATGAGCGCCATGAATGGGCCGGTTAGAAAACTGGCTGCTACGCTCAAAGCGTATGCGGAAAAGAAGGCGGAAGGCGGGGCGGATACGCCGCAAGCGGCTCCTGCAGCAGCGGATGCTCCGGCGGAACCTGCGGCAAATTAACAAGTTTTGTATCAGCGGTCAGGCTTCAGCAGCTGTCGACTGTCCGCTGGAAAATTGCAGGCCGCTTCGTATGAAGCGGTACCGCACACCCTTGCGGTGAAAATATTATTCATATTATGGAGAAGATAATATGGCAGCATTAACAACAGATCAGATTCTTGATGCAGTTGCAAACATGACGGTTCTTGAAGTTTCAGAGCTTGTAAAAGCGATGGAAGAAAAGTTTGGCGTAACGGCAGCAGTTGCCGTTGCTGCGGCTCCGGGCGCTGCGGGCGGCGGAGAAGCTGCCGAAGAGCAGACCGAGTTCACCGTTACGCTGGATAAAATCGATCCGGCAAAGAAGATTCCGGTTATCAAAGCTGTTCGCACGATTACCGGTCTGGGGCTTGGCGAAGCGAAAGCGTTGGTCGAAGGCGCGCCAAAAGTGCTTAAAGAGGGCGTAAGCAAAGCCGATGCAGACAAGATTATTGCAGATATCAAAGAAGCCGGCGGCGAAGCGTCAAAGAAATAAACGGACTGCCGCATAAATACGCGGCTGCCGCACTATTGAAAATGCTGTCTGATAATTTTTATTTTCAGACAGCTTTTGTTGTTTTTAAAACGCCGCAAACCGGCGGACTTTATGGAATGCAATCTGTTGCAATGACGACGATATGAGCGCATTCTTCTTTCATTTTGTTCCTTGTCAATGAAATGTCTTGCGTGGTGGGCAAGATAAATCGGATGCTTTTGTGCTGTGAGGAGTTTCCGCACGTAGCAAAGCTCTTCCGAATCCAACCAATAGGGGGAACTAATGTTCGCGAAAACCCGAACAATCAAGCGTCAATACATCGGCAAAAACTTTCATGATTTTATGGATGTGCCGGATTTGATCGACATTCAAACTTCTTCATACGAAAATTTTCTTCAGGCAAAGCGATTAAAGGCGGGCGAGCGGCCGCTGAATCAAGGCCTGCAAGAAGTTTTTACTTCAACCTTTCCGATTGAAAGTCCAAACAGCGATATGCTGCTTGAGTTCGAATATTACGAACTCGACTGGGACAATATTAAGTTTTCCGAAATTGAATGCAAGCAGAAGGGGCTGACCTATTCGGTGCCGCTGAAAGCGCGTATCGATCTTACATTTCTGAACGATGGTCATATCATTCAGAAAGACATTTACATGGGCGACATTCCGCTTATGACCGATCGCGGAACCTTTATCATCAACGGGGCGGAGCGCGTTGTCGTTTCGCAGATTCACCGCTCGCCGGGCGTTATCTTTCAGCATGAAAAGGGCGCGTACTCAAGCCGCATCATCCCGTATCGCGGTTCGTGGCTTGAATTCGAAATCGACCAGAAAAAAGAGCTGATTTATGCAAAGATTGACCGCAAAAAGAAAATATTGGGAACGCTCTTGCTCCGCGCATTCGGCTACAGCACTCGCGAAGAGATTATCCGCTGTTTTTATGCGGTAGAAAAAGTTGAGCTGGACAACAGTCTGGAGCGGCGGGAATTCCTTGTTGATCGGGTGCTTGCATCCGCTGTCATTGTTACCGACGAAAGCGGCAACGAAAAACGGCTGTTTAATGCCGCCTCGCGTTTGCATCCGCATGACATTGACGATTTGCTGGCGAACGGCATCAAAGAAATCGACATTATTAATTTCAATACGAAATCTAACCCGAATGACAAGGATCAAAAGAACACGTCCCTCGATTCTGAAATTATTATCAAATGCTTTGAGCGCGAGGAAGTCCGCTACGTGCCGGAAGGTTCTATTGACATGGAGCCGACAAAAGAAGAGGCGCTGTCTGCGGTCTATGCGGCAATTCAGCCGGGAGAGCCGATAACGGTAGAGGCTGCCGAAAAGGATTTGAATTCGCTGTTTTTCTCCGAACGGCGGTATGATTTGGGCCGAGTGGGACGATACAAGCTCAATAAGAAATTCGATTACGGCGATGATGTGCAGGATTTTACGCTCACAAAGGACGACATCATCAACACGATGAAGGTGCTCATCAACGTCTACATCGATGAGGAGCAGATTGACGACATCGACCATTTAGGCAACCGCCGCATCCGCTGCGTCGGCGAGCTGATGACGAACCAGCTCAAGACTGCGTTTGCGCGCATGGAGCGGATTGTCAAAGAACGGATGGGCTTAAAAGAAACTGATACCATCCGGCCGCAGGACTTAGTTTCGATTAAACCGGTTGTGGCGGCGGTCAAAGAGTTTTTCGGCTCGTCGCAACTGTCGCAGTTTATGGATCAGGTCAATCCGCTGGCGGAATTGACGCATAAGCGCCGCTTGAATGCGCTTGGCCCCGGCGGTCTTTCCCGCGACCGCGCCGGCTTTGAAGTCCGCGACGTTCACTATTCGCACTATGGGCGTATGTGCCCGATCGAAACTCCGGAAGGCCCGAACATCGGACTTATTGTTTCGCTTGCGATGTTTACGAAAATCAATGAATACGGATTCCTTGAAGCTCCGTACCGCCGGATTGAAAACGGAGTTGCGACGGATCAAATCGAGTATCTTTCGGCAATGGATGAAGATAAGTTCTACATCGGAACAATTGCCGAAGACCTTAAAGACGACGGATCCTTCCCGACCGATATGATTTCCTGCCGGAACCGCGGCAACTACACGCAGCGCAGCCCGAAGGACGTGCAGTACATGGATGTCTCTCCGCGGCAGGTTATTTCCGTGTCGGCATCGCTGGTACCCTTCCTTGAGCATGACGACGCGAACCGTGCGCTCATGGGGTGCAATATGCAGCGGCAGGCAGTCCCGCTTTTGTTTCCGGAACCGCCGTATGTCGGCACCGGCATGGAGCACAAAGCGGCGTATGATTCCGGCGGCTTGATTAAGGCGTCCCGCAGCGGAGAAGCGGTTTTCGTTTCAAGCGAGATGATCAAAATCAAGCCGGATGAAGGCATTGCCGGTCAGCTTGACGAATACCCGCTGCTCAAATATCAGCGGACGAACAACGACACCTGCAATCACCAGCGGCCGACGGTAGAAGTCGGCGAACGGGTGAACGCTGGCGACGTTATTGCCGACGGGCCTGCGACGTTCAACGGAGAGCTTGCGCTCGGACGCAATATTTTAGTCGGCTTTGTGCCGTGGAACGGCTACAACTATGAAGACGCGGTTTTGATTTCGCAGCGCGTCGTCAGCGAAGATATGTACACGTCGATTCATATCAAAGAGTTTTCTATAGAAGTGCGCGAAACCAAGCTCGGCCCGGAAAAGATTACGCGCGATATTCCGAATATGTCGGAAAAGGCGCTCGACAATCTTGATGCGGAAGGCATCGTGCGCGTTGGGGCGAAGGTTCGTTCCGGCGACATTCTGGTCGGCAAGGTAACTCCGAAAAGCGAAACGGAAACCACGCCGGAGTTTAAGCTGCTCAACTCCATCTTCGGCGAAAAGGCAAAAGAAGTGCGCGATTCGTCCCTGCACGTGCCGCATGGCGTTGAAGGCGTCGTCATCGATGTACAGCGGCTGCGGCGCATGGAAAACGATACGCTCAGCCCGGGCGTTGATGAAGTGGTGAAGGTGCTGATTGCCAACAAACGCAAGCTGTGCGAAGGCGACAAGATGGCCGGCCGGCACGGTAACAAGGGCGTTGTTGCGCGCATCCTTCCGATTGAAGATATGCCGTACCTTGAAGACGGCACGCCGCTTGACGTGTGCTTGAACCCGCTCGGCGTTCCGTCCCGTATGAACATCGGGCAGATTATGGAGTCTGAATTGGGAATGGCCGGCCGCTGTTTGAATCAGTTTTACGAATCGCCGGCATTCCAAACGCCGTCGCAGGAGCAGATTGCCGAAAAACTTGCGGAAGCGGGGCTTTCCACTGACTGCAAGCAGATTGTCCGCGACGGGCGCACGGGCGAGCCGTTCGTCAATCCGATTTTTGTCGGCGTTATCTACTTTATGAAGCTGCATCACCTTGTTGATGACAAGATGCACGCGCGTTCGACCGGCCCGTATTCCCTCGTTACGCAACAGCCGCTCGGCGGTAAGGCGCAGTTCGGCGGTCAGCGTCTTGGAGAAATGGAAGTGTGGGCGCTTGAAGCCTACGGAGCTGCGAACACGTTGCAGGAAATGATGACGATTAAGTCCGATGACATGAACGGCCGTTCGAAGATTTACGAGTCGATTGTAAAGGGCGACCCGTCATCGCCTGCCGGAGTGCCTGAATCATTCAATGTTCTGGTGCAGGAGCTGCGCGGGTTGGCGTTGGATTTTTCGATTTATGATGAGCAGGGAAAGCAGATTGCCCTTACGGAGCGCGATCAGGAATTGATCGACAAAGCCGCTTCCGGTTTTGAGAAGGAGAATGCGAATGCGTGATATTCAGGATTTTGCAAGTCTGAAAATAAAATTGGCATCGCCGGATACGATCCGCGCGTGGTCTTACGGCGAGGTAAAAAAGCCGGAAACAATCAATTACCGCACGCTCCGCCCTGAAAAGGACGGTTTGTTTTGCGAGCGGATTTTCGGCACAACGAAAGAATGGGAATGCTACTGCGGCAAATTCAAGTCGATTCGCTACAAGGGCGTTATCTGCGACCGCTGCGGCGTTGAAGTTACGCACTTCAAAGTCCGCCGCGAACGCACCGGACACATCGAGCTTGCCGCGCCGGTCAGCCACATTTGGTATTACCGCTCTGTGCCGAGCCGCATGGGACTCCTCTTGGATTTGCAGGTTGGCGCGCTCCGCTCCGTTTTGTATTACGAAAAATATATTGTCATCGATCCGGGCGACACCGACCTCAAGAAGATGCAGATTTTGACGGAGGACGACTATTTTGAAGCGCGAGAGCGTTACGGCGAAACGTTCACTGCGGACATGGGCGCGGAAGCGATTAAAACGCTGCTTGAAACGCTCGACCTTGACGCGCTTGCGGCCAGCCTCCGCAAACTTATGATTGAAAAAGGCGTGAAAGCGAAAAACGATAAGCGGCTCTTAAAGCGTATCGAAATCGTCGATAATTTCCGCAATTCCGGAAACAAAGCCTCGTGGATGATTCTTGAAGTCATTCCGGTCATCCCGCCGGAGCTGCGGCCGATGGTTCAGCTTGACGGCGGACGCTTTGCAACCTCCGATTTGAACGACCTGTACCGCCGCGTTATCAACCGCAACAACCGCTTAAAGCGGCTTTTGCAGCTCAACGCGCCGGACATCATTATCCGCAACGAAAAACGTATGCTGCAAGAAGCCGTTGACGCGCTGTTCGACAACAGTAAGCGTAAGCGTGTAGTTAAAGGCGCGTCGAACCGTCCGCTCAAGTCCATCAGCGATATGCTCAAGGGCAAACAGGGGCGCTTCCGGCAGAACTTGCTCGGTAAGCGCGTCGACTATTCCGGCCGTTCGGTAATCGTCGTTGGGCCGGAACTCAAGCTCTGGCAGTGCGGCCTTCCGACCAAGATGGCGCTGGAACTGTTCAAGCCGTTTATAATGAAGAAACTGGTCGATAAGGGCGTGGTCTTCAACATTAAAAAGGCCAAGCTCCTTGTTGAAGCGGAGGCTCCGGAGGTTTTCAGCATTCTCGATGAAGTGGTGCGCGAGCATCCGGTTATGCTCAACCGCGCGCCGACGCTCCACCGGCTCGGCATTCTTGCGTTTGAACCGGTGCTGGTCGAAGGCAAGGCGCTCAAGCTCCATCCGCTGGCGTGTAAGTCGTTCAACGCGGACTTTGACGGCGACCAGATGGCAATCCACGTGCCGCTGACGCAGGCGGCGCAAATGGAATGCTGGACGCTCATGCTTTCAACGCGCAACCTGCTTGATCCGGCGAACGGAAATACAATTGTCGCCCCGTCGCAGGACATGGTGCTCGGCATTTATTACATGACGTCCGTCAAGCCGAACGCGAAGGGAACCGGCAAACGCTTTTGCTCGCCGGAAGAAGTGCGGCTCGCCGCGGAAAACGGCAGCATCGAGTGGCAGGCGAAGATTAAAATGAATGCGCCTAAGGATTCGTTCCATCAGGGCGAGTTTAAAAAGGGCGATTTGATTGAAACGACAGCGGGAATTCTTGCATTCAATGAGTCGATGCCGGAGGGCGTTGACTACGTGAATGAGCAGATGGGCGACAAAAAGCTCAAGGCGATGATTGAAGAAATCTACCATTTGAAAGGCCCGTGGCTGACCATTCAGATGCTCGATGCGATTAAGTCCGTCGGCTACAAGAATGCGACGTTCTACGGGGCGACGCTTTCGATGGACGACATTCTTATTCCGGCGGAAAAAAAGGACATGGTTGAAAAGGCCAATAAAGAAGTCGAAAAGATTGTCAACGACTACAGCAAGGGCGTCATCACGGCGGAGGAGCGGTACAACCGCGTTACCGACATTTGGTCGCGGACAAACGATGAGCTGACCAAAATCATGATGGAGCATCTGGCCAACGACAAGGACGGCTTCAACACGATTTACATGATGGCGACATCGGGGGCGCGCGGTTCCAAAAAACAGATTTCGCAGTTGGCGGCGATGCGCGGTCTTATGGCCAAGCCGAGCGGCGAAATTATTGAGCTGCCGATACGTTCCAACTTTAAAGAAGGCCTTTCGGTTATCGAATATTTTATTTCCACGAACGGCGCGCGCAAAGGTCTTTCCGATACGGCGCTTAAAACTGCCGACGCCGGTTACATGACGCGCCGCCTTGTCGACGTTGCGCAGGATGTGGTTGTCAACGAAGAGGACTGCGGCACCATCAACGGCATCGATTATGCGGCGATTAAAGACGGCGACGACATCGTTATCCATCTTGCTGACCGCATTATGGGGCATTACACGATTGAGCGGGTCGTTCATCCGATTACCGGCGAGCTGATTTGCGATGTGAACCAGTACATCGACGACGCGCTTGCTCGGCGGATTGAAGCGGATGGCGTTGAAAAAGTAAAAGTGCGTACCGTTTTGACCTGCGAATCGCAGCACGGCATCTGCATCAAGTGCTACGGACGGAACCTTGCCCGCGATAAAATCGTCGAAATTGGAGAGGCGGTCGGCATTATTGCGGCGCAGTCCATCGGCCAGCCGGGTACGCAGCTGACGCTCCGCACCTTCCACTCTGGCGGTACGGCTGACAAAACGACGGAAGATAACCGCATCGTTTTAAATTATGACATTATCATCAACGACATTAGCGGAACGCACGTTGAAATGTCCGACGGAAGCTGGCTCTTTACGCGCAAAGGCTCCATGTCCGTCGTCCGCATTCTTGCCGAGCATGAAATTAAAGACGGCGATGAAGTTTCGGTTGAAGAAGGCGGCAGCCAGATCAAAGACGGCGTAATTATCAAGCGCGGAGCGAAAACCATTACCGCGGCCGCAAGCGGAAAAATCCGCATCATCGGCAATCGGCTTTGCATCACCAGCAAGGAAATCAAGATTGAAATCAGCAACGGCTCGAACATTCACGCAAAAGCGGGCGACATTATTGCCGCCGGCAGCTCTTTGGGAACATTCGACCAGTATAGCGACCCGATTATTGCCGAAAGCGACGGCTACGTGCACTACGAGGATATTATTCACGGCTCTACGCTTTCCGAGAAAACGGATCCGCAGTCGGATAAAATCGAACGCACCATCACGGATCTGCACCTCGATGTAAAGCAGCCGCGCATTTTGATCACCGATGAAGCGGGAAACCAGCTGGGAAGCTACTACCTGCCGGCGGGCGCTGTTTTGCAGGTTGATGACCGGCAGCAAATTAAGGCGGGCGATACGCTTGCCAAGATGCCGAAGGAAGCGGCGAAGACGAACGATATTACCGGCGGTATTCCGCGCGTTACGGAATTGTTTGAGGCGCGGAAGCCGAAGATTCCGTGCGTACTTGCGCGGATTTCAGGAACGGTTAAGTTTAAGGGAATCACGAAGGCTAAGCGCGTCATCATCATTAAAGAGCATGGCGGCGATCGGGAATTCGAGCATCTGGTTCCGACAACTAAAAATATGCTGGTACGCGATGGCGACCGGGTAACAGCAGGAGAGCCGTTGTGCGACGGTTCGCCGGATCCGAATGAGATTCTCGATATTTTGGGCGAAAACGCGCTGCAAAATTATCTGATGGACGAGATTCAGGCGGTGTACCGTGCGCAGGGCGTTTCGATTAACGATAAGCACATCGGCGTGATTGTTCGCCAGATGCTCCGCAAGGTGCGCATCCTCGATGTCGGCGATACGGACTTCATCTATGACAAGCCGGTGGATAAATATGTGTTCCACGAGAGGAACCGGCGAGTTGCTGCGGAAGGCGGAAAGCCTGCTATTGCGTGTCCGATGTTTCAAGGAATTACGAAGGCGGCGCTCAGCGTCGATTCCTTTATTTCGGCGGCCTCGTTCCAAGAGACGACCCGCGTCCTGACGGATGCGGCAATCAGCGGCAAAACCGACGACCTGCACGGAATCAAGGAAAATGTTGCGATCGGCCATATCATTCCTGCCGGAACGGGAATCAGAAATTACAAGAATGTGAGGCTGTTCAATGACAGCGACAAGGATCTTGATATTCAGATGGAGGAGATTCTGGAACGCCGCCGCATTGAAGAGCAGCTTGAAATGAACCGCATTGACGAGCCGGTTTTTGAAAGCGAAGAAGCGGATTAACAGGGCAGAACAAGGCGGACGGGCAAACGGGACTTGGAAGATTTAGCGCCCCGTCCGTCCGCTTCCAGCTTCGCATTTACGAAACTGGCGAGTGGTTGTCAATGCAGGAAGAGATGCTTTGTCTGGCCGGGCGGACGGTTGCTGTGCCTACTACCAGTGTACGTAAGGACGCGCTGTCCGCTTACTTTTTACCAACAAATAAAGAGCGCTCCTTGTTAGGGAACAAGTCCCCTCGCAACCTGTTGGGAGGCATCTCCGTAGAATGGCTACAAAGGGTAATATCATAAATTGCGAGCCGTATTAAACTTGCGTTCGCAGTTTTTCCAAAGCCTTCGTTGCTTTTCAGGGCCATGCAAAGCTGCGTTCCATCGTTTCGGAATGAATTGAAATGCGATGTTCTAAATCGTGCTATTTACGCGATTTAGAACTTCACCCAAGAGCTCCTTTCCTGCATCGGCAAATGGATTTCCGCTATTCCCGCGCCATCACATAAATTGTTTTTTAATTCTGTCAATTCATCCTTATTTTGCTCAAAAGCGCGTAATGCCCGTTTCTGTCAGTAATACTTGCTGGCATAATGGCAGAGCATACGGCAGCCCTTGCGTATCGACTGCAATATGTCGCTTGCTTCCTGAAACTTTCTGCCTACACCGAGCCATTGTCTCTTGCGCTGGCGGTATTTTTAACGCGCTGCTCATCGATTAGCCCTATTCGGGAAATTTGGTATCGTGTTATTTATCACAATCAATAAGAATCTCCACTTATAGTTTACAAAACAATTATTCATTATAATACATAGAAATAAATACCAGTTTACCGAATATGGCCATACAACATAAAAAACATTAAAGAGGCTTTAAAGCCTTAAAATACCTATTTCGAAGCTATTTTACACTATTTTGTTACTTCTGCTGTTACCGTTATTTCCATTTAAGTGTCAGAAATGCGCCGTCCGTAATAACAAATACCGGCAAACTATAGTGTTGAGCAAGACCACCGACAGCGGCAACAAACGGCTGCTCTTTTTTCCATTTGTTGCACTTGTTTAATTCTCTTCAATCCAGCGCATGACGTAACTGCCATGCTGTTACAGAGCGGCTTATAGCGAGGACTGTCAGGGTATTTGGCAGCTGTTTTTCCGCGATATGCTATCTGCGTCTACTTATCGGGAAAACTCTGTAAGCGTTCGCATTCAAACGAGGTAAACCTGTGATATTCCCTTTTTTATTAGCGTTTCATTGAATTTTCCGATTTCTCCAACAATCTGGGCATAGCTGTTCGTGCAATGCCGTACCAACAGTTCCGGCAATTTCTTGTCTTTTTAAAAATTGCTTGAATATCATTGTCTTTCAAATAATACTTTTGCGGAAAGGTTTGTCAGGTCATCAATATGTCCGACAACAAAGACGCGACGGCAACTTTGGGGCACTCCAATGTATTGGGCATCAAGCATCCTGTATGCCCACCCGTACCCGCATTTTTCCAAAGCGGATAAAAATTGCGCAAAGTCAGCTCCGCCGTCGCGCCCATGCCGATTAAAAGCAAGGCACAATAGCCGATGATATCCGCTACGTCGTTTATGCGCGGCGTTTCATCCGCGTTTGCCATAATGCGCCCGAGTTTGTCATCAAGACGGCTGAGGATTGAACTTACCGCGCCGCCTTTGTAAAAAATTTGCTTAGGGAGCAGTGCGCAGTCTCCGTCTTTTTGATTTTTTTATAAAAACAATTCGCGTATGGCATCCGTTATCTCGGTGATTTTTTGTTGCGTTTCAGAAGTTTCTGCCATTTTTTACAAAGCCCCCTCGCCAAAGCAAAACGCGCTCTGCAAAACGGCCTGAAATTGACCAACGTGGCCTTTGTCTTTTACGTATGTCTTAGAACCTGTTTAAGATCTCAAAAAAATGCAATACTAAAGCCACGAGAAAGCAGTACCCTAGCGACATAACGAAAGACAATTTGAACAGATACGCCCGATATTAGAAAGCGGACGGAAAAAACATTGCCGTTCAAAATCGACCTATACGACATCTTTTGCACCATCCTCCATGTGACCAAAAGCGGCTGCCAATGACGTATGCTGCCTGACTATTTTCCAAAGCAGTACAATATTATTGCAAAATCGCTCATGAAGTTATAAAGATTAATGCTGCGGCAAAAATGGAATACCGCTTATAGCTAATTGTCTTGTAAAAACACAAAAAAGGTATCTACTACCAAACGATATTGGCATATACAACTCGCAGTATTCTTCTTTGCAAGTATAAATATTGGAGGTATCTATAGCTAATTGCCTTCTAAAACGGCATTCAGAGCCTGTGAAACAGAGTCATATAGATGAACACAGCCAGCAATCTTTCGCTTCAAAGCGCTCCACGTGTGTTCAATGGGATTGTATTCCGGCGAATACTGCGGTAAGAAAATCAGTTCCTGCGAGTATTTTTTTTGCGATTTGATACAAGACTTCTTTTTTGTGAAACGCCGCGTTGTCCATAATGATGACATGCCCTTTCGGTAAACAGCTCAGGAGT
>CAUTOX010000054.1:0-13966 GCA_963539665.1 uncultured Treponema sp.
CTTTATGATACTGACTTTTATATCGCTTCTGCTTAGAAATCCTTAAACAGCTTCTAAGTAGGCATCAGGATGCTCTTCTATGTATTTGCGATTAGACCTGTTCTGAAACTTCTGTTTCAGAACAGGTTGCCTTAAAATGCGATGTTCTAAATCGTGCTATTTGTTCGATTTAGAACTCGTAGACCTGTTCGATAACTCAGTTATCGAACAGGTCTATTACACAAGAGCAGACGCAGCATTCCGCGGGAGATACTGAGAGGAATGGAGTGCATGAAACATTCTCTACAAAAACAAAGTATGAGTATACCGCCGACTATGCGAAGTGAAAACGGTATTCGAGATGGCGGCAAAAGGAGCCCATTAAAACTTGACAAGGACATGGTACTCGCTGAAAAAATAAAAGACTTGATAGCCGACAAAAACTACGGTACTTATGCAATTATTCAAACATTCAAGAACTCTTCATGGCCCGGCGAAACAAGAATCTGTGAAAAGACACTGTACCATTGCATTGACGGCGATGTAATTCACGGAATATCAACCAAAAATTTTCCAAACAATGATAAGAAATATAACGAAAACAAGCGAAAGCCCAAATTTTCACGCGTCGGATGTGCAATAAGAGCATCTCAAACAGACCCGAATACATAAACAATCGTTCCGAAGTCGGACATTGGAAAATCGACACGGTGAAAAGCTGCGCCTCTTCGACCGTTGAATGCGCCCTAACGCTGACAGAACGGAAAAAAAGTGCCGGGATAATCAGGAAAATGCGGAACTCTATAAAAGCCCATTCGGTCGTTAAAGAACTGGGCCTGTTCGATAACTGCGTTGTCAGACAAGTTTACTAAATAAACTTGAATCGTCTTTAGCCAGAGAGGCTTGCCGGAAACTGTTCAAGTCCATCACAGCGAACGGCGGCCCCGAATTCATAGACTTTGAGAGAATTGAAAAATCATCAGACGGCACGAAGAGAACGGAACTGTTTTTGCCCGTCCTTATTGTGCAAGTGAACGCGAGGCAACCGAAAATCATAACAGGATGTTCAGACGCTTTTCCCCGAAGGATACAGATTTCTCTAAACTGAACCCAAAGTTATTTATCGAGGTTCAAACATGGATGAATAATTGTCCACGAAAAATCCTGAAAGGCTCAACTCCAGAAAGGGAACTTCAAAATGTATAGACATGGAATTTACGATTCCAATACAAAATAAACCGCAGGAGCAAAGAAACCGGTGACATTCCTATTTACCGGGGCGCGCCGAGCTGGAGTATAATGATTTTTACTTGATTTTCAAAACAATTAGCTATGCAATGAATTTACCCCTCGGCTCATTGGCTCAAGCATTGGAGAGGTGCGTTCATAAAAACCGTTCGCAAAAAACAAATTCTGATTCTTTACTTGAAGAAAACAGGTTGACTTCATGTTCTTGCCGTGCGGCGCTTTATCGGAGCCGTTTACAAAGTGCGGCGAAAGCAATAGATTTTCCGCCGGTAAAATGATGAGTAGCATAACAATTTCAACAGTACGGAGCATGGGCATCGCCGCGTTATCTGGAACGGAGGCGAAACTTCTGCTCGGCGCGACCCTTCTGGAAACATGGGAACAGCAAGCCCCCCATTGCGACCGCTTTATACCAAGCCCGACGCCTGCGCTCGACAGCGAATGTCTCCTCGCTCATATTCTCGAAAAAGACCGGACATTTATTTTGTCGCATCGGGATTATCCGGTAAGCGAAACCGAGTTTCGCCGGTTCACTGCGGCCATTACGCAGCGGCAAAGCGGGCTGCCGGTTGCATATATTACGGGAAATAAAGAGTTTTTCGGCCTACGCTTTACGGTAACGCCGGATGTGCTGATTCCCAAACCGGATACGGAGTTGCTTGTTGAACGCGGCTGCGCAATCATTTTGGAAAAAGCTGCGGCCGCGCCGGAAAAAAAACTTTCCGTGTGTGATATGTGTACAGGAAGCGGCTGCGTTGCAATCGCGCTGCTCAAAACAATTTCGCAAAATCGATTTGCCGCGCTCCTGCATCTGCCGGATTTTACGCTTGCCGACATCAGCGCGCCAGCCTTAAAAATTGCAAAGGTGAATGCCGATACGCTGCTTTCGGAGGGCGAAAAGCAAAACGTGCATTTTATACAAAGCGATTTATTTCGCGCTATCGAGCGCACGTTTGACGTGATTACGGCAAACCCTCCGTATATTCCGTCGGCAATGGCGCAAGCATTGCTTACGGACGGCCGAAACGAACCGCTTCTTGCGCTGGACGGCGACGCGGAGCATTCGTCCGATGCGGCGGGAAAACAGGACGGCCTTTCCGTTATCAGACGTTTTTTGCCGGAAGCGCACGCGCATCTTGTCCAAGGCGGCGCACTTTTAATGGAAGCTGGAGAATACAATATCCGCGCGGCCGGAGCGGAAGCGCAGAAGGCAGGCTTTTCTCGGGTGCAGATATTTCAGGATTTGGAAGGGCAGCCTCGTCTCTTGCAGGCGGAAAAATAGCGCTCGCCAACCGAAATGCTCCATCCCGCACCGCTTGCAGCCGCTTCTCATAAAATAGACCTGTTCGCTCCCCGCATTGTCGAACAGGTCGGAATATTCAAAACCGCACAGAGAGTGCCATTTTGAACATCGCATCAGCTATTCCGCATTCAAAAGATTTTGTACTGCCAGAACCGCTTGGTCTAAATAGTGAAAGTCAAGCCCTTCGATATCGCCTGCATCAACTGCCGCAGATGTACTTTCTTCCGTTGGAATGCGGGCAAGCACCGGCAGGGCGAACGTCTGCGCAATATTATCGATGTTGCTTTTCCCAAACACAGAAATTTCCCGTCCGCAGTCAGGGCATCTGACATAACTCATGTTTTCGACCAGCCCGAGCAGCGGAATCTCCATCATATTCGCCATCTTTACCGCCTTTTCGACAATGACGCGGACAAGCTGCTGCGGCGACGATACAATAATAATGCCGTCAATCGGCAGCGACTGAAACACCGTCAACGGCACATCCCCCGTTCCCGGCGGCATATCGACGAACATAAAATCAACGGCATCCCACAATACATCCGTCCAAAACTGCTTGACCGCGCCGGAAATAACCGGCCCGCGCCATACAACCGGATCATTTTCGTTTTCGAGCAGAAAATTCATCGACATAATCTGAATGCCGCTGTCCGTAACAACCGGCAGCAACGCATCCCCATTCGCCGTAGCCCGCTCCATGCCGACGCCGAACGCCTCCGGAATCGACGGCCCCGTAATATCTGCGTCGAGAATCGCCGTCCGGTAGCCGCGCTTCGTCAGGCCGCAGGCCATCAAACTGGTTACCAGCGACTTCCCGACGCCGCCCTTACCGCTCATAATGCCGATAACTTTTTTCACGCTGCTCCCGCTCTTGAGCGCCGCACGCATATCCGTCGATTCGCACGACTTACCGCACGAGCCGCAGCCGTGTCCGCACGTTTCTTCAGCCATAATTCCTCCAATCAATAGACTTCACTTAATTTAACAGCGTAGGGGTGATTATGCAATGCAAATCAAGCCGACTCCGGTTTTGCCTGCGGCAAAGCGGATGATGATTTCGAGCGGCAAGTGCATTTCGGATGACGCGCCATTTCCGCCGAGCGCCGTTTCAGGCTCGGTATCGGAAAGAAGCTCGCCGCGCCAGACTACGCGCAACAGATAGGTATTTTCGTGATTTTTTCATCGCTCTTCCGCTTCGAAGCATCGATAAAACGCCGTATCGGGATGCAACCGTTCCCACAGAGAAAGTGCAAGCCGCACGCACAAAACGCACGGCTTGCTTTTATACGCCTTGGAATTGCAGCCAGCGCGCAAGGAGACCGGCAATCGAACTGAACGGCGGTTTTCCGGTATTCGCATAGTCTTCAAGGGCTGCGCCGAGCTTCAGGAAGTTTGCGCTGATGCTCGACAAGCCGGCAGTAAGCATTAAAACGCCGAAGAAAATAATGAGAATGCCCGCCGTAATTTTTACGCCGTGCGCGTGCTGCTTAAACCAGCGCAAAATCGGTTGCGCCTGATCGAAAAACAGCCCGACCAGCAAAAACGGCAGCCCCAGCCCCACCGAATACGCGCACAAGAGCAGCGCCGCCTGCCCCGCGTTCCCCGATTGCGCCGCAAAAATCAAAATTGAAGACAAAATCGGGCCAATGCACGGACTCCAGCCGGCGGCAAAAAGCATTCCGAATAAAAACGCCTTGAAAAAACGTACCGCGGCCCCGCCAAACGAGCTGCCGCTTTGTTCTGCGCCGTTTTCGGAAGTCGGTTTGTTGATGGCGCGCGATACTTGCATCTTCAATTGATTGCGCAAAAAAGGGATAAAGTCAAAAATCATATTGACGCCAAGCACGATGACCGCGCCGCCGGCCGCCCGCATCACAATGCGCGGGATGGCGCTGCCGATAAAACGCGCTCCAGAACCGAACAGAATTGCCAGCAGTACAAAAACAACGGTAAACCCTGCGACAAACGCAAGGCTCCGCAGAAATAAGCGCAATCGGCCTTTTTTCGCTTCACGAATTTCCGTAAGCGATTCGCCGGAAATGAACGAAAGGTAAACCGGAATAAGCGGCAGTACGCAGGGACTCAGGAATGACAATAACCCCGCAAGCCCTGCGCCGAATATTCCCGGAAGGGATGCGCTATTCATCGGCGAGATCCTTAAACGCCTTAATGAGCTCCGGCTGATCGTATTCCATTGCGCCCGGCCGCACCGCAATAATTTTTCCTTCCTTATTTATAACATAGGTTATGGGAATGCCGCGCGAAGCAAATGCGGCGGATACCGTTCCTCGTTCGTCTAAATAAATCGGAAAGGTGTATTTGTGCTTTTCGATAAAATCCGCGACTTCCTTTTTCGACTGCCCGACGTTCACCGCAACGATTTTAAAGTTTTTGCCGTCCATTTCCTTGTTGAGCCGCTCAATCGACGGCATTTCGGCCCTGCACGGAGGACACCACCCCGCCCAGAAATTGAGGAGACTGATATTTCCGGTAAAATCGGCGTTTGTAAAAGGCGAGCCGCCGATAAGGGGCGGCAAATTGAGATTCGACAAGTCCGCCGGTTCCTTATACACATAAAACCCAAACGAAGCGAGCGCACCTGTCGCAGTTGCGTTCGCCCCCGTAGAACGGGAAATCTTTTTGGCATGCATCTTTGCAGGAGTGCAGCTCAACAATACGGCAGCGCAAAGCGCCGTCAAACAAAAATGGTTCAATAGCTTCTTCATGCAGATAAGATACTAAAAATCAAGAACGCTGCAAATATTTTTCTGCAAAACAGCGAAGTGCAATGCAGATGCCTCCAAGCGCCGCGCACGATCATCCGAACGCGAGCGCAAAAAACTTGCCGCGCAAAGTCTCCCTATATAAAATCGGTTGTCGACGACTTATGCTGCCGGAAGCTTTTCTCAAACAGAATCGTGTTTGTTAGGGCGAATTTCGGGTTTTTGGAACAGCAGTAAAATAAAGCTGTGCGTTCGGAGACGTTTCGTTCGCTGAGCCGCCGTCGAGCTTTTACGCTCGAAGCGGTACGCTGCCGGAGCTTCGCCTACGCGCAAATAGGTCTATTTCAAAACTTTCCATTCTATTGATGCAGGAGGATGGTGGAAAATTTCGAGTTTTTTCAAAACCCGAAATTTGGGCTAACAGTATATTTTACTGGCTGTGTGCTATTTGTAGGATTTAGCACTCGCAGACCTGTTCTATGTTATCGAACATGTCGTGTTTTTCAGGAATGATTTTATTGTTGACCGGACGGCAAATTTTCATTTTCACGTCTCTGGTTGCCCTGTTGCGTTTTCTCCAACCGATGAGTGTACCGATATTTACTTTAAATACCGCCGCAGCCTGTGTCAATGTGCGGCCTTCTTCTGTATATTTGATTGCTCGCAATCTAAAATCTCTGCCTTCCGCCTACAGCGTAAATAGAACTGACGCATCGGCGGGCAGTTGGCGGTCGTATGCCGCGGCTGCATCCGCGCTACGATAAAGCGTCCGTTGTGTGCCGCTGTAGCTACAAGTCATACCTGCAAACTGCTGCCTACTCCGTGCGGTCTTTTATCCTGCCGCCTACTGCGTAAAGCGAACTGACGCATCGGTGGGCAGTTGGCGGTCGTATGCCGAGACTGCATCCCCGCTACGATAAAGCGTCCGCCATGTGCCGCTGTAGCTACAAGTCATACTTGCAAACCGCTGAATACTCCGTGCAGTCTTTGTGTCCTGCCCCCTACAGCGTAAAGCAGGCTGACGCTATGACAGTTCATCGGCCGTTGTACTCCGCAGTTGCAAGTGATACTTGCACCCCGCTGGCTACTCCGTGGGGCTTTTATCCTGCCGCCCACAGCGTAATGCAGGCGGACGCAACGACAGTTCGTCGTCCGTTGTACTCCGCAGCTGCAAGGTGCGCCTACAAACTGCGGAATACGGTCGCGATAAAACATCAGCTTCTGCCGTTGTGCATCTCTCGCATCCGTAAAACTGCTGCCTACTCCGTGCGGTCTTTTATCCTGCCGCCTACAGCGTAAAGCAGGCTGACGCTACGACAGTTCGTCGGCCGTTGTACTCCGCAGCTGCAAGGTGCGCCTGCAAACCGCTGAATACTCCGTGCAGCCTTTTCATCCTTCCGACCGTAGCGATAGCGGACTTGCACTCCGGCATTTAGACCTCTGCCGGTGCGCCTCAGTTGCAAATGATACCCGCACCCTGCTGAATATTTCGTGCAGCCTTTTCATCCTTCCGGCCGTAGCGATAGCAGACTTTCACTCCGGCATTTAGACCTCCGCCGGCGCACCGTAGCTACAAGTCATACCTGCACTCCGCTGCCAACTCCGTGGGGCTTTCATCCTGCCGCCCACAGCGTAAAGCAGGCGGACGCTGCGACAGTTCGTCGTCCGTTGTACTCCGCTGCTGCAAGGTGCGCCTACAAACTGCGGAATACGGTCTCGATAAAACATCAGCTTCTGCCGTTGAGCATCTCTCGCATCCGTAAAACTGCCGGCCAGCTCCGCGCAGGCCTCTTGTCCTGTCTGCCGCCCCCGAAGCCGGCTTACGCTCAGGCGGTCAGCGCGTTGGTAATACCGGCAGAGTAAGCGCGCGTTCTGCTGCGGTTTTTGTAATGCCCGGCACTGCAAGAGCGCTGCCTGAAAGCGTGTAGGTTTTTACGTTCGGAAGGGCGGCGAGGCGGCTTTCAAACCACCACGCAAACATTTTCATTCGTGCATCTGTGCGCACGTTGTTGCCGTCATAATCTTTGCCGCCGCAGAGATTCGCTGAAAGGAGCGTATGCAGTCCCCGCGTTTCCGCGGGTTCAAGCCGCATAGAGTCTCCGTGCGCCCGTTGTTCAAAGAGGCTTCCGCGTATGTGCGTCTGGTTCGACGGGTAGGCGAAGTCGAGGCCTGCCGTATAAATCTCTGTTGCCCCTGCCGCCGCTGCAAAATTCCACGCCGCGCTGGCAACCGAACCGCCCGCCCCTAAGTCGCCTTTTGCCAAGAGTTCCGCCTCATATTCCGGACAGACCGGCAGCATCGAATAGCTGACTACAATTTTTTTGCATTTGAAGCGGAAAACGGCCGGATACGCCGCCGCCTGCGTAATGAGTATGCTTGAAGGAGCGGCGAGGTGCGCAATGTGGCGGTACGCCCAATACTGCGGGTCAGTGAGCACAATAAAATCCGGCTCCACGCCGCGCTGCAAACTGGCGCCGAGCGCAGTGTCTACGCACACGACGATCATTCGCTCGGAAAGCGGCTGCAAAAGCGGAGCGGTTTCCTGCAAGGACGGCCCTGCGGCAAGCAGCAGGAAGGGCAGCCCCGCAAATGCGCCGCGGTACTCGTTCACTCCGTCAAGCGTGCGGACGGTTTCGATATTCGCGCGGATATTGCGTTCCCAGCGTTTTCCGAATTTCTTTAATGTCGCCTCATTTATTTCTTCCTTCCGCCGGTTCCGCTCGATGAGCGCATTCAAAACGGAAAAATACGGCGCGTCATGCGCGGTGTGCGGCGGCTGCTGCAAAAAGGCCGTCTTTGCAATCGAATGGCGGTTGATGAGCGCAATCGCTTCGTCCGGCGGGCAGGCAATGGCCGCGGCGATATCTCCGAGGGAAAAGACGATGCTCCAGTCAAGCGCGAGGAGCGAGGCAAAAAAGCGTTCCGCCGCGCTTTCTACCAGCAGAAAGGATTTTTGCGGAAACTTTCGCGCCGCTTCAATGAGCGTGTAGCCAAGCCCCGCGCCCATAAAAACGAGCGCGTCCGATTGCGCAATGCGCTGCGCTTGCGCCGCCAAAAAAGTTTCTGCCTCGCGTACCGGATTATACGCGGAGTGGAGCCGTCCGCTGCCTGCCGCTGCCGTCGGAGAGCCGTCCTTTGCGGTACCGAGCGTCCAAAACGGATGGAGGAGCGATTCGTCCTTTGTTCCCGCTAAGCGGTCAAAGCGTCGGATTTCTTTGCCGAACAATTCGCAAAGATGCGGAAAGCGCATCCGGAAAAGCGATATATTTCTATTCCAAGTTGAGTTCAATCGTCATGTTCTCCGTAACCGGCGTTCCAGCGGGAGGATTTTGCGAAGTAACCCATCCGGAACCGTTGAGCCGGATGCTAATATCCGTCCGCGTAAAAAGCGGCAAAAGCTCCCGCTTCGACATTCCCGTAAAATCGGGCAGCTGTGCTCCGAGCGCAAGCGGTTTTGCCGCCGGTATGCTGATTTTCCCGCTGTGCGCAAGCGATGCCGCATCCCCGCGGCTCATCCCCAAATGGTCGATGATAACGTCGGCCGCCTCTTTGATGATGGGGGCTACAATCCGACCGGCGTAGGTTTCGCCCTTCGCCTTTTCAATGACGATGTAGAGGATGATTTGCGGCTCCTCAATCGGAAAAATCGCAATGCAGTTTGAAATAAAATCGGTCGTGCTGTAGCCGCCGTTCACCTTGTCGGCCATCTGCGCAGTTCCGGTTTTTACCCCCATCGCAATGTCATTGATGTGCGCGCGCGAACCGGTGCCCGACACGGCAGTCGTTTCCATGCAGCTGAGCAGGTATTTTGCCGTCGATTCCTTGAACACGCGCTCCTTGTACTGCGCTTCGTGCTCGAAATGCAGCGAGCCGTCCTTATTCGTGATTTTTTTTATGACCGAAAGTTTTACCGGCACCCCCTTGTGAGCAATGGCGGTGGCAGCCTGCACCATCTGCAAGGCGGAAACGCTGAGTTCCTGCCCGATTGCAATCGTCGGTTTTGAGCGCGCCGACCAGAGCCGGTTGTTCAAATCTTTTACCGAACCGCCGGTTTCTCCGGGCAGCTCGATTTCGGTACGCTGTCCGAATCCGAGCCGCCGGATGCCGGCAATGAATGCCGCGTCCGTAATGCGGTCGCTGATTTGCCCGAGCACGGAATTGCAGGAATACTTGAGCGCATCGCGCGCCGTCAGCATACCGTGCGTGCCGAGGCACTTAATGCGGATCGTCTCCCCGCCTTTGATGCGGCGCTCGTACATGCCGTTGCAGTAAAAGGTGTCGTCCGCGCGGATAAGCGACGTGTCGTAGGTGATGGCAACCGTAAATATCTTAAACACCGAGCCGGGCTCATACGCGGTCATTGCGGGGCGGTCAATCATTTCTGCGCGGGTGGCCGAACCGTATTCGTTCAGATTCACCGACGGCAGACTAATGTAGGAAAGGATTTCGCCGTTATTTGCGTCCGCCGCAACCAGCATCATGCTTTCTGCCTGCGTCGACTGCATTGCATCGCGCGCAATCTGCTCAAGCTTGTACTGCAAATTGGCGTCGATGGTGAGGTAGACGTTCCGCCCCTGCGCCGCCGTGCCGCCTTCCGCCGGTTCCAGCACGTTCTGCATCGAGTATTCGATGCCCGCAAGCCCCGTACCGGCGTCTCCCATGTAGCCGATGAGCTGCGCGGCAAGCGCGTTTTCCGGATAGAGACGGCCGGGAATGCGGTCGTAGCTGACGAAATTGTAATGCTTTGAGTCGGTGATTTTCTTTAATTCAATGTAGGAATTGTGATCGAGCTTTTTTTTCAGATACAGGAACCCCGATTTATCCGCGCGTTCGATGAGCGCTTTCAAATCCGCTTCCCGCATTTCAAGCGGCTCCGCAACATCTTTTACAAACTGGTCGGCATTTTTGATAAAACGCGGCGCCACGCCAATGTGGTAAAAATTGGTCTGGACGGCAAGCGGCTTTCCCGTCCGGTCAACAATTGCTCCCCGTTCCGGCGGCGGCGCGGGAAGCGTAATGTGAGCGACCGGCGTAAAGGCAAGTTCTACATATTTTGCAGCCACGTAGATAAAGAAAATCGCGCCGCACGCAAACAGCGCAAACAGCGCAGGTTTTCTGAAAAATCCATTCATATTTGCTTATTTCCCGATAATCTTTCCCGTTATATTTTTTATCGACACGAAACCGTAGTCGCGAGAATCAATCGATTCGGCAGGATTGTCTCCAAGCGCAAGGACATATCCGTCCGGCACCGTCAAAAAAGGACTGAGCCCCGCGTACTGCTCCGCCGTAAGTCGGATCCGCTTGCCGTTCGCCGCCAGACTATACTCCGGTTGCATCAAAAAATCCAGCTGCGCTCCCGCAACTGCCGCGCACCGCTTGACGACAATCTTATCTTCATGCAGATAAATAACAATGTCGCCCGCCTTTGGAGACGCCCACTGCACAAAAAAGCGGCCCGCAAACGGCACCGTAAGGCCGTATGCCAATTTATTCACCAGCACGTAAGAGCCGTCTTTGAGCGTCGGTTCCATAGATTTTCCCGCGATATGCAGCACATCGAGCGCAAACAGCTTGAGCAGCAGCCCCGCCGCAGCTCCGGAAAAAAGACAAAGCAAAAACCAATTTTTACGCCCCGTTTTCAATTCAAAACCGCCTTTATCAAGGGGGATGCCATAAGCGACGCAGCCCCAAGTCCTGCATTCAAAATGCAGCAAAAGCACACAAATCGCCCGACAATCCGGCCGTTCCTTATAATATCGGGCAAACAAAGAAAAATTTTACGCGCAATAATCACCGCCCCCGACGAAAGCATTGGGGGCGGCATTTTTATAAAGCAGTTGCAGGCGGCGCCGGAAATGCTGATGGAAAAAACGAAACGGAAGGCTTGAAGAGCGGATGCTGACGGCATTGTCCAGCGCGGCGGGCGGCTTTCGCTGCGGGAGGGAGCTTGCCGCTCACCGGTACGCCGACTCGCCCGCTGACGAAACTGGCTCTGGCGTTTGAGCTTACTGCGCGTCTGCGCTCAATGACAGCTCTACGGCCTTCCGCATTCCTTCGACGGTAACGGTCAATGCGCAGTGCGATTCATTGAAGGCGCCGGAAAGCATGGTTTTGTGTGCGGAAGAAAGCACCGTGTATGCGCCCTCGACATTTTCGACGGTGTAAACGCCGGCTTCGTTTTTGATGCAGTTTTCTTTGGGTATGGTGAATTTGAATCGAGCGGCAAACGGCATCTTTCCAAGCTTAAACGCCCCTGATTCGAGCAGAATCTCTCCTGTCGGCAATTTCGTATAGGCGAGCGAGAGACGATTTTCCGTTTTCCGCTTTTGAATCTGCGCGTATATCGTCCGCGCCTCACCGTTCGAGCGGGCGGAAACCGCCGCTTCCTGCCGCCATTCACTGGATTCCGCGTGCAGTATAGCAGCGCCAAACAGCATGACGCAAAATAATTTAAACACCTTCATACAAAAACGATAGCCTCCAAATTGCAAGTTTTATAAACGTAAAACAAATAAAAAGCCGGCCTTTGTTCTTTAAATGCGCGGAATGCCTTGCAGCCCGCGCGCAATTTCTGCTTCAGTCGGAACGTAATCTGTCATTTTGCCGTCATTGTAGGCTTGGTAGGCCGTCATATCGAAATAGCCGGTGCCGGTCAAGCCGAACAAGATGGTCTTCGCTTCGCCGGTTTCCTTGCACTTGAGCGCTTCATCAATCGCCGCCTTAATCGCGTGGCTGCTTTCCGGAGCGGGCAAAATGCCTTCTATCCGCGCAAACTGTTCGGCCGCCGCAAAAACTTCCGTCTGCTTGACAGACCGCGCTTCAATCAGTTTGTCCGCATACAGCTGCGACAGCACTGCGCTCATGCCGTGGTAACGCAGGCCGCCTGAATGGCTGGACGACGGGATAAACTCAGAGCCGAGCGTGTACATTTTGGCGAGCGGACAGACGTGGCCGGTGTCGCAGTAATCGTAGGCGAATGTTCCGCGCGTAAAACTTGGGCACGAAGCCGGCTCCACCGCGATGAAACGGTAATCGGCCTCGCCGCGGAGCTTGCGTCCCATAAACGGAGAAATCAGCCCGCCGAGATTTGACCCGCCGCCGGCGCACCCGATAATAATGTCCGGCGTGATGCCGTATTTGTCCAGCGCCGTTATCGCCTCAAGTCCGATAATTGTTTGATGCAAAAGCACTTGCGTCAGAACGCTGCCGAGCGCGTACCGATAGCCGTCCAGCGACAATGCCGACTCGACCGCTTCCGAGATAGCGCAGCCGAGGCTGCCGGTTGTTCCGGGAAATTGCGCAAGTATTTTTCTGCCGACGGCCGTAGTTTCGGATGGGGACGGCGTAACGGATGCGCCGTAGGTACGCATTACTTCCCTGCGAAACGGTTTTTGTTCGTAGGAGCATTTGACCATGAAAACCCGACAATCCAGCCCGAAGTACGCGCACGCCATCGACAGTGCCGTTCCCCACTGACCTGCGCCCGTTTCGGTCGTAACGCCTTTCAAACCTTGCTGCTTGGCATAGTACGCTTGCGCAATCGCCGAGTTGAGCTTATGACTGCCGCTCGTGTTATTTCCTTCAAATTTATAGTAGATTTTTGCCGGCGTTTCGAGCTTTTTTTCAAGACAATAGGCCCGCACCAGCGGAGACGGCCGGAACATCTTGTAAAAGTTGCGGATTTCTTCCGGAATCGCAATCTGCGCATCGGTATCGTTGAGTTCCTGCTTTGCAAGTTCCTCGCAAAAAACGGCGCGTAATTCTTGCAGCGTCGCTGGCTGGCGCGTATCAGGATTTAAAAGCGGCGCTGGTTTATTTTTCATGTCTGCGCGGACGTTATACCACGATGTCGGCAATTCTTCTTCGGACAAATAGATTTTATATGGAATTTCCATTTTGCTCATACTAACCTCGCAATGTTCTGATAGGCCTGTTCGACAATTTCCTTGCAACAGGTTTTATATGCACAAGCACAATAGCCGATTGCGCCGCTTAGGACAATAGACAGGATTTGAGCGCAGTGCGATGCCAAACTCCGCTGCCCGCGCCGTTAAAACAAAAACGCGCCGATAAATCCGCATTCTGCTTTACCGACGCGCCTTTCATTGAAGGGCAGCTCCGAACGGGTGCTGCCCGCATCTTTTTTTCTTAGAACTTCCAGCCGGCGCCGATGCCTGCGTTTACTTTGACTGCACTTTTGTCAGCATACTGAGTTTCGATTTTATTCATCTGTACGCCGAACAAAAACTCCGGTTTGATGTAAAAGTGATCCGTTATAAAGATATCCGCGCCGACTCCGGCATCAAACCAATAGGAGTTCAGTTTTTCTTTTTCCTTCACCTCATACCCTTCGAACTTTGCGGAAGCTGTAATATCGAAATCAAAACCGAGCATCGGATAAATCTTTGCAGGGCCGACGGCAAACGGATATTTGCCGAACACGCCGATGTTGAAGTAGGTTATATCAAATTTAACATCACTGGAATACTCATCCATTTTTTTACCATCGTATTTAGTTTCCACTTTTGTTTTCCCTACGGTAGAGTTCACGCCAAGCTGCACCTGCGCATACTGCGCATCAAAGAAAGCTTTGCCTCCGAGCGCATTAGAATCAGAAGAGACTTCAACTTTTTCCTTTTTACCAAACTGGTGGTTAAACGTATAATCGAACAGCGCGCCCGCGCTCAAATCAAGCGCGCTTGCCGCTGCT
>CAUTOX010000055.1:0-13916 GCA_963539665.1 uncultured Treponema sp.
CATCTGTAGACTGATTATCTTCTATTATATTGTCGGCTTCCGGCATCGGTACGTCTTCCTGTTCTTCGGGAATGTCGAATGTTGCGGCATCATCCGTGGTGTCCGTATCGGCAAACGGTTCAGAAAGCGATAAGTCTGAATCGGCATTGTCCGCAATCGGCTCGGCCAGTGCCGTGTCTGCTTGCTCGGAGAAGTCCTGCATCGCAAAGTCGTTCGTCGCGTCGGCTTCGTCGTCTGTAGACTGATTATCTTCTATTATATTAGCGGATTCCGGCATCGGTATGTCGTCCTGTTCTGCGGGAATGTCGAAGGCCACGGCGTCATCCGTGCTGTCCGTATCGGCAAACGGTTCAGAAAGCGAGCGGTCTGAATCGGCATCGTCCGCCACCGGCGCGGCCGGTGCCGTGTCTGCTGGCTCGGTGAAGTCCGGCCCTACAAAGTCATTCGTCGCGCCCGCTTCGTCATCTGTAGACTGATTATCTTCTATTATATTGTCGGCTTCCGGCAGCTGCACGTCGTCCCGTTCTGCGGGAATGTCGAATGTTGCATCATCCGTGCAATCCGTATCGGCAAGCGCATCCGAAATCGATCGGTCTGAATCTGCATCATCCGCCACCGGCGCGTCCAGTGTCGTGTCTGCTGGCTCGGAGTAGTCCGGCCCTGCAAAGTCATTCGTCGCGTCCGCTTCGTCATCTGTAGAGTGATTATCTTCTATTATATTGTCGGATTCCGGCATCGATATGTCGTCCTGTTCTGCGGGAATGTCGAAGTTTGCATCATCCGTGTTATCCGTATCGGCAAAAGGTTCAGAAATCGATCGGTCTGAATCGGCATTGTCCGCAACCGGCGCGGCCGATGTCGTGTCTGTGTCTGCTGGCTCGGAGAAGTCCTGCATCGCAAAGCCGTTTGTCGCGCCCGCTTCGTCGTCCGTAGACTGATTATCTTCTATTATATTGTCGGATTCCGGCAGCGGTATGTCGTCCTGTTCTGGGGGAATGTCGAAGGCCGCAGCTTCATCCGTGGTGTCGGCGGTTTCCGCATTCATTTGGGATTTCATTGCGGCTGCAAGTAGGCCTTTCGGGGGAGGAGCGGCTGATGCAAGCGCCTCTGCTTTTGCCCGCAGTCCCGATCTTTTGGGTGCTGCAGCGGGTTCAACCGTATAATCGGAAGGGGCCGCTCGTTCTTCTGGTGTTCGGAAGACGTGCGTTACATGGGAACTGCTCATATTTCCCGTTTCCGCATCATGTATCGAAGCGGCAAGTTTTCCGGTTCCATCAAACTGGATTTTCAGCTGAATCGCGGCGTTTCCGTTCGGAGGGGCAACAAGTTTTTCAATCTTTAAGGAATCAACATACTCCGCATCGGTCATTGACGCGGAATCCGAACGGAACAGATCAACATGGACGCGCGTCTGATTTTCTTTTACGGTCGTCAAGGCAAGCGTTTTGGCCGCCTGGCTGCCTTCCTCAATTATTGGATAAAAAGTTCCGTCTGCGAGCTTAATTCCAATGCTTTTCATAATTGCCTCCGAAAACTTACCGCATACGCGGTAAGTCAGCTTCCTTGCGTTTGCCGCTCCTGTAATCCGAATGGAATCGGCGTTTCCCGAAAATCGAATGCGGCGTGAACACGCTTTGTATTTCCGCCGCATTTATTAGTACCAGTATCGGCATATCATGCCTGTTTCTGAAAGTGGCGAAGCCGCCCTTCAGTACGCTATGACTGTCGCCATTATAGCGCATGAATGAATATTTTTTCTACAAAAAAGCGCTAAATACAGGGCGGGCAGGGTGAAGGTGTCGTACAATCTAATTTTTCCGACTGCCCGCTCGAGTTTGCCGTAGGCAAACTCGCAAGAGGCATTGTACAGGGTTAGGGCAGGGTGAAGGTTTCGTGCAATCTAATTTTCCCGCCTGCCTATTTGCGTGTTTGTCGCAGGCAAAATTGAGCCGGACGGTAGACTAAGTTAAAACTTATATAGTTCTTTTATCCCGTCCGGCCCAGCCCTTGTCCGCTGCCCGCCGGTCTGTTATAATCCGCCCAATTTTAAGCTGCGGCTGCACGATGCGGCGCAAACACTCAGGCTCAACGGGATGCTGGAGGTGCGTACCATGCGGCAGCGCGGCGTATGCGGGAGCGATTATGTTGAAAGGACGGCACCTTATTGAGCCGAATGATCTTTCCGTTTCGGAAATAAATGAGCTTTGCACACTTGCAGAACAGATGAACGTTGATCCGGATGCTTTTCAAGATGTGTGCCGCGGGAAAATTCTTGCGGCGCTTTTTTTTGAACCGAGCACCCGCACGCGCCTTTCGTTTGAAGCGGCGATGCTGCGTTTGGGGGGGGCTGTTGAAGGTTTTGCCGATGCCGCGTCAAGTTCCGCCGCTAAGGGGGAAAGTCTTCCGGACACAATCCGCGTGGTTTCTGCGTATGCCGATGTGATTGCGATGCGCTCGCCGAAGGAAGGCGCCGCTCTGCTTGCAAGCCGCTTTGCGGACTGTCCGGTTATCAATGCAGGCGACGGCGGGCATTTTCATCCGACGCAAACGCTGACGGACATTGTTACCATCCGGCGGCTTACGGGGACGCTTTCAGGGCGCGTCATCGGTTTTTGCGGCGACTTGAAGTTTGGGCGCACCGTTCACAGTCTCACGCAGGCGATGAGCCGCTATGCGGGGAATGAATTTGTTTTTATCAGCCCGCAAGAGCTTTGCATTCCCGACTATCTGGTCAAGAATGTGCTTGAAGCGCACGGCATCCGCTATACGACGGCTGAACGGCTCGAAGATGTTATCGACTGCCTCGATATTCTGTACATGACGCGCGTACAGAAGGAGCGTTTTTTCAATGAGCAGGATTACATCCGGCTCAAAGACCGCTATATTTTGGATCGGGAAAAGATGCGGCTGGCTAAATCGAATATGATTGTCCTGCATCCGCTGCCGCGCGTAAATGAAATTGCGCCGGAAGTTGATGCTGATCCGCGCGCGGCGTACTTCAAGCAGGTGAAATTCGGTATGTACGCGCGTATGGCGCTCATTGCAAAGCTGACTGGCTGCATTTAGCCTTGAGCGCGTTTGGGGCATTGCCGCAGAAGAGCGGCAGTGCAAGATGAAAAACGGCGGCCGATGGCTCAATCGATGCCGCTGACACAAGGAGATACGTGCGATGCTTCACGTCGATACGATTAAAAACGGATTAGTTATCGATCACATTCATGCCGGAAGCGGCTGGCGGATATTCAGATGGCTGGGGCTTGACCGGATGCCGTTTTCCGCCGCGCTCATTATGAATGTGCCGTCGAAAAAAAATACAAAGAAAGATTTAATAAAAATCGATACTATTATCGACATCGATTATTCTGTGTTAGGCTTTATTGATCCGGATATTTGCGTTAATGTGATAAAGGATGAAAAAATTATCAGGAAAATTAATATGGAGCTGCCTGATCGCGTCCAAAACATTTTCCGCTGCAAAAATCCGCGCTGTATTACGGAAAGCGAACGCTCTGTGCGTCCTGCGTTTCTGTTAGTTGATAAGGACGCAGCCTTATATCGCTGCGAATTCTGTGATTCCCTGTATCGGACGGGAGATGCCGATCCGTTTTTGGAGGTTTGTATATGACTCATGTTTTACTAATGTATAATGCTCGCCTTTTGGATGAAGCGATTGACGAGCAGGGGGCGCTGCTGATTGTCGAAGGAAAAATCCGCGCCGTTTTTCAGGGGTATTTTACCGGAGCTGAAAGCGCTCGTGCGCTTGCTATGGCGATTCTCAAGGAAGACGGCTGCGAAGATAGCTGTCATCTTGAAACCTATGATGCGCGGGGGCTGACGGTAACGCCTGCTTTTGTGGATATGCACAGCCATTTCCGCGATCCAGGGCAGACGGATAAGGAAGATATTGAAAGCGGACTGCGCGCTGCTGCAAGCGGCGGGTTCGGGACGGTTGTCGCAATGCCGAACACCGAGCCGGTTATATCGTCGGCGGAGGCAGCCATTGCCGTCAACAAACGCGCTGCTGCGCTCGGCCTTTCAAACTTTATTCAGGCGGTGAGCATAACCGAAGGATTTGATGGGGAGAGCATGGAGCATATTGCGCCATTAGATGCGGCGACGGTTCCGATCATCAGCGAAGACGGGCGCGACGTTCAGTCTGCCGTCGTGATGTTTGAATCTATGGCGGAGGCGGCGGATAACGACATTATCGTTAGCTGCCATTGCGAAGATCCGGAGCTTGCCGCTCAAGCGGTGCCATTACGGCAACGCGCTCTCAGAATTATGGAGCGGAACGGAATGACGACGTGGGGGACAGGTACGCCGCTTGAAAATCTGTCGGATCAAGACCGGACGGAATTGTCTTTGGTGCTCATTCACACGAACCGGCTGCTCGCCCTTGCGGAAAATATTGCAACCAAACGGAATATCGCGCTTGCACGGGAAGGCGACTGTCATATCCATATCTGCCATGTGAGTACGGCGGAGGCTGTGAATACGATCCGCGCGGTAAAGCAGGAGCTGAAGGAGGCGGATGATGAGCTTGCCGCGTATAATGCGGCTGTCGCGTATGATGCCGCCAGCAAGGGAACGCGCTTTACGCCGACAAAAGAGAAAGCCAGCGACTTTGCCATTTCTTGCGAGGTAACGCCGCACCATCTGGCTTTATGCGGACTCGATGATCCCTACCTGCATACGTTTGTAAATCCGCCGCTTCGCTCGGCAGTTGACCGGGGTGCGTTGCTTAAAGCGCTGCGCGACGGCACGATTGACTGTATTGCAACTGACCATGCGCCGCACACGATTGACGATAAAGCTGCCGGCGCTCCCGGATTCACCGGATTTGAAACCGCCTACGCCGTTTGCAACACCGTGCTGGTCAAAGAAGGGCAAATCAATGCAAAAATGCTGTCAAAACTTATGTCCGCCAATCCTGCCCGCATACTCGGTTTGAATAAAGGCCTTCTACGCGCAGGATACGATGGAGACCTCGCCGTTACCGATCCTGATAAAAGTTGGACGGTCAATCCGGACACCTTTTACAGCAAAGGGAAAGCCACTCCTTTTGAAGGCCGCGTTCTAACCGGAAGCGTAGAAGCGGTATTCATTGCAGGTAAAAAGATTTTTGAGCGGAAATAGCGCACGCTGCGTAAGTCTTGCCGGGCATCTATAAAATACGTCCGGTTACTTATTTAGCCCAAATTTCGAGTTTTAGATAAAATTTACAAAAAAGGCGTAATTCATAAAAATTTTAATCACCACAAAAAAATTAAATTGAGTATTATCGGCCGTCCGCTTCTCGTGTTGCCTGTCGTAAAAACTTATGAGTTGCGCACTCTTGCGGCAGTACGGGTGAAATTTTATCGTGCGGATTTAATACACTGAACTCCGGTTTTGCCATTTTCATAGGTTTTGAGGTCGACATTATCGGAAAAATACTAAAAAAGCGTCTCATTTTTTCTAAAAACATCATAGAAATGGTTAGATTGCCATATCATTTTTGCAAAAACTGAGATCCGTGTTGTTTGTAACGCTTTTCTTTACTTATTCATTGTTTCGTATATAATAATAGGGCATCTCTAAATGCTTCAGTTTTTAGAGGTAACTTTTTGAAACGGCGATGTTGTAACTTGCGATAATCCAGCGAGTTACAACTCGTCGCAATCTTGAAAAAATTGAGGTTTTTCGAGATGCCAAATAGTTCGTCTGAACGAGGGAATACCGTTTTCCCGTTGGGGAGCGCGGTATTTTTTTTGCAGACTATAAGGATTGAGCGTTACCGCTAATGAGTCCGCTTGCGGATCGTTGGTATTTACTGATAATTTTGCAGCCTTCCGAAGAGCGAAGCGTCTGCAAGGAGGAAACTGATATGAAATTCACTAGAAGAATGAATGTCGGCGTTGCGCTTTTGGTTGCCGCCGTGCTGGCTTTGACCGGGTGTCCGGGCGCATCGGTAGAGGATGATGAACCGGTCGGCTTGCTAAAAATCAACCAGCAGGGGGGCGTTGCAGAAGCAGACCTCAGTATTACCGGACATGGCATGAAAACCGTATCAAAACTCGATGCGGATTTTGCAAAGGCTGCGGCCGGAAGCGATGTGGTTGTCGATTATATTCCGGTCGGTAAAAACCGCGTCGTCAGTATTCAGGCGCAAAAAACAATCAGTAACATCCTCAATAAGTCGGACGGGGCGATTTTGCGGGCGGTTTTTGACATTGAGGAGGGGCAGACGACGGAAGTAACGGCCGACTGGTCAAGCAATGCGGCCGTCGCCAATGTTTTCTACGAGCTGGTAAGCCTCGCAAATTATGATGCCGTTCAGAAGCGTTCGCAGGATGAGGTGAGGGGGTATCTGCCGCCGAATGTTCCTGCCGGACTAATCGACGCAAAGGCGATTGCGCGGGACATTAGAAACGGCACGAAGGCTCCGAGCGGCGCGTATACGCTTAAGAGCGGGGCGGTTACGTTTACGCCTTCGCTTACGAGTAAAAATATCAAGATATACGTGAATGACCGCGTGTCAAAGGAACTGGTCGACATTACCGCCGGCAAAACGGCAAGCATTAGCGGCGTTGCGCCGGGCAGTTGGACGCTCTACGCTGTCTACGACGGCGCCGTTTTATATGAAAAGAATGTTACGGTGAAAAACGGCGAGACGGTAAAGCTTGGCAAGATAAAAATTGAGCTTCCGGCTCCGGTGCTTGAAGATTCCGCCGGCGTCGCCATCGATAATTGCGGTCTTGCCGCAGGCTCTTCTAAAAACGTCTACCTCCGTTGCCATACGCTCTATGAAGAATCTCCGTTTGACGCTGAAATTTATTACACAACAAACGGCTCTACGCCGACAACAAGCAGCGCCCGCTACGATAGCGATTCAGGCATTGCGGTTCGCGTTGGAACAAAGCTTAATGCGATTGCCGTAAAAGGCGGGATACAATCTTCTGAGGCCGCGTACCAGTTCACCGAAACGACCGTAGGCGTGATGCATCCGAATACGGGCGCATTTAGTCCGGTTGACGAAAATCATTGGGGCGGGGGGAGTTGGCCGCTCGGCGCGCATATCGATGGCGACAATACGACATTCGCGCTGTATTCGGCCAATGCGGAAAAGGTTTTACTTGAAATTTACGATGCCGCCTACGGTAAGGATGCCCGCTACGATTATTGGATGGTACGAGGAAGCGACAATGTGTGGCGCGCAAAGCTGAAATCGAATCTTGCAGGACACATTTACGCCTACCGCTGCTGGGGCCCGAACTGGCCGTTTGATGGAAAATGGAAACGCGGCGGAAGCAGCGCGGGGTTCAAGGATGATGTTGATTCATCCGGAAACCGCTTTAATCCGAATAAGATTTTGTTTGATCCGTATGGCCGCGAAATGACGCACGATAAATCGAATGCGCTTGCAACGGAGGGGGCTGGAGCTGCCGTGTATGCAAGCGGCGACGTAAACCGTGAAAAAGATTCGGGGCGGCATGCGCCGAAGGGCTATATAATAGAAGAAAGTAAGTATTCTCTTATGCCGTCCCCGAAGCTTTCTGCGGAAAAGGCCATTATTTACGAAGCGCACGTGCGCGGCATCACGAAGCATCCGTCGGCGGCAAATTTAAAAACGATTTTAAGTAATTTTAAGGGATTCGGGGGCGTTGTTGATATTCCTGCCGACAAGCAAGGTACCTATGCGGGCGCGGCTTTGCTTGCGCCGTACTTGAAGGCGCTCGGCATTACGACGATTGAACTTTTGCCGGTTCACGAAACTGACAATGATGTAAATCCTGATGACGGGCCGGGCGGAAACTACTGGGGCTACATGACCTTCGGATTTTTTGCGCCGGAGCGCCGCTATTCAAGCGACAAAAGCGCAGGCGGGCCGACAAGAGAGTTCAAGGAGATGGTCAGCGCCTTCCACGAGCAGGGAATGGAAGTGTACCTTGACGTTGTGTACAATCATACGGGCGAAGGCGGCTTGTGGGATCTTGGAGCAACAACCATAAACGGCGAGAAGAAAAAAGACGCGACCAAAGCGGATATTCTTTCCATGCGCGGCATCGATAACCAAACCTACTACTGCTTTACCCATACCGCTCCCCGCTACTATTGGGAATCCTCCGGCTGCGGAAACAATCTGCGCTGCGATCATCCAATTCCTCGTGCGCTGATACTGGATTCGTTGCGCTACTGGGTTGAGGACATGGGCGTTGACGGCTTCCGCTTTGATATTGCGGTCATTCTCGGCCGTGAGTATAACAGCAATAAGGAGCGGTGGGCGTTCAATTCGAATGCGAAAACCCTTCAGGATATTGTGCAGCTTGGTAATGAGCTTGGTGTTGAAATGATTGCGGAAGGCTGGGATCTCGGTTCTCCGGATAATTATCAAGTCGGAAACTTTCCATACGGCTGGGGCGGATGGAATGGGCGCTTCCGCGATTCCCTCCGATCCTACATCGGCGCAGGGGTGCCTTCTACTTATAATGAAGGCTGGGTTGTCGATTACATCACTGGCGATTATCGTAATTTCGACAAGGAAGGCGGCCCGCATAAATCGATAAACTTCCTTGTTGCGCATGACGGTTCTACGCTTACCGATTTGTGCTGTTATGCCGGACAAGGCAACAAATACAACAAAAACTTGCAATGGCCGTTCGGCCCAAGCGACGGCGGCGTTACGGACTGGAATACACTCAACTACGGTGCGGCTGCTCCGGAATTACCGAATGACTTACGCAAGCGTGCGCCAAGGCCATCTGAGAGGCGGCAGACGGCGCGGAACTATTTTGCGGTGCAGATGATGAGCCGCGGCACTCCGATGATTGTCTGGGGCGATGAACTTTGCCGGACGCAAAACGGCAACAACAATCCGTATAACATCGACAGCGTTGCAACGTGGAATAACTATAACATGATTGACACGGATTCGCCTCATGCGGTTGCAACCGGCGGTATAGGTGTTGCGTACAATGATATGTTCGGAACGTTTCGGCGGAACGAGAAGAATCGCAAACAAAACGGAAACTTTATTTTTGCGCAATACATGATGAATTTGCGTCAGAACGAAAATGCGCTGCATCAAACGAATTACAATGTTTCCTACGATTTTAAAAAAGAAGATGGCGTAACTAACTTGAATACGACTAGTGACCGAGCAATGTGGGTTCGGATAAACGGCAGCAAGGCCGGCGGCCACGATTATCTGATGTTTATGAATATGTGGATACTGAAAATTGAATTTAACATTCCGGCGGATAAAACATGGAAGCGGATTGTAGATACTGACAAGTGGGCGGAAAAAGACTTCAATAACTGCTGGGCTTTCGAGAATGCCGAGGTGTGTACTAACTCCTATGGCGTAAACCCGTGGTCGGTTGTTATCTTGCAGGCTGAGTAACAGCTTTTCCCTATTTTAATGCGGCAAAGGGCTTTTAAATGAGTTTTCATTTAAAAGCCCTTTTGTTTGGCACCTTCCGGTAAGCTGCATTCCCATTATGCAGATGAGCATGAGACCTGCTCGGAAACTTTAGCTTTCAGAACAGGTCTATTTACATGGACAGGGTAAGGAATGAGAGAAAACTTGAGAAAATCGAAATTGCAAGGCCGATTACGCCTGCCGGAAACAGGATGAGCGCATAGATGAGCGGGCGGAAGCGGTGCGGTTCTCCGGTATGCAGGATGCAGCGGGCAACGGCATTGAGCGCAGTGAGCGTTGCGATTAAAAACAGCAGAATCCCCGCAATGGACGTAATGCTGATAATCGTGCGCAATTGGCTGTCGGTAAAGTCTTGATAGTTGCCCGCCGTAAAGAGCGCAAAAAGCGTAAGCGTAAATAAAAATAAAAACAGCGTTGTCCGGCAGGAAATAATGAATACGGTATGCGATATTTTTTTATGATCAATTTGCCTTGCAGTCTTCATATCCCGCCGCTATACTAGGGCAGATTTTTTCGGGGGTCAAGACGGCGCCCATGCGGAGCTGGTATGGCAAAAGCTGTAAAAACATTTCTTGTATGTACCGTAATGATTTTGCTGTTTGCGGCTACCGTCTTTTTGGTCGGCTGGACGCAGTTCAAGATAAAAACGGATAGCGCAGGTGTGGTGATTTCTAAAACGGGCGGCATTGCGTTGCGGACTGTAACTCCGGGAGCATTTTCGTGGTTTTGGGAGTTCCTGTTGCCGACTAATGCCGAGCTCAAGCTTTTTTCGACCAAACCGGTTGCATTTCGGAAATGCATTTCCGGAGAATTGCAGTCAGCCTCTTTTTATAAAAATGTTGTAAACAATGCGCTTGATTTTTCCTATAAGTTTGACTTTTTTGTTTCCGCCGCAGCGCGAGCCGATGCGTTGCCGCAGCTTTTAAAACAATCCGTCATATCCGACCAACCTTCGCTTGACGAATACATTGCGTTGTCCGTTCAGAATGCCGTTTCCGCTGCCGTTGCATATTTTTTGTCGGAGGCGGAACGTGGGAATGCGCTGCATCCGGAGGCGATGGATACGGAACAGCTGCTTGCAATCATTGATGCGGAGCGGAAATATACGGGCGTTGTGTTTACGGCATTTGCAGTAACGGAAGCGGCCGCGCCTGATTATGCGCTTTATAAAAAAATCCGTGCGCTCCCGCTGCCTGCAATGCATCTTGTTGCCGAAAAATCTCCGGCTGCTTCGGAAGCGTCCAATCCTCAGCCTCCGCTTGATTTGGAAGATGACGGCCGAACTGATCGCGAAGATGCGTCTTTTTCGCACGGAGAAATCAAAAAACGGAAGATTGTACTCGAAAAAAACGATTGACCGCCGTCGGAGCATTGCATTTTGCTGTTATGGAAGAAAAAATTACCGGAATAGCTGCATCGAAATTACATTTCAAAGCGCCCTGTTCCGAAGCGGAATTTTCTGAATAAAATGAGGACATTGACGTATGACAAAACTTTTTGCGTTGCGCGGAGCGGTGTGCGCCGAAAATACTGCTGATTCGATAACGGAAAACACCGTGCGGCTTTGCACGGACCTTTTTGAGCGAAACCGCCTGACGACAGAGGCGCTCGTGTCGCTGCAATTTTCAGTTACGCAGGATATCGATGCGCTCAATCCATGTACGGCGCTCCGTAAGCATTATTCCGGCAGCATTGATATTGCCGCAATTCCCCTTTTTTGTACGGCGGAAGCTGCAATACGGAGCGCGCCAGAGCGCGTCATCCGGCTGCTTATGTATGCATATATGGAAGAAAATACCAGCCCTATCCACGTGTATACCGGCGGCGCAGAAAATTTGCGTCCGGATTTAAGCGCGCATTGATCGTGCGCTGATAGCTTCCTACCTGCCTGCGGGGGAGGCTACTGCTTTTTTCATAATCGAACGGGAGAACAATGATGAAATTCTGGACTGTCGGGATGGAGTGCGCCGGGCTTGCCGAAGCCGGCGGCGTTAAAAACGTTACGTATTCGATTGCCGCAAAAATGGCGCAACTTGGAAACGATGTAACGCTGTTTATTCCTGTCTTTGGGTGCAGCTCGTTCGATGCGGTTGCGGACTTACGCGATGCGCCGAGTCCGCTGTCCATCTTGTTGTGTGGAAAAAATGAGTCGGTGCGCTATTCGTTCGGCAGGTTCAAGGATAATCCGGTAAAAATTGTTTTCATGCGACACCCTTCATTCAGCGAAAAGCAGGCGGTTTACGTCTACACGCAAAAGGAACAGGATGCAAATCCTGCGAATGTGCGCGGATGCGGCCATCGGGATATGCTGTTTTTGGATGCGCTCTTTTCAAAGGCGGTGGCCTCGTATGCGGAAACGCTGCCGGATGTTGAGCTGCCGGACATCGTGCACTGCCATGATGCGGCGACGGCGATTCTTCCGGCTTATTTTATGCAATCTGCGCGGCGAAAGCTTTTGCAGATTCAATGCGCGGTAACGATCCACAATGCAGGGCCTGCGTATCATCATGAGTTTAAGGATGTCGGAGAAGCGGAGTATTATACGGGGCTTCCGGCGGAAAAATTGCGGCAGGCGGAAAATCGGGGGCGGATTGAACCTTTTCTTTTGGCGGGGCTTGATGCTGTTTTGACGACTGTTTCAACTTTTTATGCGGCGGAGCTGAAAAATCCCGCAAATGACGGTATTACGGACGGGCTTGCGCCTCTCTTTGCCGCGCGGAAGATTGAAATAACCGGCATCACCAACGGTATTGATCCTGCCCGCTACCTTCCGGAAGAGCCTGAACTTTCGGGCTTGCCGTTTGCGTTTAGCCCTGAGCAAAAACTGCTTGACGGAAAAATTGCTAACAGGAAATTTCTTACGAATATGCTTACGCTTCCTGATGACGGAACGCTCGATGGCGTGAAGCGATTCGGGACAATGTACGGCGACGGGCGCGATGCTATATGGTTTGCGTACCATGGACGTATTGCCGCGCAAAAGGGCATCGACCTGCTGATTCAGGCTGCCGGAGCGCTTATGCAAAATGATCCTGACATTCGCTTTGTCATAATGGGGCAGGGGGAGCATTATCTGGAACAGGCGCTTGAAAAGTGGACTGCGCAATTTAGCGGGCGCGCCGTTTATTTTAAAGGGTACAACCGGCAGATTGCGCGTCTTGTCATTGCGGCGGCCGATTTTGCCGTTATGCCGAGCCGCTTTGAACCGTGCGGACTTGAAGATTTTATCGCGCAGCTTTATGGTACGCTGCCGATTGCTCATGCAACCGGCGGATTAAAAAAAATAATCGATGGAAAGACTGGTTTTTTGTATGCGCCGAATACGCCTTCCTGCCTTGCCGAGGCCTTGACCCATGCGGCTGCGTTGAAGCGCTCCTGCTTTCCTGCATTTGAACAGATGATTGCCGATGCTGCAACTTCCGTTAAAAAGCATTACGCATGGGATGCAATCGTTAAAAACAAATACCTTCCATTTTTTATGAAATTACTGTCTCGGAGCGAAACGTAACGCATCGCTTGGCGGTAAAACGCGATGCGGGCAGTCGAATAGGATCCGGCTGCGCCGCTTTGCGTTACTGCATATCTTGCAGCAGCAGTTTAAGGCATTCGGTATTCGGATCCGCAGCTTTGGCCGGCTGGGCGCTCACGCTTTCCTTGTCTATATTGATACCGAGGTTTTCGGCGAAAACGCAATGCTCTTTTTCAAGATTGGACAGGGAACCTGCGGCAACCGCATAAACTGCATCTTTGTTCTGCATGATCTTCTTAAATTGTGTGCGGAATTTTTCGTTTTCGAGTCCGATCCCGTAAAAATAGTAGACGCTTGTAAAGCCGTGCAGTTTAGAAAGGCGCTCGCAGCAGTTTTCAAGGCGGGCGGAAAAAACTTGGCCGAGTTCGCCTTCATACAGGCGTTCGGCAAATACGTACAATATCCGCGCAAACGGGGCTGAGGCGTTCATATTTTTCTGCATTACCTTCTTCGCCTCAAAAAAGAGGTTTTGCATAACCGCTTTTTCATCAAACTCTTCTTCCGGCTCGGGCGCAGGATTTTCCGCTGCCGATTCAGGGGCCGCCTCGGCCGCAACCGGCTGTTCTGCATCCGTATCGGGAGCTTTCAGCGCAGTTGCTGCCGCATCGGATGGCTCTGTTTCCGATTTTTCTGCCGTCCGCTTTTTCGGCGGCAGCTTCGCCGCGGCTAATTCCTCCTCCGTTGCTTCCGGAATGTCGGCAATAGAAAAGTCTGGTATGGACGGCGGGGTGTCTTGGCGCATGATTTCTGCCATGCGCGAATCGATGTCGTTTGCGCTTGCCGCCTGAGCCGCAGGTCTTTCCGCTTTTTCTGCCGTCCGCTTTTTCGGCGGCAGCTTCGACGCTGCAAGCTCCTCCTCCGTTGCTTCTGGAATGTCAGCAATAGAAAAGTCCGGAATGGACGGCGGGGTATCTTGGCGCATGATTTCTGCCATGCGCGAATCGATGTCGTTTGCGCTTGCCGCTT
>CAUTOX010000056.1:0-13799 GCA_963539665.1 uncultured Treponema sp.
AACAAGTAGAGGCGTATTTAGAAAAAATCAAAGACATTCCCAAAGAAAAGCTCGTGTATATCGATGAAACCGGTCTCCAGACGCAAATGTACCGCCAATATGCACGCAGTAAACGAGGAAAACGGGTCAATATTCGTATCAGCGGCAAGCGTCATGCTCGAATTGGGCTTGTTGCGGCGCAATGTGAGGGCGCTTTGCTTGCTCCGCACACCTACAGCGGAACGATGAAAGCTGCTGTGTTCGAAGACTGGTTTGAAGAGGAATTGTTAAAGAAGCTGCCAAAGGATCATGTCATCATCATGGACAATGCGGCGTTTCATAAAAAAGAAGTCTTGTATCAAATCGCAAAAAATACTCGCAGGAACTGATTTTCCTGCCGCCGTATTTGCCTGAATACAATCCTATTGAGCACACGTAGAGCGCTTTGAAGCGGAATATTGCAAGTCAAAGCAATTGTTACAGTTCCTTCGCGGATACGCTTGATGTTGTTTTAGAAGGCAATTAGCTATACAAACTCCGGCGGACTGCTCCCTTCCCTATACGGCATCAAACAGAATTTATGCAGCCCGCAAGAGACCTGCTGTATGTCGGTTCTGACCAAGGGCATTACGAAGGATATTTGCAATCGGACTTTATTGAAGATGGCAAAACCGATAAGCGCTCAGACTGAAAGACCAGCGATTACGGCAAACTATCCTCATTGGTATGGTAAACGGAGAAATTAAGCTGCTTTAGAGCATAAAAACATTGCGTCATGTGCAAACAAATTGCATATAGCGCAATGTTTCGATGTTTTTTTAGAAATTTTCCTGCTTTTTTTCCGGCTGTTTCAGCTACACTAGTAAAAATTACATTCAGATGATAGAATGCGGCTATGTTGCAATCAGCCGCGGAACAAATCAAGCAGTTTCTTTTAAATCCTGTCCTTCTTGCCTGCGTATCGAGCTGGTTTTGCGCCCAGTTCATTAAAACTGTGCTCAATGCGTTGTACGGGCGGATTCATAATATTTCGGAAATTATAGAAAATCTTTTGTGGAAGACGGGCGGGCTGCCTTCGAGTCATTCTGCGTTAGTCAGTGCGCTGTGCACAACCATCGGGTTTAAGCAAGGAATTACCTCTGATATTTTTATTCTCTCCTTTTGCTTTTGCATGATTACCGTGCGGGATGCAGTCGGGGTGCGGCGGTCGAGCGGCGTTCAGGCGAAAAAAATCAACGAACTTGGCCGGATGCTCGATGAAAAAAAGATTGCGGCGTATGTTCCGATTAAAGAAGTGCAGGGGCACTCGCCGATGGAAGTAACGGTCGGCTGTCTGCTGGGTTTTTTTACGGGGCTTGCCTTTTCTCTGTTCTAGCGGCGATTAGGATAAGGCGCGGTACGTGAAGGCGTTGTCATCGACGTGTTGCGTGTTTTCCTGAATGACTGGATTAAAGCGCAGCGGCGCTTGCATCCTTCCCCTACGGCGAGGGCTTAAAAAAATGCCATGCAGGCGCAGGAATATTTTCGGAAAATAGAGCCGCTGCGCTTCCGTTTGCGGGCGGGCTTACGGAATAGAATCTATGAGCTGCATAAAAAATTACATAATCCCTTCTATTATATTGGCGCTTTCGGCGGCGTTGCCGCACTTTTTCAAAGCGGTTCCGGCCGCTCGCTCCGCTCAATTATGGCGCGGATATCTAGCGGTGCGCGTTCCTGCGACGGCCGCTGCCGACATTCCGGCGCTCCTTGAGCAAAAAGGCTGTGCGGATATTATCCGGCTTGAAAATCAACGCCCCCCGCTTGAATCAGAAGAAGGCGCGGCGAATCTGTCAGTTGCGCTTTCCGACGGCGGAGACGGGTACCTTCTGGCTCGACGCGCATATTTTTTCGACAAAAGCGGCCGCTTTCAACTGCTCTATGTTCCCGTCCGGTATGCACGGCACCTTGAAGATGCTTTGAAGGCGCTTGCCGCCGAGCACGGCATAAAGGGCGCAGTCATGGGGGCGGCGGATTATTCACGGTTTTGTCCGCTCGTTTGTATTCTGCTTGCCGCAGCGTTGACTGCATTGGCGGCGGATAAAGTGCAATTCGCTTCGGCAGCTGCCGCGCCCGCGCTCTATCCGTTTGCGCTGCCGCTGTATGCGTCTGCGGCGGGGGCGTGCCTTGCGCTCGCTGCGCTCTTTACCGGCTGCGGCGTCGAGCGGCATGAGCGAGCGCAAGGGAACACGCTTACGCGGCGGGTTCTTATGGCAGCTGCCCTCCTCTGCGCGTTTACGGCCGGAATCAAGGCGGGGCTGCTGTTCGCGCTTGCGCTGTGCGGTTCGGCGGCAGGCTCTGCGCTCTCTGCGAACATACAAGAGGCGGTGAACGGACGGTATTCGTTTCATCCGGTGCGAATTTTTGCCGCGGCGTTTTCGGAACGGGATTTTGACAAACGGCTGCTTGCGCTGCCGCTTACTTCATGCGCGGCGGGAATCCTCTGCTGCTTTGCGCTGGCAGTTCCGCGCTCGGTTGCATTCAGCAAGGGCGGAAGCCTTTTGATTCCGGCTCCCGCAGGCGAATCCGGCGCGTTACCCAATCTTTCCGACTACATAAATTGGCGATGGCGCGCCGTAACCGCTCCGTATGTACGTGCCGCTGATACGCGCCGAAGCGAAGCTCCGGCGGCAGGAGAGCGCGTTGTCTTCCCGCGATACGCGCTTGCAGACGGCGCAATACGCGCCTCTTCCGATGTTTTTGTGTTCGACGATGCCTTCCGCGCGGCATCTCTTGCCGCCATCGATGCGCTGTCCTATCCCGCCGTTGAAAAATTGCTCAAAGCGCAAGGCGCTGCCGGACCGTTCGGCTATTCTTCCGCGTCTTTTCAAAGTGCAAGCCTTTTGACTATAATACCGCTTGCTGCCGTTTGCCTTCTCCCTCTGTTTTTTGCTGCTGCAGGATGGTACGGAGCGTTTAAAAATCGGTATAAGGTATGAATATGGTTGTTTTTTCCGGGTTTTATGCTTCAAAGAAAAAAGCTTACACAAAAACTATCAACGGATTTATTCCAACGTCCCTCGTTGTGCCCGTGAGGCTGCTCGACGGCGACCGCTGCATAATCCGCGTACAAGTCGGCGATACGGTGGAAGAAGGAGAGTGCATTGCGGCTTCCGAAAATCCAGATACCGGTAAGTCGCTAAGCTATGCGCCGGCGCCGGGGACGGTAATGGAAATCGGGGAGTGCCGCTGCCCGAACGGTACCGTGTCGGAAGGAATCCGGATTCGGCTCGGCGGAACATTCCGCTTTCTCGGCCGGCGTCTTGAAATGCGGGATGTGCAGCAGCTTTCGGCAGAAGAGATGCTTTCGGAAATCGAAAAACAGGGAATCATCAACACGTTCGTAACGGATAAGCCTCTGACGCTTGCAAAATCTATTCGGGATGCCCGCGCGGAACGCCCCTTTCTGATTGTGCGCCTGTTTGACGAAGACCCCTCCCGCATTACCGATTCGCTCATTAGCGCGCACTTTCTTGAGGAAGTCTATTCCGGAGCTGCGGCAACGGCTACGGCATTGAGGGCTGCGGGCATTATTTTTATTACGGAAAAAGAGTTTTCCGGTCAGAAGGATTTTGAATTCGGCTGCCCTGCGGCATTTGTGCCGGTGGATGAGCGGCGGTATCCTGCGGCATTCAAAAAAGACATCTGCGCGGCAGTGCGGAAAGCATTGAAGAACACGCCGTTTTGCGCCGCGTCCGAGCAGTCGCTGTTTACCGACTCTCCGACGATGCAGGAAACGCATCGGGCAATCCGGTTCGGCATTCCGGTTATCGACCGCTACGTGCATGTTTCGGGGGATTGCATCAACGCATCGGGCTTGATGAAAGTGGCAATCGGAACGCCGCTGAGCTACCTTGCCGAACAGTGCGGCGGCCTCCGGCGAAGCCTCCGTACCGCGATTGTAAACGGGCAGATTTCAGGCTTTGCCGTAGACAATCTTGATGCGCCGGTAACAAAATACGTCAAATCCGTTGTCTTTTTAAGTTCCCGCCACATTGCCGAACGCATAAGCACGGCCTGTGCGCGCTGCGGAAATTGCCGCCGGGCCTGCCCGCGCCATCTTGCGCCGGACATTATCTACCGGCACATTACCGGAGAAATTATTGCGGAAAATGATTATCTGCGCTCCACTGCGCTCTGCTCGCTTTGCGGCCTCTGCAATTCCGTGTGCTCCGCCCGTCTGCCGATCTGCCAAACGATTGACCGCTTTAAAAAGGAACATTTTATCCGCCGGAACGTGCGTCAAGCGGCCCCTGCCGCCGTCATGCAAGGAGCGCAATAGTGATACAGTTGAAAATTAAATATGCGGAAGCGCCGGTACGCCCATTCGTTTATCTAAAAGAATCAATCGGCGCGGAGGCGGTAAAAACCTTACTCCTGTTGGCGGCGCAGATTGCGCTGCTCGCCTTTTCGCGTAGTTTTAGCGCGCTTTCGGTTATTGCCGCTGCAACGCTCGCTTCTGCGCTCGCCGACGTGCTCATGCGCGAATGGAATAAGGACGGGCGGAAAAAGTTTTCGCTTTTGATCGCCATCAATCAGGGGATCATCGCCGGTATGCTTGTGCCGGAAAATTATCCGCCGCTAACGGTATTTGCAGCAACTTTTGCGTCCATGCTGCTGCTCAAGTATCTTTTCGGCTCGTTCGCGTGTGCGTGGGCGCATCCGTCGGTCTTTACGGCCGTTATCCTGTGGTTTGCCGGAGTAACGCTCTTTCCGGCGTTGGGGATTTCGAAAGAATTGCTTACGCTCAGAAATCCCTCCCAATTTTTGATTAAATCAGGCAGCGTTCCCCTGTGCCGGCTGGACGGACTTTTGACCGACGCGCTGAACAATTCGCTTTTCCGGCTGTTCGGGACGACTGTTCCGCAGGGCTACGTTTCTTTGTTCTGGGATACGCATTCGGTTATTCCCGCATTCAGATTCAACTGCGTTACACTGCTGTCGTCCGCATTCGTTTTCGGCTCCGATTTTATGCGCGCGTTGATTCCCGGCGTTTTCTTGTTCGTCTACCTGCTGCTTGTGCGCCTTGTCGCGCCCTTCTTTTACGGCGGGCTTTGGTTTCAGGGCGATATGCTGTTGGCGGCGTTAACTGGCGGTACGCTCTTTACGGCGCTTTTTATTATCGGCTGGCACGGGACGACGCCGCTTTCCCTGCACGGACAGCTTGCGTACGCGCTGCTTGGCGGAGTTGCGGCGTTTTTGATTGCGGGAGTCGGCGCCTCATCCGCCGGAATGGTTTTTACGGCGATTGCGGCAAACTGCATTTCCCTTCCGATTCAAAAATGGGAAGGCAGAAAAGACCGAAAGGAGCTTCGCCGGATGCTCGATGCGTTTGAAGGCAAGGCGGAACGGATATGATGCTAGAGCGGCAAATCAAGACGAAAGAGTTTTTGCGCGGATACGGGATTTTTTTCGGCATTATTTTATCGTTCATGTTGATTCTCGCCCTGTTTGGCAAATTGGCAGCCGGTCGGTGGGAACGCGGATTGCGGCAGTCGGTCGCGACGGTTTTAGATGAAAAACAAGCGGGCGCGTGGAGGCTTGGCGCGGCGGTTAGGATAAAAACGCCGCTTGCAATGGGGGCCGCGGCGTATCGGGCGACGCGGGTGGAAGACGGCGCGGACGCATTTGCGGTTATTCTCCGTGTGCAGACGCTCTTTGGGCCGCTTCCTGCGGTTTTTGTGCAAACGGGGGAAGAGCCTGCTGCGTTTATTGGTTTTGCGTCCGTGCATGGGCGCGTTGCCGTCTTGCTTGATTCTTTTGCCGCAAGTCCGCGCATTTCGTATTGGCGGCGAAAAATCAAATCGATTCTTGAAGCGTCCGAAGCGGAGGCAGCGCAGTGAACCGAAACTCATACTCAATGTACATTGCGGCAATTTGCCCGATGGTAATTGCAACGCCGGGACGGCTTGCCGCCGGCATCGCCCTTTCTCTGGAGCTGTGCTTGCTGATGCTTGCCGGCACGGGATTCCGGCAGTTGGTGCGGCGGCTCGGAATTGGGATGCTGCAAGAACTGACGATGCTGTCGTTCATCATATTTTTTACGCTGCTGTGGCGGCAGCTGCTCATTTTAATGTCGCCGGAGCTTGCGCTCGAACTCGGCTTTGTCATGTATTTTCCGGCGCTCTCCACTTTTGCAGCTCTTTTTTTATTTGATACGGCAGAGGACGGCTTTCTGCCTGAGCTGCGCGGTAATATACTGCCCGTCCTGCGCTTTTCGGCTTATACGGCCGGCATGAGCCTCATCCGCGATGTGTGCGGCTACGGAACGCTGACTTTTATTGCGGCGCACGGTACGGCGGAAAAGGTTGTGATTCGCGCGCCTGTTTCCGTTTTTATTTTCCTTGCCACGGTGCCCGGCGCGCTCATTCTTGCGGCGCTTTCATTGATTGGCTATCTTGCCGCGCTCAAAAAAATGCGGATGTTTTCGCAGATGGAGGCGGCGCAATGATTTATCTGTTTCTGTATTATTTCGTGTTCGCGTCCGCTGTGCTGGTATACGGCTTGGGACTTAATACCGTTCCGCTGCTTTGCAGTTCTATGCGCCGCATTTTCCTGCCGCTCGTAAAGATGGCGGCTTCGGTGGCGGCGGCGGCCCCGCTGACGTGGCTGGTAACGGCGTATATTTTGTCGCCGCTTTCGCTGCTTGAACTGTACCCGCTTGCTGCTCTGCTCATCCTGACGGCAATTTCTGTTTTTATGGAAACTCTGATCCGCATTACCGCCGGACGCGCCGCTGCGGAATTCGGCGTGTCGTTTCTGCTGACGCTGCTTGCACTCAATGAAAGCGCCTCTCTGGCCGATGTTGTTATCATTACGGCAGTTTGTTTTGCGTCGATTGCGACGGCGCTTCCGCTGCTGCATTCGCTCAAATACCGGATTGATATGACAAGCGGCGTTCAGTGCGCTGAGCGGCTGCACGCGCTTATTCTTATTTCGATTGCGGTTATTGTTTCCGCACTTGCGGCAGGAAACGTATCGTGGCTAAATCCGGAGGCGTTGCCGTGATTGTAAAGTGGATTTTGTTTTTTCTGTTTTTGCTGGTTATCGCGCTGATTCATTATTTTCTTTTCTGCATCCTCTCTCCTGCGGTGATGAAGCAGACGGAAATCGATGACAGTATGCTTTTTTTCAAAAGCCGGCATGATTTTTACAATGATAGCGCCGATACTGTTTTTGAGACGGCTGCGGATTCTTTTGATGAAGAAGCTGCCGGATTTTTACAGAAAAAGACGTTTCAAATGTGGCGGGTCTTTTATAACCTGCTCAAGAGGTAAGCACGGAAAGCTATGGGTGAAGTTCATATCTGTTTTGTCTTAAAATCATCCGCAATCGGGCTTGGAAACGCAGAGTCGTTTGAAAGCGATTATCAGAATATCTATAAGCCTCTCGGAAAATTTATCTACGCCCATCAATCGTTCCGCATGGCTTTTGCATTTAACGGGGTTGTACTGAGTTTTTTCCATAAAAAGCATCCCGAATTCATTGATATACTTCAGGAAATGGTTGCGCGGAAGCAGGTGGAGATTTTAGGCGGCGGCTATTATGATCCGGTCTTTCCGCTCCTTTTTCCGATGGACCGCACTGGCCAAATCGAAAAGCTGTCTTCAGAAATTCGCCAGACGACAAAAAAACGGCCGCGCGGCATTGCTATCTGCGCAAGCATTTGGGAGTCGTCGTTGGTCAGCTGCTTTTCAACGTGCGGAATGGAATATGCGCTTTTGGACGAGTCCGTTTTGCCGCCGGAAAAATCGAGCTTTGCGCCGTTATTCATGTCGGATAAGGCGAAGTCGCTTGCAATTATTCCAGTATGGCGGACGATAAAGCCGAATTTCTTAGAGCCGATGCTTTTTGCATCGGAACTGGAGACGGCAATAAGCGCGGCGGATGCAAATCACGACGGCGGATACGACCGGGGCGTCGCATTCTATCTGCGGCATGAAGACATAACGGCGTATCTTGAGTCCGGCGCGTTTGAGCGCATGGAAGAGGCCGTAAGCGCGCATGAAGGCTTTACGCTTTCTACCCCGTACCGCTTTTTGAAGGCCTCTGCAAAACGAGCGCCGGTATATGTTCCATCGGGTATGAGCAGCGATGTGGGGCAGTGGGCGGTAAAACCGTATCAGTCGGTAAAGATTGATGCGCACCGGCCGCCGACCGTCTACGATTTTTTTCAGCGTTATCCGCAAAGCAAAGCGCTCTATGACCGAATGCTGTACATGAGCCTTCTGGTGAATCAGTATCACGGCGACAAGATGCGGAAAACCGCCGCGCGGGAAAAGCTATGGGAAGCACAAAATGGAGACGGTTTTATCTGTACGGCAAAGGGCGCCTTTGTCGGCGCGGCGTACCGGCAGAAAGCGTACCGCACCTTGAACGAAGTGGACAAAATCCTCCGCGAATATGAGGATGTCAGCGAGTCGATGCTTTCATGCGATTATAACGGCGACGGTATGACTGAATATATTTGCCGTATGCAAAATTATTTTGCCTGCATAAATCTTGCCGGCGGCGCGGTTTTAGAGCTTGACGTGATGCGCGGCGCGGGCAATTTTGCCGATAATCTGGTGCACATCAAGGAATTTGAAGGCTATGACGATGGCTACCAGCGCGGTTTGTTTACGGATCATCTTTTTACCGCGCGAGAATTTAAAAACTATCTTGAAAACCGCCCTGCGGGAACCGGTATTTTTTCGAAGCTGATGTATTCCGAAAAGAAATTCAACAGGCAGCATCGGGAGCTGGAGCTGACCGTAAGCGCCCTCTACCGCAATGCGCAAAAGATAACGCTCCGGAAACGGTATGCCGTAACGTCGGGCGGCATGACCGTGCAGTATATCTTAAAAAATGAGAGCGCGGAGCCGCTGAACGCAAAATTTGCCATTGAGTCGAGCTTTGCGCAGACAAATTTTAATCCCGATGATTTTAACGCATTCAAATTAGAAATTGCGGCCGACGGCCAGCGGCGGGAAATTGACACAAAAACATCTTCAAAAACGCTCAATCCTGACGGTATGATACGCGATGTTGAAGTGGTGCAGCTGACGGATACCGATAACGGCGTTTCGTTTGTGTTTGAACCGAATGAGGCTTCCGGTTTTTCTTTTATCCCGATTATTTTTAAGCGTCCCGAATACGCTTCCGGCAATTTGGTGGAGGCAGGCATGACATTTGCAAGCGCACTGTTCTGGGACGTCAGTCTTGAAGCGGGAAGAGAAATGGAAAAGACCGTTAATTTTTCGATTTTTAATGAACACAAACGCCGCAAAGGGAAAAGCTCGGTCTAGGAGCGGGCGGGATGGATGGCCGCTGAATGACGGAGAGGCTCGGCCGCCCGCTTCAAGTTTTGCCTACGCAAAACTTGCGAGTGTTTTCTAAGATGACACAGGCGGGATGGATGGGCATTTGAATGACGGAGAAGCTCGGCCGCCAGCTTCTCCTTTTGCCTGCGCAAATCTTGCAAGCGGGCGCGGATGAGGTAACCGCTGCGCGGGACGGAAGGAAAGCTGTTTGGCAAGCGGAAATCTGGAGTGCGCCCGTGGTATGGCGCGACGGGACTGCTTGCGTTGCGGGGTTCTGATGCGCTCAAGCGGTGCGGCGGCAAGCGGAACGGGAGATGGGCAATCTTCTTGCCCCCTATTGGACAGGTTTTTACCATATAAACAGAGGCGGATATGGATTTCGGTTTTGTGCGGGCGGCGTGTGCGGCTCCGGCGTTGAAAGTTGCTGATTGCCGGTATAATGCGGAGCGCATTGCGGAGGCTGCGGCGCGGGCAGCGGGAAAGGGCGCGGCGATTGCGACGTTTCCGGAGCTGTGCGTTACCGGCAGCACGTGCGGGGAGCTTTTTTTACAGGCGACGCTGCAACGGGGTGCGCGCGATGCGTTGGATTTTATTGCAGAAAAGACGGCTGCGCTGGATATGTTGATTGTACTCGGTGCTCCGCTTGCAGCTGAGGCGGCGTTGTTTAATTGCGCGTTTTTTTTGTATCGCGGGGCGATTCTTGCCGCTGTTCCGAAAACGTACATTCCAAATTGCGGAGAATCCTATCAAAAACGTTATTTTGCCTCCGGCGCGGGGATTGGCGGCGGAACGGTTCGACTTTCTGCGCGTTTTGATGCCATCCCGTTCGGGACAGATATTTTTATTTGCGACAAAAATAATGCGGAGTTCGTTGTCGGCGCAGAGATTTCCGATGACCTGTCGGCTCCTCTGCCGCCGTCTTGCCGAGCGGCTCTTTCCGGGGCGCGTATAATCGTCAATCTTGCCGCAAGCAACGAGATTGCAGGGCGTGCGGAGCAGCGGCGGCTTTTGGTCGCGGCGCAATCGGCGCGGACATGCGCGGCGTATCTGTACGCGGGCGCGGCGAGCGATGAATCGTCGCAGGATTTGATTTTCGGCGCGCACCACTTGATTGCCGAAGTCGGCGATTTGTTGGGGGAGAATAAACCGTTTGCCGGCTCGGAGCTTTACGCGGACATCGATCTTGAACGCATTGCGCTTGATCGGCGGCGGACGACGAGCTTTGCCGATGCTGCGGCGCTTGAAGCGCTTGCCTTCCGGCGCGTTTACTTTGACGGCGGCGTAAACGGCTTTCCGTATACGGACGTGCGCGTGTTGCGCCCGAGTCCTTCGCATCCCTTTGTTCCAGAGAGCAAACAAGAACGCAAAAAGCTGTGCGCCGCCGTTTTGCAGATGCAGACTGAGGCGCTTGCCAAACGGCTCCGGCATATTGGCGCGCGCTCGGCCGTCATCGGGCTTTCCGGCGGACTGGACTCGACGCTTGCCTACCTTGTTACGCTCAACGCCTTTGATTTGCTCCAGCTTGACCGGAAGGGGATTCGGGCGGTTACGCTTCCGTGTTTCGGCACCAGCAACCGGACGTACCGCAATGCCTGCCTCCTTGCAGAGAAAACTGGTTCATCTTTTTCCGAAATCAATATTGCCGATTCGGTACGCCGCCATTTTCAGGATATTGGACACGATGCGGACAGGCATGACGCGGTGTACGAGAATGCGCAGGCGCGGGAACGGACGCAGGTGTTGATGGACATTGCAAATCAATTCGGTGCGCCGGTGATTGGGACGGGCGACCTGTCGGAGCTTGCGCTTGGCTGGTGCACGTACAACGGCGACCAGATGTCGATGTACGGCGTGAACGCTTCCGTGCCGAAAACGCTGGTACGGTACATAGTTGCGCATTGCGCGGAGGAATCGGCGGACGGCGAGCTTACAGCGGCGCTGCGCGATATTTTGGACACGCCGATTAGCCCGGAGCTGCTTCCCCCTGAAAATGGGGAGGTTTTGCAAAAAACGGAAGATATTGTCGGGCCGTATGAGCTGCTCGATTTTTTCTTGTATTATCTTTTGCGATTCGGCTTTTCTCCGGCAAAGATTTTGTTTCTTGCCGACTGTTCGCCGCTCCCCTACCCGCATGACGAAAAGCTCAAGTGGCTCCGCAGATTTTATCAACGCTTCTTTTCGCAGCAATTCAAGCGTTCGTGTATGCCGGATGGGGTAAAAGTCGGGGCGGTCGGACTTTCGCCGCGCGGGGATTGGCGGATGCCGAGCGATGCAAGCGGCGCGCTGTGGCTTGCCGAAATTGATGCGTTGCGCTAATGCTCAGCTACGTCCACGACTTTCATGCGGGAAACCATGCGGACATCCTCAAGCATTGTGTGCTAATTGAGCTTCTTACGCACTTGAATCGCAAGGGGAAGCCGTATACTTTTTTCGATACGCATGCCGGAGCCGGTTTATACCATCTTGCCGATGAGCGCGCGCTGAAGACGGGGGAGGCTGCAAACGGGATCCAACGGCTTTTGCCCTGCTGCACGGCGAATCCAGATGCAATTCCGCCAATGCTTGCCGCCTACTTTTCAGAAATTGCCCCCTACTACCAAAGGGGACAATATCCCGGCTCTCCCTGCATTGCGTCGGATTTTTTGCCGCCTGACAGTGCGCACATCCTCTCAGAACTGCATCCGGCCGCCTTTGCAACACTCCGCACAACCATGAAGGGTTCCCGCGCCGCCCTGCATCGCCGGAATGGCTGGGAGATGCTCAATGCGCTCACGCCGCCTAAAATCAAGCGCGGCGCAGCCTTTATCGACCCAAGCTATGAACTGCGTTCCGACTACGCCGATGCCGCAAAAACGATGGCGGCCGTGTTCAAGAAATGGCCGGCGGGCATACTGGCGCTATGGTACCCGCTGCTTGCATACCGAAGCGATTTAATTTGCAACATGAAAGAAACAATTTGCCGCGAAGTCCGAAAATGCAACGCCGCTACAGAAATCCTAGAAGCCGAACTCTGCATCAACGCGCCCAATTCCCACAGAGAATGCAGCCGAGACGAATCAGTCGGCAGCAAAACCCCGCGAATGTACGGCAGCGGAATGCTCATCATCAATCCCCCATGGAAAACCTCCGAAAACCTAGCGGCGCTCCTCCCCTTCCTTACCGATTGCCTCCGCACCAATGGATAGGTAAGAAATGGGCAGGCGGAAGCGGATGCACGTTTAGTATTTAGGACATGGCGGCCAGCCTCATGCTTTGGAAAAGTCAATAATTAAACCGTTATAGCTAAGTGTCCGTATTTACTCATGTAAAAATCTAACCGTAGCTATCTATGAGCAAGGCTGAGCCATAGAGATAAGTTTACTTTGCAAGCTTTGCGTTGTCTCAAGCAGTTGTTGTAAATCCAAGTTGTTCTTCCTGCGGCACAGCTCAGCTTTTACCGCCTCGCTTACATCAGAGCTTTCCATCAGCCTGCAATACGGCGTCTTAGCCGTATCATATTTTTTTATGACCTTTGCTTCTACTCGTTGTTTTGAAATAATCTTCATCGAAGGGAAAAAGAAATTGACGAGCTTATTATACTGTTCATAAAGGTCGGCCATGACCATACGAGCCGCTTCTCCCTCAAGGCGATAGTAACCGACGATGCGTCTTACCACACTGTCATTTTTTTGTTCAACAAAACAATTATCATTCCTATAAAATCATCAACCGCAGACTTTATTAAGCCTGTCGGCTTGTTCTGTAAGGAAACGGTTTATCTTATCCGCTAAAGCGGATTGCGAATCAAAAGTCGAGGATTGATGAATTTGTGTACTTTTGCAACGAAGTGAAAAAGTGCATATGATAAAGCGATGTTTGCTGTAAGGCAAACTCGCAGCTTATTTTAGACAATGCCAATTGCATTGTCTAAAATAAGCCTTCTTTTTTATGCGATCGGCTTCTGGTGAAAATAACTTCATTACTTTTACACCATTGCAACAGCTGTGTGTTTTTGAACTCGCTTCCGTTGTCGCTATCGATGCCTTTCATTTGAAACGGCAAGTTCTGTTTAACATCGTCAACCACTTCTTTTACCCATCGATGAGCTTTGTTTAAAAGAGCTCTATTTTCCGTCCAGCCTGAATGAACATCGGTAAGGGTAAGCGTGCAAATATACTGTCCTTGTGTACTTACGCCGCAGTTGGCAACGGTATCAACCTCAAAAAAGCCCGGTTTTCTCTCATCCCAATCACCATACCTCACCGCGGAGCAGCGAGGTATGGTGTTCTCATAAGGTGGTTGCAGTCGGATTCAATACCCGGACGCTGAACGTCAAGGTATTGAATCCTCCGCACGAATCAAAAAAGGTGCGGATTGGAATGAGTTTATTAAGATTCTTTGCGGGCCGTGTTGTTGAAATGCCGCGGATAGAATTTTTTGGGATTTCAGGCTTGAGAATCCTGCCGACTGTTGCGCTTGATATGCGGGCGAGTTTTGCTTTCA
>CAUTOX010000057.1:0-13706 GCA_963539665.1 uncultured Treponema sp.
CCTAGTTCAATAAGTGAGTAATAGCTAGAAGCGATTCAAAAACTGAGTTCCGTGGTTTAACCCAACGGCTCTCAGTTTTTGCCATTTTCATAGGTTTTGAGATCGAAATTACCGGAAGAATACTAAGAAAGCATCTCATTTTTTCTAAAAACATCATAGAAACGATTAGATTGCCATATCATTTTTTGAAAACTTGAGTTCCGTGAAGCATAGCTTTGCGCGGAAGATTTTCCCATATCGAATTGCAAATTCGATATATTGACTAAGCATAGGGCAACCGATATTATCTGCCAAAGTTTATTTTAATGGAGGTTCCCTTTGGCAGCAAAAAAATCATCTGCAGAAAAACGTCATGCGCAAAGTGAGGCACGGCGGCTTCACAACAAAGCGATAAAAAGCACTTGCAGAACGTATGCAAAACAATTTATTGAAGCTGTGCATGCAAAAGACAAAGCGCTTGCTGAAAGTAAATTCCGTACGCTTGTGAGCGAACTTGACAGCGCGCGCAGTAAGGGCGTACTTACAAGAAATGCTGTTTCCCGGAAGAAATCGCGAATGGCAAAGCTTTTTAATGTTTCATTCGCTGCTGCATCTTCCGAATGACGGCAATCTTTACTTTGTAGCAGCTGTCCGGTTGATTTGAACGCAGCCGGATTCTGTTCGGCACAAATCAGAGAGAGTAATACTGTTCCTGGGAGTTTGCTATGCCATCTAAAAAAATTACGAAGTATGATTTGGTTGAAGCAGTTTACCGTAATGTTCAATGCGATAAAAAAATTGTTCAGGATGTTGTAGAAAATTTTATTCAAGAAATAAAGCATGTGCTGGTAAACGGCTCTACTATTGAGTTACGCGGGTTCGGTACATTTGAGCCGCGTCTGCGTAAAGGCAGAGCTTCCGCTCGTAACCCAAAGACCGGAGAACAACTTACGGTTGCTCCGCATTACGTTGCAGCATTCCGTTCAGGGCAAGACCTAAAAAGGGCCATGTGGACGCTCAAGACGGACATTGATTAATGATGCCGCATCGCAATTCATGTCGATGCATACTGTTCTTATTGCTTTCCTGCATTCTATTCGGTGCGGATAACGGCTTAACCGCATGGTTCGTGTTCGTACCGATTTTGTTTCTTGTCGAATATGTTTCATTAAAATCACTATGGATTTATGGCGGCGCGTATGGCATTGGGGCCTATCTTTGTTATGCGCCGTGGCTGGTCAAATTCAGTATTCCTGCGGCAGGCGGCGTATACGTTCTGATGTTTGCATATTGCGCCGCGCTTTTTGCGTGTCTCCGGCTTGCACGGCTTTTTGGCGGCGCGTATGTGTGGATTTTTCAGTTCGCAGTTATCTGCCTTTATGAATATCTCAAAACAAAAGGATTTTTGGGTTTTAGTTACGGCGTAAATGGGTACACGCAGTATGCAAACCGCTACCTGATTCAGATTGCAGATATTTTCGGCGTGTGGGGCGTGAGCGCACTGGTGAATTTTTCATCCGTCCTCATTTTTAAGATTATCCGCGACCGCTCTCTCGTTCGAAATGCGGCTGCTCTTTCGATTTTCGTTTCCGCCGTGCTCTGTGCATACGGGTACGGGATATATCGGGTGCAGGCAGTGCATGAGGCCGAACGCGATTGCCGAAAAGCCAAAGTGATAGCTGTTCAGAATAATGCGGACCCGTGGAAGGGCGGAGCGGCTGCGTATCGGGAAGAAGTAGCCTCGCTTATGGAGCTGACCCGCCGCGCATTACAGGAACACCCCGACGCGGCTCTTGTTGCATGGCCGGAAACGGCGATTGTCCCATCAATTATGAGGCATTATTATGAGCGCACGAATCGGCCGCGCGTAGAACTGATTCAAACGACGCTTGCATTCATCGACCGTCACCCGTGCGCTTTTGTTGTCGGCAATTTTCATTCGGAGCTATGCGGGGAAGAACGGCTGGATTTTAACGCTGCGCTCCTTTTTGCGCCGCAGAAAAATGTCCTGCCGCCGAATCCGCTTATTTACAAGAAAAAGCATCTGGTTCCGTTCACTGAATATTTTCCTTATGGCGCGGCTTTTCCGAAGCTGTATGCCGCCTTACTTTCCGGCGATACGCATTTGTGGACGCCCGGCGATGAGCGCAACGTGTTTACGGCAGGAGAGTTGACATTCGGTACGCCGATTTGCTTTGAAGATACGTTCGGTTCGGATTGTGCGGAATTTGTGCGGAACGGTGCGCGGGCTTTTGTGAATCTTTCAAATGATGCGTGGGCGTACAGCCGCCGGTGCCAAATGCAGCATCTTAAAATGGCGGTTTTCAGATGCGTCGAAAACCACGTGCCGGCCGTGCGGTGCGCGGTCAGCGGAGAAACGTGCATCATCGACAGCGCCGGCCGTATTACGGGTCGCATGCCGCCTTTTCAGAAAAATTATGCGGTCGGTCGGATTCCCATTAAGAACGAAAACTTCCGCCCGACCGTCTACTGTAGGCTTGGAGGAAAAGTCGCTCGCCGAAAGACGATGCGCAAAGCTAACTAACCGAAAGCATTTGCGCTCAGCCGCCCTCATGCTCATCCGGATTGCTGCAAAATGGGTATGCGGCACTTGCCTCTGACGCACGGAATAAGTAAAGGGAACCTCTAAAACTTCAGTTTTTAGAGGTAACTTTGAAAATGCGATGTTGTAACTCTCGATAATCCAGCGAGTTACAACTCGTCGCAATCTCGAGAAAATCGCAAAAAGCGAGTTTTTCAAGATGTCCTAAATGCGTCTCTGGAAATCGGCGCAAAACAGTTTGCTTGCATTGCCCGCCCTCAAATCCTTCAAAAAAAACTAAGAAAAATCATATTTTTTTATAATTTTCAGCCATTCGGCGCTTATATTAGTGTATATTAAGGCGCTTCTAAAAACTTCAGTTTTTCGAGGCGCCTAGTATTTTCTACACAAAGAACAGGAGGATCGAATGCCGAAAAATGCCAAATCGCAACGTAATGTTGTTGAAGCCATCTCCGTTGTTGCGGATAAACTCAAAGATTCGCAATTTAAAATCAAGGACTCGACGGCGTTTTTGAGCGCACTCGACTATCTCAACAAATATTTTAATACGAGCGCACGTGAAACGCAGATTTTGTGCGCAGTGCTGTGCTTGCAGGTTAATGATGAGGATGAAGACTTGCGCCTTTATGAGGTTGCTCGTTTTTTTGACTGTTCTCCGATGACGCTTTTGATGTATCAAGAAGAAATCGAGGCGCTTTTTGCAAAAGGTTACATTTATAACACCGATGCGCCCGGAACAGTTGAGATCGATTTAAGCAGTTCAGTAAAGTGTTCGGAGGAATTACTCAACTGCGTCCTTCACAATAAAAAGCCGTCCGCAGTTGCCGCCGCGCCGAAAAAAAAGGACGCGCTTGATATGGTAAAAGAAATCAACAGCGCTCTTGACTTCCGCAGATGTTTGCCTCTTTTTAGAATATCGGGGCTCATTGAAAAAGAAAAAAAGTATGCGAATGAACCGTTTGTTATTGAAACGCAAAAATTGCTTCCCGGTCATGAAAATTTCCAGACGCGGCTGTTTTTTTACGTGTGCTGCGCGCACTTTATTGAAGGGGAAGAAAGCGTGCTCAGTATACTGTTGAGCCAATTGTATTCTCCTACTGAAACACTTTCCGCCGCGCGGAAATTTATGAATGAAACTCATATTTTATTCAAAACGGGCTTACTGACATTTGAAACCAAAGGGACGCTGACCGATGCCACGCTTGAAATTACATACAAGGCAAAAGAGATGCTGCTTGGCGAAAACATCGATCTTTTTACCAAGGCGGCAGAAGGGACTGGCATTATTCAGCCGGACGAAATTACGGCAAAGGAATTGTTTTTCAATCCGGAAAATGAAGCGGAAATTGCTCGGCTTGCCGCAGCATTACAGGAAGAAAAGTTTTGCGAAATACAAACCCGCCTTGCCGAAAAAGGCTTGCCCAAAGGCGTTGCCGTGCTGCTGTACGGCGCACCGGGTACCGGAAAAACGGAAACCGTCTACCAGCTTGCAAAAGCTGCGGGACGACGGATCGTCCATGTTGACATAAGCAAAACGAAGTCAGCATGGTTTGGCGAAAGCGAGAAAAAAATCAAAAAGCTCTTTACCGACTACGCCCAACTATGCCGCGCAAGCCGCAATGAAAAGAACGGAAAGGCGCCGATGCTGGTATTTAATGAAGCGGATGCGATTTTTTCCAAGCGTAAAGATTCCACTTACAGCAATGTAGCCCAGACAGAAAACGCGATGCAAAACATCATCCTTGAGGAGATGGAAAAACTTGACGGCATTTTGATTGCAACGACAAACCTTGCAGACAATTTTGATACGGCATTCGAGCGGCGTTTTTTGTTCAAGATTAAGTTTGAAAATCCGTCCGTCGAAACGAAACAAAAAATCTGGAAATCGAAACTCGACTTTCTTGCCGAAAGCGACGTGAAATCATTTGCGGAACAATACGATTTGAGCGGCGGGCAGATTGACAACATTGTCCGCAAGGCGCTGATGGATGAAATTGTTACCGGCTCCCCCCCGACTATAGAAACGTTGAACGCCCTGTGCAAGCACGAAAAACTCAGCGGCGATTCACAGAAGATTGGATTTCATCGCTAAGACAAACAGCAAGATAAGCGCAGCAGCTACAGAATGTTTTACTGGTTGCAAAAATAGCTTATTGTAAAAAACGATTTGACAAATAGACTGTCTATAAATATAATCTACAAAAATGACTACAAATATTTGTATCAGTTCCGATAACTATAAATGAGGCATTTCCATTTAATCGGAATGCAAATTAAGGAGTTTTACATGAAAAATGGCTTAAAGGTCTTTGTGAATCTTGCTCTTCTTGCCGCGCTTGCCGTTCCTGTGTTCAGCCAGCCGAGTTCCAAGAGCGTAGAAACATTCACTATTGACAATTTCGATGCGGAAGCTGATTGGAAGTGGGTTGTAAATGCAAGTCGCTTTATTGCAGAAGGCTATCCTAAGTTCGGCTACTTTGCAGGTATTCCGAATTCATTAAAACCGTTCTATAAGGGCAGTGAAATAGAACCAAAAGTTCTAGGCGTAAATGCCGCTTTTAACCGCAAGGGAGATAACTGGTTTGAAGTCTTGCCTACAAAAGATGGGAAACCGTATGAATATCCATTTATAGGAACGGTAGATCATATCGATTTCTGGGCATGGGGCGCAAACTATCGTTACTATCTTGAAGTTATGCTTCGTGATGCAGAAGGGAGTGTACATATTCTCCCATGTGGGGATATGCGCTTTAGCGGTTGGAAAAATATTATTGTCAAGGTTCCAGGATGGATTAATCAGCACTCTCGCCTTCGCTCCGGCCCTGAAAGTATGACATTTGTAGGATTCAGGATTCGCTCTGATGCGACCGAGTTTGTTGATGATTTTACGATTTATTTCGATCAACTTAAGTATATGAGTAATTCACTTTCATATATTTACGATGGGTATGAACTGAAAGCATCAAGTTTCGAATCTGCAGAAAGTGGTTCATATACAGGGGGAGCATCCTCAAATAAAAACGAATCCTCATCAGAAGCGGAGGCCAAGTAATGAAAAAGCATATATTTACAGTTTTACTTTCTGCGACAATTGTATGCGCCATATCAGCGCAAAACAATAGTATTGTAGCGGAGCCAAATCCTGAAACAGTCGGCAATGAATCTGCTGTTCAGGCATTGCGCGAAGTTTCTCTTGATAAGTTTGAGAGAGAAGGTTCGTGGAGCGCACATATTTCTCCTGATAATGGGGTTAGTGCTGCAAGGCTTTTCGAAGGAAGTCCTGCTATGAAAGAACCTTTGGAAGGCGACAAAAATGCAGATACCAGCGATACTCAAGTGCTCGGCGTGAAAGTTGAATTCTTTCATCGTGGGGTAAACTCTTTCTTTATTACATCGCAGCGGCCGGTTCCTATTGAAGGTGTAACTAAAACGATTTCTATGTGGGTTTGTGGTCGGAATCAGAGTCATGATCTTTATATTATGGTGCAAGACTATTTTGGCCGCAGCTATGAGTTGTATATGGGAAATCTTGGGTTCAGCGGTTGGAAGAAGCTTACAGCAGTAGTTCCTCCATCTCCGGATAATGAGCATGGAATAGTTCAGAGTAGTGTTTATTATGGTGATCGACCAGGTCTTAGAATTGTAGGTTTCCGTGTTGACTGTAATCCGTTGCTTGCTCGCGGCGCTTATTACTTATATTTCGATGATCTTCGAGCTGTAACAGATCTATATGACATGGAAAATCGCGACGAAGATGATATGATTGATAACTGGTAATAGCTATACTTTAAAAAGCAGCTTATAAAGCTGCTTTTTAAGTCAAAAGGTTCGTGCTTTGATAAAAAGTATGAAGCGAAATGGGATATTTTTCTGGTAAACCAACTGCTAGGCAAGTTGATGGTAAGGTTTATATCAAATACAATTTCCCTCGAAAGCGGTAAAATAAGATGTTTAAGTCTATTGCATCAGGCTAAGGAGGAAAGTAAATGGAAAAAATATAAGAGATTTTGCTCACGGAATGAATGAGTAAATACCACATAGTACTACACCAAAATATTGGTAAAAGGTAATACAAGTAAAGTATTGGTAAATGATATTTAGTAAGGCTCTTGACTGGCATCTTTAAATATCTGCTTATTTACTTTAAATAAATCATAATTGCGATGATTATATCAAACCTAGCACTTCTTTAAATTTAACGCAAAAGCATCTGAATAGCAACCGTTGGGTTTAGCTAGTCGCCTCTTTGCAAAGCTCCAAAAGTTTTCAGATACATTTACGTAACATTTTTCTCTGGCAAAGTCAATAATAGCGCAGCCCCTGAATACCCCTAAAATGTAGTTTAAGCTGCCGGTTTTAATAAGCCTGCTTCAAACAGTTCCCGATAAATCGCAGGGGGATAACCTTTCGGATTAATTGTGGTAATTCTTCGCCGGTTGTAGTACACAATAAACCTCCAGACGATTTTCTTTACTTCTTTCCTTTTCAATTTCAATTTTGTTGTATCTATGCGGTATAGCTTCTCCTTATTGAGCGTCGCAAAAAAAAGAATTTTGTCTTCGCATTATCATAACATTCTCTCAACCCCGCTCATGTATTGCATGACGGCGAGCCAGCTCAAGTTTATACGCCTCACTGGTGTATTGAGAGTCGGCATCACTGTGATGTATAAGCCCATCATCCGGCTTTCGTAATTCGTATGCCTCCTTGAGAGCTCGTATGCAAAGCTCTTTTTTCATGTTATCGTCCATCGCAACAGCGATTATCTCTCCTGCAAAGCAGTCCGTCATCGGCACAATATACAGCTTTCCATCTTTGCACGGAAATGAGCGTTATATCGGTCAGCCATTTTTTGTTAGGAAGGTTCGCGCTAAAGTCTCCTTTCAAAAGATCTTCAGGTCTTTGCGCCTTTCTATCGGCTTTGGTAAGCCCATCAAGGCTCTCCTCCGGCTCTTATGGAGTAATTTTCCCTTCCGCATTGCTCTGATTACCGTCGAGTGCAAAACTTTTTTGCCTCGCTGGCAAGCGCAAATCGCATTCGTTCTATCCCTCAAGTTTCGTTTTCTGCATCCTGTGAAAGCATCGTGTGTATTTCAACTAGAAGAAGTTGCTAGCGTTTCATCTTTGTACGGTTCCGCTTCCACTTGTAAAAACCCGTTTCTCATCCTCTTTAAGGTTTTGTTTTGCACATACTTTACAACTGACCGTGTGTTCTCTTTTCGTTTTCCAAGATGCAGCTGAATGCCCCTTGCACTTACTTCTTCCGGTCTACGACAAAAAAATTGAGAGCATCTTTGAGTATTTCGTTCTTTAAAATTGAACACCTGAACAAAGTGTGAACTTTGGAAGGCGTTCAATTAGTGCGCAGATAAGCGCACATATTAATAAGCAAGTTTCCGATGAGAAAACTTGACGTTTAACTACGGCAACAGTATTTTGTGGCCGCAGTTAAACCTTGCTTTTTTCAGCTCCTGTATTTCTTGCTGCATGGCAAGCTCCGCTCGTTCAACGGCATTTTTGTCCGATGCGATTCTCTCTTCCTTTGCTTCTGCCTTCCTCCTCTCTGCCAATCGTGCAATAATTGATTCCCAGCTTCGAGGCTGCCTTTTTCACTTCTAGCTCATTCGGCAATAGCAATGCCTGTTCCTTAAAGTCTTTACTGTATTTGACCATTGTTTCCATTCCTTTATTTTTCGGGCTTTGGGGGGGACTGCACTTTTATGATAACGGTTCAGTTCATCCCGTCTTTCTTTTATGCACACCCCACTAGTCATTTTGCAATAAGCAAACTGAGGCTGGCGGAAGAAAAATTATATCTTACAAGTTTGATTTCACCTCCTTTGCTGCATACAAAATCCTCTAGTAAGTTTGCCGAAAGGCAAACTTGAGCGGGCGGCTGTACGAATTAAATCTGTCCGACATAGTTCATCCCGTCTTTCTTTAATGTACACCCCACTAGTCAGTTTGCAATAAGCAAACTGAAGGCTGGCGGAACACAAATTATATCTTTCAAGTTTGATTTCACCGCCTTTGTTGCATACTCAATCCTCTAGTAAGTTTGCCGAAAGGCAACCTTGAGCAGGCGGATGTCCGAATTAAATCTGTCCGACATAGTTCATCCCGCCATTCCTTAATGCACACCCCGCCAGCCTTCAGTTTGCGATAAGCAAACTGAAGGCTGGCGGAACACAAATTATATCTTTCAACTTTGATTTCACCGCCTTTGCTGCATACACAATCCTCTAGTAAGTTTGCCGAAAGGCAAACTTGAGCGGGCGGATGTTGGAATTAAATCTGTCAGACGTAGTTCCTCCCGCCTTTCCGTGATGCACACCCCACTAGTCATTTTGCGATAAGCAAACTGAAGGCTGGCGGAAGACAAATTATATCTTTCAACTTTGATTTCACCTTCTTTGCTGCATACACAATCCTCTAGTTAGTTTACCTAAAGGTAAACTTGAGCGGGCGGATGTTGGAATTAGATCTGTCAGACGTAGTTCCTCCCGCCCGCGTCATTGCAGAATCTCCTACAAACAATTAAAATGCGCGCATGAGACCTGAACTTATTAAAAATATTTTGACTTTTGAGCCGGACGGACGGGCGGTTACAGTGTGCGGATGGGTGCGCACAAAGCGCGATTCCAAAAATCTTGTCTTCGTGCAGGTGAATGACGGAAGCTGCATGGCGTCCATTCAGTTGACATTTGACCGTTCAAATCCCGACGGCGGCGCGGATATTTCCATGATAGAAGACGCGCTTAAAACCGCGTTGACGGGCGCATCAGTCCGCGCGGAAGGAAAACTCGTAAAGTCGTTGGGAAGCGGGCAAGCGGTTGAAGTTGTTTTGCAGAAATTGACCGTGCTTGGCGAATGCCCGCAGGAGTCTTATCCGCTCCAGAAAAAAAATATGTCAATGGAATATCTCCGCGAAAACGCGCACCTTCGCGCGCGCACCAATACGTTCGGCGCGGTGTTCCGCATGAGAAGTCAAATGGCGATTGCCATTCACACGTTTTTTCAAGAGCGCGGCTTTGTCTACGTTAATGCGCCTGAAATCACCTGCTCCGATGCCGAAGGCGCGGGCGAAATGTTCCAAGTTACGACGCTTTCGCTTGAAAAAATCGCCGAGCTTGGCGTAAAGGCGGGCGCAAAAGGTATGGCGCCCGAAAAAGCGGCATCTTTAGTCGACTACAACAAGGATTTTTTCGGAAAAAAGGCGAGCCTTACCGTCAGCGGGCAGCTTGAAGCGGAAACGCTTGCCACCGCGCTCAGCCGTGTGTATACGTTCGGCCCCACGTTCCGCGCGGAAAACTCCAATACGCCGCGCCACTTGAGCGAGTTTTGGATGTGCGAGCCGGAGATGGCGTTTTTCGACTTAAACGACGATATGGATTTGGAAGAGGAATTCATCAAGTATCTGTTGAATTGGGCGCTCACCAAATGTACGGAAGACATGGATTTCTTTGAAAAACGCATTCAGCCGGGCATAAAGGCGCAGCTTGAACACGTCGTCAACACGCCGTTTAAGCGCATCTCTTACACGAATGCCATCGCGGAGCTTGAAAAGCACAATGCCGAATTCGAATTTCCGATTGAATGGGGAAAGGAATTGCAAACCGAACACGAACGCTATCTGACCGAAAAGATTTTTAACAGTCCTGTGATGGTTTACAATTATCCCAAAGACGTCAAAGCCTTTTACATGAAACAAAATGACGACGGAAAAACCGTCCGCGCAGTCGATGTGCTGGTGCCGGGACTCGGCGAAATTACCGGCGGCAGCGAGCGCGAAGAAAATTACGATAAACTGCTTGAAGCGTGCCGCGCTCGCGGAATGGATATGACCAACTATCAGTGGTATTTGGACTTACGACGCTTCGGCACGGTGCCGCATTCGGGATTCGGCTTGGGGTTTGCGCGTCTTTTGCGCTACATAACCGGCATGGCGAACATCCGCGACGTCATTCCGTACCCGCGCGCGCCGCGCCTTGCCGATTTTTAAGTCGCCCTTGATGACCGGCGCACGAAGCGGTTTTCAAGCGGATTATAAACGGCTTTTACATACGGAACACGCAGTGCTTTCCGTATGTAAATATTTATGAGGTCGATGTCGAATTTATTTATTTTTTTTATAAATTATCGTATATTGCTTACCTAAAAAATTAAAATATGGAGATAATGTTGGGATTCCAAAGGGAGGCGGACGGGAAAAACGGACATAAAGAGGATAACCGGTTTTCCGTCCGCTGCAATTTTGCCGTGCAGCAAAATTGCGTAAAAGCTGACGTTCGTGCACAAGGATGGAGGGGCAAGGGAGGAAAACTGCGGGCGGCTATGACTGGTAAAACACGTTTCGAAACTTCGAAACGTGCAGCGGACGGAAAATGTGTTATGTCCTTCAAGTCCCGCTCTTCCGTCCGCCACTCCCTTGAAAAATGGTTTAAGGCTTGCCTTTAGAAGAATATAAGCTTTGAGTTTATAAAACTCGAAATTAAACCTATGAATTATCTCAAGGAGAAGAAAATGAAAAAGATTGTGCTTTGTATGCTATTGTGCTGCGGAGTTTTTGCTTCGGCATTTGCGGAAACGGACAAAAACGAGGTTACAGGCCTTGCTTTCGACTACGCCCTTGCAGGGCGCACAGACGATTTCGGAATGTCGGCAAGCATTACGTCTCCGTGGCTGTTTCATAACGCGCTTGCCGTGCATACCGGAGCCGCAGGATTTTTCCCGAATAGGCAGCGCAACTCGCCGTATTATATCGCTGACCTTGCGCTACTGGGCGGCACGCTCATGCAAACGGCGAATATTCGGCTCTATGGCGGAGGCGGAGCGCTTTTTGTTTTTCCTGCCGCAGCGGGAGAGCCGGCCATGCGCATAAACGGCGAGGGCTTTTTTGGTTTTGAGTTTTTTATGGGAAAACGCACCGCTGATTTCAGTCTCTTTGCCGAAGTGGGCGGTGGCGGACTCGGCTTTACGGCAAAGAGCGGTCTGCGCTACACCATTCCCATGCTGCGGCAGGCGAAGAACGAATATTGAAAGATTACATCCCCGTGGCGCACGTTCCGCGCGTAATGACCGACAAATCTATAAAAAATAAACGCGGCGACGGCGCCTATTCATTCGGTTTGGTATTTTCGTTTATGCCAGTAATAGGCCTGTTCGATAACTACGTTGCCGAACAGGTTTAATGAACTTCGCGTATGAGCGCCGCAAAAAAATACACGCTGCTTAAAGCAGTACAGGTATTCTATCTTACCTCGCGTTTTTACATAAAAAATAATCTTGATGCCTCTGCCGCAGCGTGTTCGTTCGGCTTTATCTTTTCGTTCATGCCGATCATATTGATAATTCTGAGCGCCTTTATCCATGTCCTGCACGCATCCGAAGCCGCTGTAACAAAGCTCGTGCAGCTTGCACAAGCCTTGGGCGCCGGATTCGATGTCGCCAAAGTCATTCATACGGTAACAAGCGGCATCTCGTTTTCTCTCGTGAACGCGGTACTCGGCATATTCACGGTTTGGATGGCGCGGAAACTCTTTGTTTCGATTGTGCAGGGGCTTTCGCAGATCTTTAAAACGGTCGCCCCGCCGCGCCCCGTAGTCAACCAGCTTTTGACCTTTGCCGGAGAATTGCTTGCGGTCGTCATTGCTGCCGTAACCTTCTTTGCGGCCTTCACTACGCGGCAAATCTTTTCGCTGCCGATATTCGCATACATCGCCGAGCGCATTCCGCTGCCGTTTGTATTCGGCGCTTTTTCCGCCCGCCTGACAAACAGCGCGCTCTACGTCATGCTGTTTTTATTTACGCTAACCGCCTATAAGTTCGCATCCGGCTCGCATCCGCCGCTCAAACTGTGCGCCTTGTACGCAGCGTTTTGTGCCGCCGCATTTTACGTGAGCATCGCCGCCATCTCCTTCTTTTTGAACCGCGCAAACTACAACACGATTTACGGCGTTCTCAGTAATCTGATTGTCCTGTTGCTTGAAGTCTATATTTTTTTCATCTTGTTTATGTTTTTTGCAGAGCTTTTGTATACCGCGCAATATTTTCGCTCGCTTTTGCTCGGAGAACTCTATCTCCTTCCCCGATATGACGACACCGCTTTGCCCGAAGCCATCCGCCGCCTGCTTTTTCTTACGCCGCATACGCTGATGACGCCGGAAAACACCCTGCGCCTGCAATCGGGAGAGGCCGTTTACCGCGCCGGAAGCAAGGCGCTATTCGTGTACTACGTTGTCTCCGGAACCGTCATGGAATCCCGCCCCGGCTTACGAACATTTTACGATACCGGAACCTTCTTCGGCGAGTCGGAAACACTCCTGCATACCAACCGGCAGGGGGGCGCAGTCGCTCAAACCTGCTGCACCATTTTACGAATCCCAGCACCCGCCTTTACCCGTATGCTTGAACGAACGCCCGCTGCCGCAGTTGCCGCAATACAAAAAATCACAGGGGCAGACGGGATGCGTTTTAGCCGTTGAGCCGAATTTCGCCGAACGCCCCTGACCCCGCCGAAGAAAACGCCGATCTTTTTCCGAAAAGCACGAACTGAAAAACTACGCCTCGTGCAAGGTTTTAGAAGAGACTATCCGCACCGCCTCGTTTTTATAGAAAGCGCGATCCGGATAGCGTTGATTCCGTCTATCTTTCTTTATCCCGGGTAAGCGTCATGCCGCCCATGCCTTGTTTGTCGGTGATGAGGTATAGCTCGTTTTTTGATTCAAAGCTGAGCCGAAGCGTCATAATGACATCCTCTGCGGCGGTTTTTGCCGTTTTATCGTATTTCCGCCATTGGACGCGATACGCTCCGACGGATTGTTTTGATACCGCACATTCAAAAGTCTGCACCTCGCCGTTGTTTACGGCAAAATCCATAAAAATAAGCTCTTTGCCTTCCTTATCTTTTTCCGAATACGCCTTTAGCCGCGCCACTCCCATTGCGCCGATTTTTCCGGTACGTGTCCATGAACCGTAGACGGTTTCAAACGGCCAATCAGTCAGTTCTTGCACCGCATTATTGTAACTGCATGACGTACACGCAAACGCGGCCGCCGCTATTATAATAGAAAGAAATCGCTGTATTTTCATCATTGCCTCCATAAACGGTGTTATACCGACCCTAACGGGCGGAACATGTTAAATATTTTAAAAATAAAACAAA
>CAUTOX010000058.1:0-13397 GCA_963539665.1 uncultured Treponema sp.
AATGCCATTGCCCATTCAACGACAATACTAATTTTTGCAAAAACTGATTTCCGTGGGAAAATACTCGCAGACCTTGATTTTTCTGCCGCCCTATGCACCTGAATACAATCCTATTGAGTGCAAGTGGAGCGCTTTGAAGCAAAAAGTTGCTGGTTGCGTTCATCGATATGACTCCATTTCTCTGGCACTAAATGCAGTTTTAAAAGGCAATTATCCATAAAACGGACAAAATACGGCAATCGAGGTTGATAATGGGCGAGCGATTTTTTGTTGCGGCAACAGGCTCTTGGAGACGTAACAGCTCGACCGTTAGCCCCCTTTTACAGAAACATCTCCCGCGATCGCTTGTATGTGCGCTGAACAATGTTTTCCGCCTTGCCGCTCCTCGTCCATCCCCTCCTGTTGGCAGGCCGGAAAACTGGCAATCGAACGGCCATCACTTAAACGGCTGCTTTATAGCCTACTCATCCTATCTGTCAGACGGTTCGATTAGTTCGGCAATTCGGCAAGCAGCCAGTCTTTGAGTTTGGTATAATCGTTTTCCATTGGAATTGCGCGGTCAGGCAGATTCATGACGGCGGCAAGGCGTTCCGGCACCACCGGATCGCTGCCGCACGCATCCTGCACAATCTGGCCGAATTTAGCCGGATGCGCTGTTTCGAGGATAATGCCGACTGCATTTTTCCCGATAACGCGGTTAGCCCAGGTCGGAAGGTTCGGGGTCAAGCCCGGTTTTTCATAGTCGTTTTTGCTGCCGGCCGCAAGATGCGTCAACGCGCCGCTTCTAATTTCGTCCCATGCTTTCCATGCAACGGCTCCATGCGGATCCAATATGTAGCCGGTACGCTCTCGGCAATCTTTTATCGATTCCAAAATGCCTTCATTATCCAACCAATACGAAGCGAAGAGCGAACGCACATCCTCTAGCGTATACATTGCATTTATCCGCTCAAAATTGCTTGGCGCTCCGACATCCATCGCATTGGCATACGTTTCAACGGACGGCCGCGCGTTGTAATTCCCCGTCGCAATCCAATCCGGCACGGTGTGATTCGTATTCGTCGCGGCTACAAAACCCGTAATCGGCGCGCCCTGCTCGCGGGCAATCAAGCCGGAAGTCAAATTGCCGAAGTTTCCGGACGGCACAATGACAATGATTGCAGGATCGGCAAGTTTATTGTACAGCGGAGCGCGGTTTCTAACCGCCAGCGCGGCATACATATAATAGAAGCTTTGCGGCAAAAGGCGCGATATATTGATCGAATTTGCCGAAGACAGTCTGAGCGTTTTGCGCAACTCGGTATCGGTGAAGGCGGTTTTTACCAATTTTTGGCAGTCATCGAATGTTCCCTGTACTTTAAGCGCACGGACATTGCCGGTAAAAGTCGAAAGCTGCTTTTCCTGAAGCGGACTGATTTTCCCGTCGGGATACAAAATGGTAACGTCGAGCCCGTCAACGCCGTGAAAGGCGCTGCCGACCGCGCTGCCGGTGTCCCCTGATGTCGCAACCAAAATGTGCAGCGTCCCATTTTCCGTTCGGTTGAAATACGCCATGGTGCGCGCCATAAAACGCGCGCCGAAGTCCTTAAAGGCGCACGTCGGCCCATGAAAAAGCTCCAGCGAATAGGATATATTGTCAAGCGGGACAACTTTCGGAGCAAAAGGGTAGGCATCCTGAATAATTTCCATGAGGTCGTCATCGGGCATCTCGCCTTCGACATACGGTTTTGCCATATGAAAGGCAATATCACGGAACGACGGTTCTGGATTCTTATTCAAAAATCCGGGCGCAAGTTTGACAAATTCGGCAGGCATATACAGCCCGCCCGTCTGCGGATTCATCCCGTTCATCACGGCTGTCCGAAAATTCGCCTGAACGCTCCCATCTCTCGTATCCGTGTATATCATCGTATTCTCCTCACATATTGAAAATTATTTCTTCCGCCGCACGAGCCGCAAGCAGGTCGCGGCATTTTTGTTCCGCCGCATATTTTGACTTATCCGTTACGGTTTCATCGAGCTTAATCCGGCATAGCTCCGAACCGTCGCTCATCCCGATGCACGTTATGTCCGCCGTCAAATGCACGGTTGTTAAGCCATCGCTAACCACGGGCGGCTCCGCATATTTAAATGTCCCCGCCACCATGAACTTATACGCGCCCCCGACAATATCATAAGTCGCCTTGTAAAGCGCGGAAAGCGGTTTTTCGCAGTAGACCGGATCGCTAATCGGCGCATTGCCAACATTTACGCCGGAATTCCGCAGATGCTGGAGCAGCTTAAACGAATTGGATGTCGGCGTCTGCTTATCGTCAAAATCGAATGCGTAAAGCATTCCCTGCACGGATGCCAGCTTGGACTTCACCTTGTAGGAAAATTCGACGCTTGCATCATACGCCAGCTGAACGATTGCAGGAGACGAATTAACTGGAGTTGGAAAGACCGTTACGATGCCGCTTACGGCAAAATCAGGCGTCGTCGGCATAAAAGCCGCCCTGCCGTTGTCATCCGTTTTGATTTGCACCGTATCGTATGAAATCACGTCGGCGGAACGGGCTGCTGGCCACGAAAAAGTAAGATCAAGCCCTGCGACCGCGCCGCTGCTGTTTTGCGCAGTAACGGCAAACGGAGCGGAAAAGTTTTTTCCTGCCACCGTCGTATTCGGAGCCGAGACGGGTTTGAGCGTCAAATCGCTGAGGAGCGGCCTAAACGCTTGTTCCTGCTGATTTGCAATATTCTGCGCGAGAAGCGCGTTTTCATCCGCGTCTTTCTGGGGGTGTGGGGAAAACTGGTCTTCTGCGATTGTGGAATCTGTATTTTTAATGGGGTTGTCTATCGTTGCGCATGAAAAAAAAGTAGCCGAGCTTACCGCGATGAGCGCCGCATATATCCATTGTTTGACCATCAACATTCTAACAGCGCCTTCAGGAGCTGCCGTGCCTCCATAAAGAATAAAACGGCAGCAGTGTAAAGATTTTTCATATATTGTGCAATATAGGGACTTTCATTTGAGAAAACGCACAATTAATGTTTGGATATGAACTTTTTGTGAATACCGAAGAGCCGCGGATCTCGCCCGCCCTGACGTTGCGGACGGCTGGACAGGCTCTGAATGGCTTAAGCATGTTTTTGTCTACTTTCGTTTTGCCATGCGGTAAAACAGGCTAGATGGTTTGCGGCGTGGCGGACGGGAGAAGACATCGGGCAGATGTAATTGTTCGACCGTCTGCTTCCTGTTTGGCCTGCAATAAAACAGGCGAGGTGGTTTGCGGCGCGCGGCAGACGGGAGAAGGTCATTGTACAGATGTAATTGCTTGACCGTCTGCCTCCTGTTTCGCCTGCTGGCAAAACAGGCAAGGCAATTGGCGGCGCTGGAAAATTCTGGAAGATCTTACGTCGAATAACGACTGCGTGTTCGAAGCGCAATCAGGCGAGACTTATGTTTGAAATCTATAGAAAGAATATAGCTAATTGTCTTCTAAAATCACATTCAGCGCCTGAAAAACGGAGCTATATAGATGAACGCAGCAGCAACTTTTTGCTTCAAAGCGCTTCACGTGTGTTCAATGGGATTGTATTCCGGTGAATACGGCGGCAGAAAAATCAATATTTGCGAATATTTTTCTGCAAGTTTATACAAGAACTCTTTCTTATGAAACGGCGCGTTGTCCATGATGATAACGTGCCCTTTCGGTAAACAGCTCAGGAGTTTGTCTTCAAACCACTCTTCGAACACAGAAGCTTTCATCGTTCCGCTGTAGACGAGTGGGCAAGCAAAGCGCCTTCACGTTGTGCCGCAACAAGTCCAATTCGAGCATGATGCTTGCCGCTAATGCGGATATTGACGCGCTTTCCGCGTTTACTGCGCGCATATTGGCGATACATTTGCGTCTGAATGCCGGTTTCATCGATATATACGAGCTTTTCTTTGGGAATGTCTTTGATTTTTCTAAATATACCTCTACTTGTTTGAGGGCTTGTTTTTTGTAGAATGTGCTCTTTTTTTTCGCGAATCCTGAGCTTTCAAAGCAGCTTCAGCACTGAAGATGGATGTCAGCCGAAGACTTCCGCTATTTCTTTGAGGTAGGCATCAGGATGCTCTTCTACATACGCGATGTTCTAAATCGTGCTATTTGTGCGATTTAGAACTCGTAGACCTGTTCGGCAACTCAGTTATCGAGCAGGTCGTGTTTTTCGGGAATGATATTTTTGTTGCCCGGACAGCGGCTTTTCATTTTCACATCGCCGGTTGCCTCATATCGCTTTTTCCTGTCAATAATTGTACTGATATTTACTTTAAATACCGCCGCAGCCTGTGCCAACGTGTGTCCTTCTTACGCATATTCAAGCGCCTGTAGCCTTAAATCTCTATCATACGCTATACCATGAGTATAAAGTTTTTTGCTTGAATTTCAAAATAATTGCTAATAGCATAAACACTCGAAACTATACGCAGTCAAAATCTCGCCTGCGCGTAAATGGCGCCTATTTCAAAATTTTACATTCTATTGGTGCAGGAGAATGTTGAAAAATGTCGAGTTTTTCCCAAACTCGACATTCGGCCAACTAAAGCAATTGTCTTGAGCAGTATACTCATCATGGATAACGCTTCTTTCCATAGAAAATATGGTCTTACATGCAATTATGAAAAAGTACCCGCACATATTAATTTTTCCCGTATTCGCCGGAATATCCCCCTATTTAACGCACATGGAGCGCTTTGAAGCAAGATGTTGCAAGGTGTGCGCATTTATACGGCTCTGTATCTCAGGGGTTTAATGATGTTTTAAAAAGCAATTAGCTATATTTTCCGCTATTTTTACTTTGATAAAACAGGCGCCAGTACGCTCCTCTACTCGTTTTAGTTTTTTCTGCAGGCCTCCATTCACCGGAATTCGCATTTGCCGCCGAGCGTTGCGGTAATGGAAATGCGGGAGGCGGTGTTTTTGTCTGCGCTGGCGTATGCGCCGCTGAGTATGCAGTTGAGCGTAAAGTATTTGAGCATTTTGAGGTCGAGGCGGTGCGTGATTTCGTATTTTTGCGTAAAGATTTTATCGCGCTCGGCAAAGGCGAGGTTCACGCTGTTGGTGCGCATAAGCGTTATGCCGTCCGCTTTTTTGCGGAGGGCTGCTTCCGCTGCGGTTTTGAGGATGCTTTTGCGGCCGGCTCGCTTCCAAACCAAGGTTTCTTCCGTTGACCAGTTGCCTTTTGAGTCGAACCTGACTTCCGCGCCGCCTTTCAAGAAGTCCGTGCTGCTGAAAAACAATGCCGCCTGCCCGTATGCGCTCACGGTGTAAAGCGTTTCTTCCGCCGCTGATGCGGGAATACGCGCTGTTCCGACAAGCGAGAGCGTAAACTCGTCGGTGTCGTACCAGCGGAATGCAGCGAGGGCGCTTTTTGCGCCAAACATATTGATGGCGGTGTGGATAGTGTTGAGTTTAAGCTGGTAGATGTCAGTTATCGAATCCGATGCGCGGATGTCGCGCCGAGCAGAGAATCCCGCCGATGATGGCGCCAAAAGATCCCGCACATCCATAAAAATGGCGCGTTTCCACAAAAGCTCGTAGGCGGATGCGTAAAAAACGGAGGAGCCGCGCCGTTCCTCTCGCATACGGTCGGGAAGGGTTGGGCTAAAAAAATCGTAAAACGGCGCGGCGGAAAAATAAAAGTTTCGTCCGCCAAGCGCATCTTTCAGATGATTCCAGTCGCGCCCGTAGGTTCCGCCAATGCTCGAACTTTCCGCTCCGCCGCCTTCTTTTGCGTAGCTGAATGAAAAATTATTTTTCCGGACAGTAAACGGCACGGTAAGCGTTGCCGCCGTTGCGTCGGAAAATGCCGGCTTAGGAGCCGCCGCGTACCGCCCTTCCGTGCAAAAACCGACAACGGGAGTAAGCCCCGCAAACGGGATGACCGCTCCGATTGACGCATCTCCTTTGACAGAGCGGGTTGCAGAATCCGCCCAGCCTTCGGAAAAGGAGGCGAGCGTTGCATCCTTAAACGCGGTAAAATAATCCCGCTCACCGGCTGCCGGCCGCTTTCGTTCCGCATTTTTTTTCTGATTGTTTTCCGCCGCGGCCGTAATTTTTAGCGAACCGCTCCGAATTCCGATGTTCGATTCGAGCAAGGCCTTTTCCGACTGCGTTTTATTCCAGCCGTTCTCCTCATTTTTGACCGCCGCCCCGATTTTGAGCGGCACATGGAACGCGCCCATGTCAGTTTCCGCGCTCAAACTCCGGAGCGAGGAGTTGCCCGCAGCCTCGAACGAAAATTGCTCGTCAAAAGAAAATACGCCGCCGAGCGGGGACGCCGTATTGATGCGGTGCAAGCCCGACACGAACAGACTCCGTTGTGCGCTCGAAAAATCCGCCCCCGCGCGGACGTTCACGCCCAAAAGCGTGATGCCTGCTTCCGACGCGCTTTCAAGCGTTCGGCTGCCCGTTATTTCTTTTTCCGGCGGAATGACGGCCTGCCCCAACAGCGTCGAGCGGAAGAACGGTTCGGCAACAAGCGGAAATTGGCCGATTGCGTGCAGCGCGCCTTTTTTTTCCAGATTGACGGTAATTTTATCGCGAAGGACGAACGTAGGCGGGCTGCCGTCCAAATGCAATTCGTCCAGATACAGAGCGCCGGAGCTTGCGATGCCGTAAGAAGCGGAAGAGGAGCCGCCACTTTTCTTTGCAGCCGTAAACGTGATTTTTAGGCGGGTCGGCGCACGGTTTGCGTGCACCTCCAAACGCGAGCTGACTGTCTGCCCGTCGATTTGCAGCTTCCGCCCATGCAAGTCAATGGAAAGCGTGTGCCACTGCCCATCCTGAAAGCGCGCAAACTCGCTGAGCCGAATAGCCGCCTGCACCGCTGTTTTGCCGCTGCTTCCGATTGCCGGCGCATCCGCATCGAGCGTAACGACAAATGCGTCCGCTGAAGGCTGCGCTTCGCTGCCCGGTACAAAGGGGGAAGCTGCAAGCGGCGCGTCGTATTTAAAGGAAAGTTTTACGTTTTTGTACGACGCAATGTCCGCCGGTTTAAAAGAGGCGGCCGCCGTGATGAGCGTGTCGTCATAGTTACGAATGCCGGCATCCTGCCACGCGATTTTTTGCACCATGTTGTCGCCGCTGTTGAAGTCGCCGCTATCCGGCGCGGATGAGTCTTTCGTTTCTTCCGACGATACGAAAAGCCGCTTTGAAGATGCGACGGCCATTGCGCTGCGGATAACTTCGTAGGGGCCGACGTATATTTTTCCAAACGCAGCCGCAGGAGATGCCGTATGCACAATGAGCCGCGCCCTGCTTGCATTCCGAATCTTTGCGCGGTCGGCGTCATTGAGCGTGAGCCGCACTTCCTGCCACTGGCCGTTTTTCGTCCCGCTTGCCGCGTCAAAGCTCCCCGCGCTGTCAAGCGGTGCGCTGCCGGAAATTTTCCATGTCGGAACCTTGTCTCGATACTCGCTTCCGTCGTCTTGCGCGCCGAGCTGCACGTATATGTCGCAGGCTGGAATCTGCGCATCCGTTTTGAGCGCAATGACGAAGGCTTCGGCCGCTTCTAAGTCATCCGCAACAGCAAAGGAAATGGCCGCCCACTCGTTCGGCGCGCCGGTAAACTGCCACGCAAGCGGCAGACGGTAGCCGGATATGCTCGTGTCCGCTTCCGCATCGGCGCTGAGCGTCCGGTTCAAATCGGGAGCGAGCGGAAAAGAGGCCGTATACGCGCGGGCATTGAGCGCGGGCGCAAAACCTTCCGGCAGCGTGTGCGCAGCGTACTTCCCAAAATACTGCGTTGCGCGTTTATTTTTGTCCATGCCGAGTATGCGGTATTTTCCTCGCGTGTTCGCGGTCTCAAAACTTGCCGCAGCCGCATTCGAGGCCAGCAGCTCGTCGCCTATTTGGTAGCGGATGCCGCTTGAAAGCGCAGCGTACCCCGGCGAATCCTTCCCGAACTCGGCGTATTTTTGCTCCGGCGCAACCGGCCAACTGACTGCCGTCGCAATGTCTCCGGTCAACTCCGGCAAAAAGTTATACATGAACGCGCCCGCCGCAGAAATCCGCGCAGAACCGTGGTCGGGATTGTCCTCGTGCCAGAGGATGTCGATTTTGTCGTTCGCGCCCGCAGACGGAATATGCACCGAACCGCTTGCCTTATCGTAGCGCGCGCTTGCGTCCAGCGCGCCGTTCCGGTAGACGCGCACCGAATTTTCGGCCGCCTCCGTGCCGATGTCGTAGCGGCTGACGGGCGTGTACGTGCGGATGAGCAGGGCAATATCCAAATCCCGCCGGTTCCGGAGGTAGATGTACGGCTCTGTTCCGGCAAGCGGGTAGCGGATGGACGGATCGCTGTAATCCGTACCGGCCGCTTCCTCCCCTTCCTTAAACACGTCCGCAAAAAAATGTTTTTCGCTGAAAAAATCCGAGCGCATAAAATCCCGCTCGTAGTCCGCTTCAACGGCGGTATACGCGTCCGTCCGGCTGCCGGTCGTCTTTGACGCGACGCTTACATCAGCGGAGGCCGATTGGCCGCAATCGTAGCGGAATGCGCAGGCGAATGGCGAAAAGCCTGCATCCGACTGCACAAGCAGCATCGGCTTTCCGTCAATCGTTACGTCAAGATTATAGGAAAAGTGCGAAAGCTCCAGTTCCGGCGCGGATTGCCGGAAGCGCTTTTGAATCTTTCCGAGAAAGGTATGAGGCGTGTCGTAACTGCCGAACTCCGCCGCTTGAACGCGCCGCGTAAACTCAAACGCCACCGCCGGAAGCCTGCCGGACTCCTTGCCCGCCCCCGCGTACTTTGACAACATTACGATGCGCCGCCTTCCCTCCGCCGCCCAGCTGTCGCGCGGCAGCTTTCTATATTTCCTGCCGTCCGTATCCTTGTACGCGCCGTTTTTATCTTCCACGTAAACGGCCGCCACAGAAAGCGCCTGCTCCTCCGTATCGAGCGCAAACAACTGCCCCGTTACATAGTCCGAAAGCTCTACAGCTTTTTCCGAAACAGCCGCGCTGCCGTAAAAGAGGGCGCTTTTCGTCTGCACCATGTCGTAGCGCACCGCCGCATCCGCTCGCCAACGCTGCCCCGCGCGGTCGCCCAGATGCGCCAAAATGCCCGGCGCCTGATTCTTTCCCCCGCCGATTCCCAATCCGAATGCGTCAAGCGAATAGAATGTCGGAAAAGCGATGCCCCGATTGGCAATTCGCACGTTTTTAACGATGTCGTCATCGCTGCCGGTAAAGCCTGCGGCTATTGTGTTTTTTTCAAACCGGTCGGAGAATGCTGTTTCAAAGTACCATTTTTTGTTGAGCCGGAAAAAGAGCGACAAATCGGTTTCCTGCTTAAACACCGGCGTAATTGCAGAAAACGCCGGCGTTGTTCCGCCGCCGAACGTCGCGCTTACGCCGCCGGTCAGCTCGCCCTTCCAATAGCCGTTTGCAAGAAATTCGATTTCCTTGTCGAACAGCGTGTAATTGAACAGCGGCACGGGGGATTCCGCCGGAAGCGGCGGCAAAAAAAGCTCTTTAGGGCTGAGGATGGTTCCCGCTCCCGATTTTTGCGTATTCGTTTCGGCCGCATGGAGCGGCATCCGCATACCGAAGAGCGCAAGGGCTGCAAAGAAAAAGATGACAGGCAGCTTTTTGCCCGGAGCAAGGAGCCGCGCCTTTTTGATTTTTATGTCGGGATGCTTTGATTGCAGCTCTAAAATCGCAGCTTCAACAGCCTGCTTCCGTTTTTCGCCAAAGTCAAACAGCGCTTCCTGCGTTCCAGCTTCCGCCGCATCCATAACGTGTTCGGCAGCAACGCCTAAAAGCCGGATGCCCTTTCTCGAATCGTATTTGCGCTCAAATGCCGCCTTTGCCCGCATGAACAGGTCGTCAGCCGACGTAATTACGGCATCTTCCGTTGCGCTTACGGATAGCGTTGTAAAATCTTCGTAGCGGATTTTGACGGTAACCGTGCGGCTGCATAACTTTTTTTCAAGCAGACGGAACATCACCGTTTGGCAGAGTTCCATAAGCGCCGTTTCGGCAGCGTAGCGGTCTTCAATGTCGTATGGGTAGGTCGTCTCCGCGCTCATCGAATGCGACGGGGGCGACTGCCGTTCGGTTTCTTTGCCGCGCACCGTATTAAAAAGGAATGCGCCCGTCGCTTTTCCGAACATGAGGCTTAAAAGGCTCTGCGACTGCCGGTAAATGTCATGAGCGGTGTACAGGCCGGCCGCATTTAATCGCGCGCGGGTCTTTTTGCCGATTCCCCAGATTTTTTCAAGCGGCATTGACAGCATAAAATCCTGTTCGCTGCCGGAGGGAATGCAATAAAACCCGTCCGGCTTGTTGATTTCCGATGCCATTTTCGCAAGATAGCGGGTAGACGCAACGCCTGCCGAAACCGTCAGGCCGGTACGCTCGAATATTTTGGCTTTGACGGTGCGCGAAAGCTCCTCCGGCAGCCCAAAAAGTCCTTCCGTTCCCGTAATGTCAAGGCAGGCTTCATCGATTGAGAGGCGGCGAATGTCGGGCGAAAACGAGGCAAGAATGTCCATGATGTCCGCCGACACGTGCGCATACCGTTGCATCCGGACGGGCGTAAAGATGCCGTGCGGGCACAGGCGGTACGCTTCGGCTGCAGGCATTGCCGAATGCACGCCGAACTTCCGCGCTTCGTAGGAGGCCGTAGACACAACGCTCCGCCGCTCGGTCGGAAGCCCGCCGACAATAACGGGTTTGCCTTTCCATTCAGGATGGTCGAGCTGCTCGACCGATGCAAAAAATGCGTCTATATCGATGTGTAAAAAGCGGCGTTCCGGCGTATTCATTTGCCTTCGTCCTTTTGCGCTGCGGGAATGACGATGCTCTTACTATATGACAGATAGCGTTTTTTCCGATTGGAAAGGCGGCTTGCGTCTGGAAAGAGCGCACGGACGCGGAGCGTGCACGCAGCAGAGCTATCGGCAATGTAGCGGAACGTCATGCGTTTGGGCGGAGATGCAGGAATCAAAAAGCTATCGCGGAAGGCTTTTTTTTCCGAAAGATACGGGTATTCTGAATACAAGACGGAGTTTTTGCCGCGCCCTTCCAACACAACGCTGCACGTTTCGGGGCTGGCGGTCAAGCTGACGGAAATGGTTCGCGCCGTTTCGCCAAAATAGTCGCCGTCGCGGTACGAAACTCTCAGGCGCTCATCCAATCCCGGCGCAATGAGGATGTGCGCATGGGCATCCGGCAGCCTGAATCGCTCAATGAACAGGCTCTTGATTCCCGTCAGAGCTATGACAAGCAGCGCGCCTGCCGCAGCAAACGCAATCAGATTCCGCCGCCGCGTTTTTTTTCCGCTGAGCGCAAGTTTCTTCCATTTTTTGTTCAGCCGCATAAAGATGCGGAGCCAGATAAATGCGAACGGCAGAAAAACGGCGGCCAAGAGCAGGTTTGGCGCAATGGAGGGGCCGGCAAGAGAAGCTACGGCGTTTTCCGAGAGGTACTTTAACGCGGAAACGGCATACGGAATGAACGGAAGCGCAAGAATGAGCGCCGCCGCGCACAGCCAGAGCGTTCTTTTTACCGCCCGCGATGCGTACACGATAACAAATTCTGCCGCAAAAAGATAAAAGAGCGCAATTTCCAGCATACTGAATGCGAAGAGGTTTCCGGCAGCGGCGATTGTCAGAAGGTATGCGTATGATTTTGAATCGAACGCGCCATGCAGACGCGCCGATAGCGCAAACAGCACGGAGATAATGCTGAACCCGGCGATAATTTTGAGCGCAACTCGTTCGAATTTACTGATGCGGAGGACCGCGTAAAAGAAATCGGCAAGTTTTCCGCCGAGCATCAAGGAGAGCGCGCTTACAAGCAGCGTCAACGGAATGAGATACCAGATTTTTTTTACGCCGCGGAGGATGTTTTTGGCGCGCTCTGCGTTCAAAAACGAAAACTCGCATAAAAAAAAGAGCGCAATAAAGGCAACCAGCATGAAGGCATAGACGGTAGCTGCGCCGGAGATAAAATGCGTCCGCCCGGCAATTTTTATCGCCGTAAAATGCAAATCCTTTTCCGCCGCCTTGTCCGTGTCGTATGCGTCCGCCAGCCGCTCAAGAAATGCGAGCGTCTTTTGATATTCGCCCGGATTTTTATAGGCCGTTTGTAAGTTGACCGTCAGCGCAGGAAAACCGTTTTTGAGGAAGCGCTCCGCAAGGCCGCCGCTTTCTAAAATCCCGAACCGGTGGAGCGGCAGCAGCATTCCGCCGGAAAGCGTATAGGGCATGGCAGCCTCTTGAAACGCTGCGGCCGCAAGGCTTACGAGGTATTTGGGCGCGGCATATTTTCCGCCGCCGGCAAAGACTGTATTTTCCCCCTCCGAAAAGCGCAGACAGATGACGCTGATGCCTTTGCCGCCTACGATGCCGCTAAGAAAGACCTGCGCGCCGTTCAGCTCGGAGTCAGATCCGACGAGCGGATAGTCGCCGTAGGAAAAAACAACCTTTAGCCGGTAGTCGCGTTTGGTTTCCGCAAGCGCACTGATAAAATCGGAAATAAGCTGCACGTGTTTTGCCGCATCTTCGGCTGGAATAAGAAGATACAAATCGGCTTCGTCTTGCTCGACAGGGACAAGGCCGGGAATGTAGCCGAGCTTTTGGGGAAAGGAAAGCTGTATGTTGAATGGATATCCGCCCTCCTCCGAGTATGCCAGCGGCTCCGTTTCTATGCGGAAGTCGCCGGTCTGAATCGAGTTGAGAAGATTCGTGCAGAGCGCATACCCGGTTTGCTGTGAAAAGAGGCGTCCCGTAAACGCGGAAAATAAAAAACAAATGAGGAATATGCCGTATCTCTTCACGCCCGCTAGAGTATAGGAAATGCCGCTTTATGTGAAGTCAACGACCGGCAAGGTGGCTGCGGAAATCAATTTTTAAGTGAAGGTATTAAAAAAAGAAGAAAAAATGCTAAAGTGAGAACATGAGGTGGGAAGAATTAGAAGATGCACTTGAAGTGCTTCAAAGCGAACGGGAGTACGACGGATATTTTTGCAGCATAAAAGATGCGGTTATCATCGTTCGTGGGCAACGAGTGAGCATGTAAAAGCGTTTCTTGAGAAAGAATTCGGTATAAAAAAAATACCGTGTTACTGGCGGCTGTTAAGTCTTTTGGCAATGGTAAGCCCTGAATTACTTAATCAGTGTATGAAAAGCTGGGTAAGCTCACTCATTCCCTCTCTTGCAAAGAGTAACGAGATACCGGCGGTACAAGAGCTGATAAAGACGCTTGAGATAGAAGGATGCATGGCAGCTGCCGATGCTTTAAACTGTCAAATACAGACTGCACAAGCAATTATCGATGCAAAAGCCGACTATCTGTTGAGCGCGAAGGGTAATCAGAAAGAACTAATGAATGACATAGAACAGTATGTCCAAGATGAAAAGC